>PAWX01000059.1 GCA_002714245.1 Gammaproteobacteria bacterium | reverse complement strand
CGGTTTGAATGACTCAGCCGGAGCCTTCGTCCCCGCCGGTGTTGGTGGACTCGACGGTTATGCCGAGGCGTTTCGAGCGTTTCGAGAGATTTCGGGTCGCGTACCATCGATTATGTGTATGTTCGGATTCAACGCAGGGGGCGGGTCATACCTCCCGCGTCAGGGTTCATTCGTCATTCAACCCAATGACACATTTTTTGGCCTAACCGGTCCGTCGGTAATCAAAAACGTTCTCGGTGAAGACATCACACCCGATGAACTTGGTGGTCCCAGTGTCCATAGTCAGACGGGTGTCACAGACTATGTTGTTGAAGACGAAGTACAGGCCATCCGTAAAGTACGCCGGCTTCTACGATTCTTGCCGTCGAATAATGAAAAAATGGCACCATTTCAGCCAACCTCAGATCCAATCACGCGCAAGACTTGGGATGTTGATATTCTGTTGAAACGTGCCTTTAACTCACCGAGCGGTTTCAACACGCCACTCGATGTGACCATCATTATCCAACAAATCTGTGACCACGGTGATTTTTATGAATTCCAACCAAATCGTGCACGTAACACCATTTGTGCATTTGGACGAATTGCCGGCCACGTTATTGGTTTCTGTGCAAACAATTCAGCTGTTTCTTCGGGTCAGATTGATATCGATGCTGCGTCGAAAAATTCACGTTTCATCCGTTTCTGCAACCTCTACAACATCCCGATGTTGTTTATGGAAGATACCACTGGCTTCCTGCCCGGTCGTGACCAAGAGAGCCGAGGTATTGTGCAGGCTGGCAGGGCAATGCTTGACGCAATTATCGACCTCCGAGTACCAAGATTCTTGCTAATCATGCGAAATGCGTTCGGTGGCGCCTATGCCGCTTTCAACAACTACAAACTTGGTGCAGACATGGTATTCGCATTACCGACGACGCGTCTCGCTGTTATGGGTCCGGCTGGGAAGGAGTTTGTTTACAAAGATGAATTGAAATCACTGCGGCTTGAAGCGAAAAGTCGCGCCGCGGGTCGTGATCCTGACGCCGTGGCCTGGCTCAAAAACCAAGAAACGCTACTGGATCAACGTTACGAAGCCGAATTGATGAATCCAAAAGAGGCCCTCGCCCTAGGCTCAATTAGTCAAATCGTCATGCCTCAAGACTTGCGGCAAACGCTTGGAGAAAACTTCCTCAATTACATTAGGGCATACCAGCCAAAACCGATGGCCGCTCTCCAGAGGGAGTTCCACTAATGGGCCAAGACTTGATCCATCAACAACGTCGCCTCTCTCAAGCGAACTCTGCCTGGGTCAGGCAATATGCCTGCGAGGACATCGACTGCCTGATCATCTGCCGTGGACCGATCCGCAAAGAAGTCATGGATGTCCTCACGGAGATGGGTGCTGAATATGGCATATTATTATCTGAGAAAGACTCTATCACCTACCAGAATGCTCTCGCACCCGAATTACGACTGGTCAATGATCCGACGCGGATTCACCGAGTACCTGACTACACTGGTGCAACTAAGGAGGAGCGTGATCAGCGGATCGAGCAAATTATTCAGATCGCTATAGATAACGGACACAACTCGATATTTGCGGGCTACGGCTTTATGGCAGAAGATCAAAGCCTGGTACGCTCAATTGAAGAATCAGGGCTCATATTCATCGGACCCTGTTCGCGCACTGTCCGTCAGGCTGGTCTGAAGGATGAAGCGAAACGGGCAGCCCTCACCTCGAACGTATCTGTTGTTCCAGGCATTGATGATTTGACAGTGCGCACACTGTTGAAAAAGGCGCATGATGAAGGTGGCCTTGAAACTATTGCCCGAGCTCATGACCTGGATGTACCCACAGGGTCGACCGAGTACGAACAAGCGGAAGCATTATTAACTGCAAGTTATCAGGCCTTGATCGATGTCATCACCGTCGATGAAATCGCCAAGCAGGCCGAAATTGAAGTGGCAGCATTGTTCAATAAACAACCAACCAATCGTATCAGGCTTAAAGCCATCGGCGGTGGAGGTGGAAAAGGCCAGCGGATTGTGGCTGCTCCTTTAGATTATGCTGGCGATCAAGAGACTCAGGTCAAAAATGCATCAGCGAAGGTACCTGCACTAATTCGCGAGATATTAAATGAAGTCAAGGCAACAGGTCGTGGTGACAATAAGAACATCGTAATAGAGTTGAACATAGAAGCCACTCGCCATCAGGAAATTCAGGTGATTGGTAACGGCGATTGGTGTCTCACTCTGGGTGGTCGTGATTGTTCCCTTCAGATGCATGAACAGAAGTTACTCGAGGTTTCTACAACAACCGAAAGCCTACGAACCATAATCGCGGAATCCTCAAATAATCCAACGCAACAACGTGCACTCGAGTCAGATCTACAAATCCTCGAGCGCATGGAAGATGAAGCGATCCGATTTGGTGCAGCTGTTGGCCTTGATTCGGTCTCGACCTTTGAGTGTATCGTTGATGGTGACCGGCATTACTTTATGGAAATGAATACCCGTATTCAGGTCGAGCATCGTGTCAGCGAACTCTGCTACGGCCTTCGTTTCGAGAACCCAGACGATCCCTCTGACGCCTTCGTCGTCAACTCATTGGTAGAAGTCATGGCGATTATCGCTTGGCACAAACGGAAGCTACCGAAACCCACCCGAATCAATCGCGAGAATGCCTCGATCGAAGCGCGTTTAAATGCCACTAATGCTGGGCTTACACCGCATGCCGGTGGCGTGGTTGAGTATTGGTCGGCACCCATTGAGAACGAAATCAGAGANGATCAGGGGATTTGTGTCAAAAANCCAGANACCANTTCNTTTATGAAGTACACCTTGGCCGGCGCATATGACTCGAANATTGCTCTGGTCTTGACCGTCGGCGNTGACCGTTTGATTNGCTNCCAGCGGATGGCAGAGGTCCTANGGAAAATGAGGATTGATGGGCANGANGTGCAGACAAATTTAGAGTTTCATTATGGNCTNCTGCACTGGTTCTTGGCNCAAANTCNCTACGCGAAGNCAACCACAGCGTTCATTCAACCCTANCTCACTNTGACTGGTCTTTTGTTCGAGGAAGTAAAGAAANTGGACCTNGACGCNGGATTCCAANATCTCGCCAAGCAANCATNGNACAANGANGTNTTNTCNAGAAAGNGAACCTTGATNACTCGCCCATTAAAGCGCTTGATAGACAACCCCCATCTGCTNATTGGATGGATTTCAAAGGTACGNTCAGAGTGGTCNTTTGAGGGTNAGAAATTCCAATGGAATATCAACCCCCTCATTGTNTTGGCAGATTTGTATCATTACCTGAATATGGATTANNAAGANNCCGCGCCCGCGCTTGAGGTGATCTGGGANCATGATCGAGNCATCCTAGAGCAGGGGCTNAGCTTCTATNAAGATCTTGAACAACAACTTGGATCNAAAAAATGGAGCGCCTGGCAAAAGATACTCACAAAAAATCAAGCACCAAAAGGCATCGAATCAGANATCTGGCAGGAANTATTGGCNGCACACGAAGGATTNCAGTTGGGTCTCGATTTGCTCGCGATNGTTGTGAAATCTTCACTGGTAGTCGGNTTTGACGATTTAAGTGTGAGTNAAAACCTNATGATCAGCATTCCTGANNGTNTGAAAGATCCTGAGAGCACAGAACNCNCCANAAAAATATTAGTTCCACCGCCCCTNGCATCCACCAACGAAATCGTTGCNGTNTCGGGAGGNATGTTCTACGCACAGGAAACACCCGGCGCACCGCACTTCCTCGAGGTCGGAACTCACTTCGATGTCGGCGACCCNTTGTATATCATCGAAGTTATGAANATGTTCAACAAGGAATATGCTGAATTNTCAGGAACTGTNACCGAGGTTCTCNTTGAACGTNGNGACGGTCTTNNCGTGCAAAAAGGCCAGCCCTTGTATCGCATCGANCCCGACGAGNTCGCTGAANTCGTTGATGAGGAAACTGTTGCACAATCGAGNCTCACTCATACCATCGAACAACTGAGNGGGTTATNAGGCCNNTATGACAGANANGAAAAGGTGGGAAGAATTAGTCTCAGAAGAATCCAAGGGATTGACTCCCGATGAAATGACCTGGTTCACACCAGAAGGNATCGGNNTAAANATTCTGTATACCGGGGACGANATCNAGCATCTCAAGNATCTGAACAGCATGCCGGGCATGACGCCCTTCGTGCGAGGTCCAAAAGCCACAATGTATGCAGGTCGNCCTTGGACGATTCGGCAATATGCTGGNTTCTCAACCGCAGANGAGTCGAATGCNTTCTATCGGAAAGCTCTTGCNGCAGGCGGCCAGGGNGCATCGGTCGCATTTGANCTTGCGACACACCGGGGGTATGACTCAGACCATCCTCGCGTATCTGGTGATGTCGGGAAGGCNGGTGTAGCNATCGACTCCGTCGAAGACATGAAAATACTGTTTGAAGGCATTCCACTCGATCAGGTCTCTGTGTCAATGACCATGAATGGTGCAGTTCTCCCGGTGNTAGCNGGNTANATTGTCGCGGCNGAAGAACAGGGAGTCTCNCAAGAAGAATTGTCAGGNACGATTCAAAACGACATCTTGAAAGAGTTCATGGTGCGNAATACCTATATNTATCCACCCNAGCCGTCGATGCGNATCATTGGNGATGTNATCGNNTATTGNTCCGCTAGGATGCCGAAATTCAANACCATTTCAATCTCTGGGTACCATCTTCAAGAGGCNGGAGCGGATGCTGCNCTNGANCTNGCATANACCCTCGCAGATGGCAAAGAATATGTCCGNACGGCACTGTCAGCAGGTCTNGACATCGANCAGTTCGCACCACGTTTGTCNTTCTTTTTTGGAATTGGNATGAACTTTTTCATGGAGATTGCGAAACTTCGTGCCGCGCGNNTNCTGTGGACCGAAATCATCAACGANTTCAATCCAAAATCAGAGCGGTCGACAGTNTTGAGAACCCATTGTCAGACCTCNGGCTGGTCATTGACCGAGCAGGATCCATACAACAACGTAGTACGCACAACGATTGAGGCNATGGCCGCCGTCTTTGGTGGAACNCAGTCACTGCACACAAACTCATTTGANGAAGCAATTGGATTACCCACAGAATTCAGTGCNCGGATTGCTCGCAACACCCAACTNATTCTTCAGGAAGAGACCGGGATCNGTCAGGTTGTCGATCCCTGGGGCGGATCATACATGATGGAATCACTCACCAANGANTTGGCNGAACGGGCACGCGAATTGATCACTGAGGTCGANAAGGAAGGTGGTATGGCCNNGGCTATTGAGGCTGGTCTACCAAAGCTTCGTATCGAAGAATCGGCGACNAATAAACAAGCTCGGATTGACCGTGGNGAGGACGTAATTGTTGGTGTCAACAAATATATNTCGNCAGAGGGCACCGAAGANGAATTTGANGTCCTTTCAATCGATAATCAAAAAGTTCGNGAGGCCCAGATCGCGCAACTNAANCGTATNAAGGCCAATCGANATCAAAAACATGCTGATGNCTGCCTCAAGGCCATTACNGATTGCGCCGCAGGNGGATCTGGTAATTTACTNGCTCTGGCCNTCGAGGCGATGCGGGCACGGTGTACAGTTGGCGAAATCTCTGATGCAATGGAAGTTGTGTTTAAACGTTTCCAAGCAACCCATCGGAGTGTTACCGGCGTGTATGGGAGTCATTTCCAGAACGATTCAGACTGGCAAGCTTTGAGCTCGCGCATTGATAAATTCGAACGCTATGCTGGTCGCAGACCTCGAATAGTAGTGGCGAAAATGGGCCAAGATGGCCATGACCGTGGTGCCAAAGTGGTAGCGACCGCCTTTGCTGATCTTGGATTTGATGTTGATCTAAGCCCAATGTTCTCAACCCCGGCAGAGGTTGCACGTCAGGCAATTGAAAACGATGTACATGCCATTGGCGTAAGCTCACTCGCAGCCGGCCACCTAACTCTCATTCCTGAACTTAGAGCTATATTAGTAGCCGAGGGTGGAGATGATATTGTGGTTTTCGCTGGTGGAGTCATCCCACGAAAGGATTATCAGGCTCTATACGATCATGGTGTCGCCGCAATATTCGGTCCGGGAACCACGATTCCAGACTGTGCCAAGTCAGTGCTTGATGCTATAGAGAGCATAGGTGCCTGAGATCGATTTCAGTGCAATACGGAACAGCGAGCGCCGCGCTCTGGCCAAAGCCATCACGCTGGTTGAATCCACAAATCCAAGGCATCGAAAAGAGGCAGCGGCACTCCTTGAACAGTGCCTCCCTCACAGTGGGCAGAGCATCCGTATCGGTATCTCCGGCGTTCCCGGTGTTGGAAAATCAACATTTATCGAGGCCTTTGGGCTCTTTCTAATCGGTCTCGGAAAACGTGTTGGGGTGCTTGCCGTAGACCCGTCCTCTCCCCTCCACGGGGGCTCAATTCTAGGTGACAAGACGAGGATGGAAAAGTTATCACGCAAAACTGACGCGTTTATCAGGCCATCACCGGCCGGACGCTCGTTGGGTGGCGTTGCTAACCGAACGCGTGAGGTGATCTTAGTTACCGAATCAGCAGGGTTTGATGTCATCCTGGTCGAGACTGTCGGTGTTGGTCAGAGTGAATACGAAGTCCATTCGATGACAGACTTATTTCTTGTACTCATTCAACCCGGTGGCGGTGACGAGTTACAGGGAATTAAAAAAGGTATCTTGGAAGTAGCTGATTTCATTGTTATCAACAAGGCCGACGGTGATGCAGAGCGATTGGCAAACCAGTCGGTAGTCCATTACAAAAACGCCATGGGATATCTAAACCATCAGGGATTTTGGACACCGGAGGTGTTATCTGTAAGCTCTCTGGAACAACGAGGTATCGAAGCCCTTTGGGACCGAATTAGTGCCTATTGCGAAGCCGGAACTGAGGCGATCCCGGAACGGCGAACAGGTCAGGCAAGCCAATGGTTTGAGCGGCTTCTGAGTGAGGGAATAGCAAATCATCTAGACGAAAATGCGACCTGGGTGGATTTCTATAAAGCACAGAAAAAGCACGTGACCCTTGGGCAAATATCGCCGACTCAGGCCGCCATCAGTTGTATTGATTGGCTTAAAAATAACCTATAACTTCGCCACCTTTTTCTCACATATTTGGAATCTCATAGGCCCGCACGGCACGGAGAATATCTCGTCTTGAAATCTGGCCCCTAAGGTTACCGTCTGAGTCAACCACCGGGAATCGTCGTCGGTTTGTTTTAAGCATCCGCTCAGCAACCTCAACGATATTTGACCCTAGTTGGATTGTCTCTACCGGTACACTCATTGCGTCGCAAACCCGCCCGCCAATGTCACCCTGATATGTACCCACTAGGATTGCCCTTAGACAGTCCTGTTCGGAGATCATACCCACCAATTTGCCATTCTCATCAACAACCGGGGCGCCGGATATAGTCTGGATGAGCAACAAATCGACAAGGGAAAGTAAATCCATTTCGGGTTTTGCGGTTGCCAAGTGCGTAGTCATAAAGTCGTCCACAACTATTGATCTAAACATCTGAGCCTCCTTTTTATTATGCTTGGCTCTTAGAATACTTCTAAGATATGGGGGAATAATAGGTATGCTGCATAAAATTGACCATGTTGGCATTGCAGTCACAGATATCGAGGAAGCTATCAAAACCTATCAAGGCCTTGGGTTTAAGCTTACCGGACGAGAGCGTATCGATTCACAGAAAGTGGAAACTGCATTTTTCCAGATTGGCGAGTCATGTATCGAATTGATTGCGGCAACAGAGCCAGAAAGCCTGATCGCAAAGTTTATCCAAAAAAATGCTGGTAAAGGAGGTCTTCAACAATTAGCGATCACGGTCACCAATATCGAGGCCGAGCTCAACCGCCTCAGACAAGGGGGCTACACGCTAATCAACGAAACACCAGTGCCCGGCGCTCACGGAACCAAGGTCGCTTTTGTTCATCCAAAAGATACGCAAGGCGTATTGCTGGAGTTGTGCGAGCATCCCACTGAGCCATTTTGATGATTCTCACGTCCATCAAGCGCTACCCAATTAAAGGACTCGCCGGCGAGCTGTTGACAGATGTCGCAGTTAAACGAGGGGAAACGCTGCCGGGTGATCGCCGGCATGCACTCCAGTTCTGCGACCGAGTGCCACCAGATCCAAAAAACTGGCGATCAAAAAAATATTTTCTGCAGTCCACACAATCCAATCTCTGTGCAGATATTCAAATACAGTGGACGACCGACTATGTCACCCTTAGTCATTCCAATCAAACGCTGACCATGTCACGTGATTTGTTAGATGGAAGAACCTTCGCAGAATGGATATCACGTCTCGACCCCTCACTCGGACAATTTACACTTGAGACACTCGAGAGCGGGTTTACCGACGAAAAAGAGGCATATGTCTCGCTACTGAATCGTTCAACCATCAATGCTATCGCGAACGCTACAGGCACAACAGATTATCCGGAGCGCTATCGAGGTAATCTGTTAATCGAACAAGCGAAACCCTTCCAAGAGCTACAATGGGTGGGAAAAACGTTGATGATAGGATCCGCACAGTTCCAGGTCATTGAACCGATTGTTAGATGCCGAGCTACTGAGTTTGACTGGCATGGTAAACGTACCAGAGGATTCCTTGATCATCTGAATCAGTTATGCGAAACCGATGTGTGTGGGCTCTTCCTGCGCACGAGCAGTAGCGGGCTTATTAGCACAGGCGACCGAGTTAAGGTAACCGACTAAAGATAGGTCAATCGCTTATCTTTTTCAGGCTGCCTTGGTTGGCTTAACAACACAGAAGCGATTCGTGTGATGGACTCAATCCACTCGTCTACATCGGACGACTGCGTTTTTAGGGGCGATTCCATTTCAACGAGTGCACCCTGGACAAGTGATTCAAGCAACATGGCGCGCTCCACAGACTCTCCTCGCGTAGTCGATGATCCGGACAATACTTTTGCAAGGCGTTTTCGCATCTGGACCTGAGATTCCTGAATTTTTGAGAGAGCCCCCGAATCATCCGCCAACGTCTCCGTCAATTCTCGAATTAACATTGACTGTCGGGCACCGTTAAGCCGTGCTTCAATCCAGTCAGACAGAGCTTGTGCAGGATCAGTGGAGCGTCCCAGCAATTCGAACAAGGTGTCATAATGCCGTGTAGCTATAGCGATCAACAAGCCACGCTTACTGTCGAAATGCTTATAGATCGTGCCCTTACCTATTCCGGTTCGAGCGGCAATAGTATCTACAGAAACTTTGCGAATACCCTTGTCTGCCATTAGCCTTTCACTCACAGAGAGGATGTCTTGTTCACGACCAATAAACGCCTGCCGTTTGCGATGCTCGCGCTCACTCCTCGCTGATTCAGTCGGATTCATGGATTAGCTGCCCTGAATAAGCGAAAAAAATTCTCAGTCGTTTGGTCAGCAATTACCTCAGGCTTTGTGCCCCTTATTTGAGCAACCGCGTCGGCCACATGACTGACGAACGCTGGCTCATTTGGTTGCCCACGATAAGGAACTGGCGCAAGCCACGGTGAATCGGTTTCGATCAATAGACGATCGTCTGGGATCTTTCGACAGACCTCGTGCACATTAGTCGCTTTAGGGAAACTCACGATACCGGACATCGAGATGTAATAGCCAAGGTCGATGGCTCGCTTAGCCATCTCCCATGACTCTGTAAAGCAATGTAGTACGCCCGTAATCTCAGTCGAACCATGTGTCTTGATCAATTCGATCGTTTCGTCGCGTGCGTCTCGAGTGTGCACAACAATCGGCAAGCCCGCCTGCTTGCCCGCCAGCAAATGGGTTACAAAACTCTCACGTTGCACATCGGTCACCGGTTCATGAAAACCGTCCAAACCCGTCTCACCGAGCGCAATGACAGAATCCGCGCGGATGAGCTCTAATAGTTGGTCAACAGTCACCTCCGGCTCTTCATGCGCATGGCATGGATGGACCCCAACTGTTGCCCATACAGCGTCATAGGCCTTGGCAAGTCGCCTCGGAGCGTCATTCTCAAGCGTGATCGAAATACACAGCATTCTGTCCACGCCGTGTTCACGAGCCAGGTCCAATATGGACTGGATTCCGCCTTCACGGTCCGAGATATCAATACAGTCGAGATGGCAATGTGAATCAATCATGAATTCCCCCCGGAGCGGATTGTAACAGTGATGCGCAAGTAATTTGAGAATTACACTTCCAGAGGCATAAACGGTCTCCCAACACTTGTTTTAAGGATGTCAACTCTAAGCTAAAACCCAATGAAGTTATCTGTATTAAAGTAAAAGTTTAAGCAGGTTTTGAGCATATGATTTTGCGCAGATGGGATATGCCCCACAGATGTTTGACTCACCCAAATAAATGGAAAAAAGGTCACAATTCAAAGAATGGAGCGATAGAGAATTTATGTAATGACCAGCGCACTACCTTTAGTTCCAATACATGCGTATCTTTTAACCCAAATCTCTATTATCTCGGAACTCTTGCCCATATAAATGCCCAAGCGGCAAACAGAGAGCCAAGAGCAAGCCCTGAATTCACAGCAATCCCCGCCTGCGCCTGTGTGCGTACTTCAGCGACACGCTCTTTGTACTGATACAGTAGTCGCACCGTCGGATAAGGTGCGCTTAACGCAGCGGTGATAGGGTCTTGCGATGATTGTTGAAACTGCGCACGAATTAACTGATCACAAACGCGCTCCATCACGGTCGAGGCTGTCAACATATCTACTTTTCCGAATGGCTTTAACACGACCTGACTATCTTCTCCAAAACGTATACGCACCAGCGCATCCAGAACATCACGGGCTAGCCCCACGCGCTCGGGCGCGTTTTGCATTGCCATGGGTTCAGCTAATAGCGCATCCGTAACTAGGAGATCCTCACCGTTTATACCGAGACTCTGCGCTGTTTTTGCAAGAATCTGTGGTGTTGGGACAGGCACCTTGACCATCCTCAAGCGACTCAAAAGCGTCGGCAATAGTTTCCCAGGAACCGCTGTCTGAAATATAAATACCGTGCCAGAAGGGGGCTCTTCTACAACCTTCAGAAGCGCATTGCTCGCGGCTTGGTTAAGGCAATCGGCCGGCCGCACTATCATCACACGGCGTCCGGCCACCGATGCCGTGGTATAAGCGACCTCGATGGCTTCTCGAACCCTGTCGATTTTGATCATCCCGGCCGCGCCCTCGGGCCCTAAGGTCAGAATGTCAGGATGCGGGTCAGGAATTCGACAAGATACACATTCACCACAAGGCTCTCCCTTTCTTGGAGTATCGCATAACAATGAATGTGCCAAATGATCAGTCAATGAATCCGCAATAACGGCCGGCGTATGCGTCAGGCACCACGCATGCGGTGGCGATGCCGATTGAAGGCCTTCCAGAATCGACTGCCAAGAAGACTTCAACCAGGGCGACATTTGAGCCCCCAACGACTCATGAGTCGGCTTGTCATCTCTTCAGTCAGGAGCTCCACATCAACCGTCGCATCAAGCGTGATCACACGACCGGAATCACGGGTTGCTATCTGCTGATACGTTCTCCGCACTCGCTCGAAGAATTCGATATCCTCGGACTCAATTCGATCAAGATTTCCGCGCCGATGTGCACGTTTAAGTCCTATCTCAACAGGAACATCAAAGAACAACGTCACGTCAGGGACTCGCTCGTCTTGGACCAGTTTTTCCAATGTCTGGATCCAACCGCCCGGAAGTCCACGACCACCGCCCTGATACGCATAAGTGGCGTCGGTGAATCGGTCGCACACGACCCAAACATCGCGCTCAAGTGCCGGTAATATTTTTTTTTCAAGATGCTGCGCCCTTGCAGCAAACATCAGCAAGAGCTCCGTTTTTGCCTGAGGGATCTCATCAGAACTTTCAAGCAATAACGCCCGAATTTCCTCCGCATAAGGTGTGCCGCCTGGTTCTCGTGTCTCGATATACCGGATTCCGTTAGCGTCCAATAACTGACAGAGCGCCTGTTTCTGCGTACTCTTACCGGCACCCTCTACGCCTTCCAACGTGATGAACTGAGCTTTATGATTCGTCATCGCTTCAACTGATATTTTTGAACATTTGCATTATGCGCCTCGAGTGTCCGTGAAAACACATGTCCTCCGCTACCATCCGCTACAAAGTAGAGCTCACCGGTCATGTTGGGATGCGCGACAGCGACCAATGCCTCTGGCCCTACAATTGCGATGGGTGTTGGTGGTAAGCCATCAATCCGGTAGGTGTTATATGCCGTTTTTTCTCTAAGATTTTTGCGCGTCAAATTGCCATCAAAACGATCACCAAGTCCATAAATAACAGTTGGATCAGTCTGCAGACGCATTTCACGTTTCAGACGCTCAAGAAATACGCCAGCAATACGAGGTCTCTCTGAGGNTAGTGCCGTCTCTTTCTCCACGATAGAAGCGAGAATCAGTAACTCATATGGTGAACTCAAAATGGATNTAACNATGGGATCGGAGCCTTCCCAAGCCTCATTTAAGGCNAANAATAAGNTCTCATGTGCCTGCTTTANAAGNGCGTCNTTCGACATCTNTTGTTGCCACAGATAGGTTTCNGCAAGAAATACACCCTCATGGGCAGACCAATCAGTGCTGAGGTATCGCCATACTCCCTTAACTAAAGACACTTGGCCNCNAAGTGCCTCGTGATCTGACAAACGATCAAANAGGTCGCGTGCCGTGATCCCTTCAGGAATCGTCAATCGTTCAANAACCNCGTNTCCCTTGTGAATCTTAGCTAANGCTGNCAAAGCTGTCGTTCCNGGNGAAAAGANATACCTGCCATGCTGNACATAGGATAATTGCGGNTACAAAGAAAACACAAACGCTCGCGCGCGACNGGTTAACTGAGGATTGAGCTCNGCCAGAACCTCACTAGCCGTAGAGCCGACTGNNACGTCCAGAGATTGGNCGGCTACTGGTTGGGTCTTAATCGACCCCAACCAGANTCGTCCTACAATCNCNAGGNCACTGATGCCNATCAGTCCNACCAGTCCAAGCCGGGCAATTANGAGCATTACACNCGCTTAAAGATCAATGTTCCGTTNGTACCACCAAACCCAAAACTATTGGACGCGGCAATATNAACNAACGCTTCACGTGCCGTATTTGGNACATAATCCAAACGGCATCCTTCCCCAACTTCATCAAGGTTNATGGTTGGTGGTAGCACCTGATCACGGATTGAAAGAACACNNAAACAGGCCTCGAGNGCACCGGCAGCTCCCAGAGCATGCCCTGTCATTGATTTNGTCGAACTCACTGCGACGTGTGGTGCNTGCGNNCCCATCAATGCTTCAATNGCTTGTGATTCCGCCACGTCTCCTAGTGGGGTCGANGTCCCATGTGCATTCACATAGCTNANCTCGTCNACNGCCAAGCCTGCGTCTTTNAGGGCGTTNACCATCGCCGAGCGAGCNCCACGACCATCCTCAGCGGGNGCCGTCATGTGATGAGCATCATCACTCATGCCGAAACCAACTAGNTCAGCTATGATGTTAGCTCNACGCGCTTTCGCNGACTCATAGTCTTCAAGCACCATGGTCGCTGCTCCATCGGCCAGTACAAANCCNTCCCGATCTTTATCCCAAGGGCGACTTGCCGCTTCAGGNGCNTCATTTCGAGTGGATAAGGCACGTGCCGCGGAAAACCCTGCNATNCCAAGCTGGGTAGACGCTTTTTCAGCGCCACCGGCTANCACAACATCAGCATCTCCGTAGGCGATCATACGCGCACCAAAGCCAATGCAATGCGTCGAAGTCGTACAAGCGGTNGTNATTGCGATGTTAGGGCCCTGNAAGCCATATTTGATCGCNAAATTACCGGCAATCATNTTNATNATCGATCCGGGTACAAAAAANGGGGAGACCNTACGTGGTCCGCGTTCACTCAANAGCAAGNTCGTATTCTCAATTAGNGTTAACCCACCAATACCGGATCCAATNGAGACGCCGACNCGAGTCGGATCAAAANCAGNNTCCATCAATCCTGACTGCTCTACCGCTTGAATAGCNCTCACCATNCCANACTGGATAAANGGNTCCATTTTACGGGCCTCTTTGCCAGACATGTACTGCTCAAGATCAAACTCAGGGACTAATCCCGCGAATTTCGTTGGGTAGTCTGTGGTNTCAAATTCTGTAATGGCAGANATGCCACTCTGCCCATNCAGAATCGCCTTCCATGACTCCTCNACGGTNACGCCACAGGGACTTAACATACCCAAACCCGTGACCACNACGCGACGCTTTGACATAGTTNTTCTCTCAATGATCGACACAAAAAAGCCGCGCANAACGCGGCTTTTCAANAGTTATACGTCGTTGNCAATCCTAATNAAAGATTTGCTTCGATGTATGCAATTGCTTGCTGAACAGTGGNGATCTTCTCGGCCTCTTCATCAGGGATTTCTGTTTCAAATTCCTCTTCCAAAGCCATCACCAATTCAACNGTGTCNAGTGAATCGGCACCCAAGTCATTNACAAATGAAGATTCNGTGGTGACTTCTTCTTCCTTGACGCCAAGCTGTTCACATACGATTTTCTTGACGCGTTCTTCGATAT
>PAWX01000058.1 GCA_002714245.1 Gammaproteobacteria bacterium | reverse complement strand
ACTGCCGCTTGTGTTCGCATTCACCGGCTTCATGGGATGGAGCCTCGGGCCAATGATCTCATACTACCTGCAGTCTCCTGGTGGAGCGTCAGTGGTCGGAAATGCATTATTCGGTACCGCGGCGGTGTTTCTCTCATTGTCTGCATACGTGCTGACTACCAAGAAGGATTTCAGCTTCATGGGCGGATTCCTTTTTACTGGCCTAATCATAGCGCTGTTGGCATCGATCGGTTTGATCTTCTTCCAGATACCCGCGTTAAGTCTCGTGGTAAGCGCGATGCTGGTGTTACTCGCAGCGGGCTACATTCTTTATGACACCAGCCGAATCATCCATGGGGGCGAGACAAACTATGTGATGGCGACCGTTGCACTCTACATCGATATCTACATGCTCTTCGCACACCTGCTCGCGCTACTGGGCGTATTTTCTGGGGACGAGTGAGGCTACTCGCAGTCCTGCTGTCGGTAGGTCCTGACCGAGGGACTCTCCCACTCAGGGCCCTAGAAACAATCGAGACCGCGTTATCCAAAGGGTACGCGGTCTTTTGCTTTCTGTATGAAGACGGTGTCCTACTCGCAAACGGGCGACGTGACGTACCCCAAGGTGAGACAGACCCCAGTCAGTTACTCGAGACGCTCGCACAACACCAACACTGTGACGTAGTTGCCTGCATTACCGCCACCGAGCGGCGCGGAGTTACTCAAGACGGTCTTATGACAAACCTTCGGGTCGGCGGGCTCGGTGAGTGGACTGAACAACTACAGGCCGCAGATCGGGTGGTGCAGTTCCGATGAAATCGGTGACTCTCGTGATTCGATCGGGTCCCACTCAGGCACTGGGTACCCGCGAGATGATCGACATGGCTCTGGTCCTTGCGACCTTCGAATGCCCGGTATCAGTCATCCTACAGGATGCCGGTGTTCTATGGGCGACACTGCCCGAGATGCCCGATAGTAGCCCCCTCGCGATCAGCGGCAAGCTCAAGAGTTTACCTCTGTATGACGTCGAAACTATCCTTGTCGATCAGGGGAGTTGCAGCTCTTGGGATTTCGAGCCCTCTGATCAATTTCCCGGATCGGTGGCGAGTCATGAGACGATCAAACGATGCCTTGACGATTCTGATGTAGTTCTGGAAGCATGATGATCCATCTAATCACTTCACAAACCGCGCTAGCAGACGCGCTCTATTGGATTGAACCGCATCACCTTGCAGTAATTGCAGGGGAAGCGATCAATGCTCTTAACGATCTCGAAGACTTTCCGTGTGAGGTCGCCATCTTTTCGGGTGACGCGGCCCTCGTCCCAAATAGAAACGTCAATGTCCTGACCATGGATCAATGGATTCAAAAACTGGAACAATCTCCCTGCAGAACCTGGAGCTAAGATGGCGCTTCAACTTGACGAAAATGGCTACCTAAACGACCTTGAGGACTGGGACAAGGACGCGGCTCGCCAGCTCGCGCAACTGGAATCCATCCAACTCACAGAAGAGCACTGGGAACTGATAGAACTGGCTCGTCGATATCATGTGGAATTCGACCACGCGCCTGCGATGAGGCCACTCGTCAAATGGGTAAAACAAATAGCTGGGCCCTCAAAGGGAAACAGCATCTACCTGCACAAGTTATTCCCCGTCAGTCCGGCCAGGCAACTCGCGCGCGTGTCCGGACTTCCAAAACCTCCCAAGTGTTTATGACTAGAACGTAAGTCGATCGGTCTTGATATAAGGCCTGAGCACCTCGGGTACTGTGATCGATCCGTCTTCATTCTGATAATTCTCAACAACAGCGATCAGGCAACGACCAATGGCGACACCAGACCCGTTCAGGGTATGCACCAGCTCAGGCCTCCCTTGTTCATTTCTAAAGCGTGCCTGCATCCGGCGTGACTGAAAGTCCAGACAGTTCGAGCACGAACTGATCTCTCGGAACTGGTTCTGGCCGGGGAGCCATACCTCAAGGTCATACGTTTTAGCGGCCGAGAAGCCAAGATCGCCAGCACACAAATTGACGACTCGAAAATGCAACCCCAAACCGGAGAGCACAGACTCAGCGTGGCCTCTGAGCGACTCCAATGCCTCCCAGCTGTGATCAGGATGTGTAATCCAAACCAGTTCAACTTTGTCGAATTGATGTTGCCTAAACATTCCGCGTACGTCACGACCATAAGACCCAGCCTCTGCCCTGAAACATGGCGTATGTGCAACATACTGAAGCGGTAATTTAACCAGATCGATAATGCTGTCCCTGACAAGATTGGTCAGAGGAACCTCAGCTGTCGGAATCAGATACCTCTCTCGACCACCACCATCATCAGGGGCAATACGGAACAGATCATCCTTGAACTTCGGGAGTTGACCAGTTCCCTCGAGAATTGGTCCATCCACCAACAGGGGAACATAAGTTTCAGAGTATCCATGCTGTTCGGTATGCAGATCTAGCATGTACTGGACTAAGGCCCTATGAAGTCTGGCAAAGTCACCATGGATCGTCACAAAGCGGCTACCGGATAATTGTGCTGCTTGATCAAAATCGAGACCACCGAACAGTTCACCAATCTCGATATGATCACGAACACTAAACCCAAAGCTTGGCTTCTCACCAACCAAGGACAACTCAACATTGTCGTTTTCATCAAATCCATCGGGAACACTCGTATCAGGAAGATTCGGTGTCTCCATCAATAACTGATCCAGGGCACCCTGCACGGTCTGGAACTCAGCCTCAATGGCACCTAACTGATCGCCAATCTCCGCAATCTCGGTCTTCAACTCTTCCGCTTCAGCTTTCTTACCGGCCTGCATCAAAAGGCCAACAGATTTCGAACCGTCCTTGCGCTTGTTCTGCAACGATTCTGTTTCAAGCTGCAAGGACTTCCTTTTGGTCTCTAGCGCCTGATAAGACGTCACGTCAAAGTGCAACCCCTTCCGGGCGAGCTGTGCAATGACATTTTCGAGATCATTACGGAGAAGTTTTGGGTCTAACATGAAACGCTGTATTCCTTAAAAACCAGTCAACTTAACAATCACCGGCCGGATAAAAGAAGCGGCCAAGCATAACAGATGCCGGTCGCGAATTAGAGTGGGGCTTGGAAGGCTAGAGTGACCGTGCACAAAAAATTACCGCATGAGTTACTGAGCATCGGGACACTTAATCAATTAATCGACAACCCACTAGCCACACCGTCAACGTCGTTCACCAAGTGCGTAAATGACATCCGCATCTTTGGGCGGCGTGAATTGGAATCGTTCAGGACTCGGTTGATCAAGGTTAACTGCTGTGAATGTTACCAACGAGCGATTCCCCAGAGCGTCTTCAATCGATAAATTAACTAATCTATCCCCATCAAAGCGAAGTACGATCTGGCGCGTCACCTCATCGGTGGCTCGTGGCACGAGCCGATAGACGACCATAGTATTTTCACGTTTATCAGTTACTCGAAATCGCGAATCAAGCGTATCGGACCCGCCGGTTAATATCGCGGCAGGGGACGCTGCAATCGTGTCATCGAGCGGACGAACCTGAACCTGATAAAGATCCTCATCGAATATCCATAGAACCTCGTTATCCGCAACAATCACCTGTGAAAATGGCGGATTTGTTTTCCAGTAAAACCTTGACGAAGAGGCAATGGACAGCTCCCCAGTCATCTGATTGATCGGGGCGCCTCCCTGATCCATTGTGCTCTGCTTGAATTCAGCCGAAAACGACTGATACGGCTCCAGCAAACGGGCCAAATCCTCAACAGGTGAGGCCGCCACAAGACATGACCAACAAACACACAGTAACCCCACTAGCTCGCGCATCATTGAGGTCCCGGGGCGAGTACTTCGCGTGAAGCATTGGCACCCATCTCGCTGACTACCCCCGCAGCCTCCATCGCCTCGATCATTCGAGCCGCTCGATTATACCCAATCTTAAGCTTGCGTTGGACTGCGGAAATAGAGGCCCGCCTCGTCTCAATCACAAACGCCACGGCTTCGTCATAAAGTGGATCAGCCTCATCATCGCTATCCAGAAGCGACCCTGACACCTCACCATCACCTGAGGATTGTGCGTTCAGGATAGCTTCTTCGTGCGCTGGCTGCCCCTGCAGTTTCCAGAAGTTAACTACCTTATGGACTTCATGATCATCCACAAAAGCGCCGTGTACACGCACTGGAACGGGCTTTCCTGCCGGCAAATAGAGCATGTCGCCATGACCGAGTAACTGCTCCGCACCCCCCTGATCAAGCACGGTGCGCGAATCTATCTTTGAGCTCACCTGGAAACTGATCCGGCTCGGGATATTGGCCTTAATCAAGCCCGTAATCACATCGACAGACGGCCGCTGTGTCGCCAGTATCAAGTGAATCCCTGCCGCTCGCGCCTTTTGCGCCAGACGCGCAATCAGCTGGTCCACTTTCTTACCGACAATCATCATCATGTCCGCAAATTCATCGATCACCACAACGATCAACGGCATTGCCTTCAATTCAGGTGCGACCTCATTTGAATCAAATCCAGAGGTAACGAAGGTCGGATCAGCGAGGGGCTCCCCACGCTCTTCGTGTTCACGCACTTTGTGATTAAAGCCTTCAAGATTCCGGACACCTAGCGCCGACATCAATTTATAACGGCGTTCCATTTCACCAACACACCAGCGAAGCGCGTTAGCGGCGTCTTTCATATCTGTGACCACGGGGGCAAGTAGGTGCGGGATTCCTTCATAGATAGATAACTCCAGCATCTTTGGATCAACAAGAATTAACCGCAGATCCTCAGGGCGCGCCTTGTAAAGCATGGACAGCAACATAGCATTCACCCCGACAGACTTACCTGAACCCGTGGTACCTGCCACTAGGAGGTGCGGCATCTTCTCGAGATTGGCGCACAATGATTGGCCAGAAATATCATGCCCAAGGGCCAAAGACACTACAGATGAATCTTTTTTGTAGGCCTCACTACCGAGAATCTGAGACAAACGAACCATTTCTCGGTATTGATTTGGAATCTCAATACCGACAGTGCTCTTGCCTGGTATCACTTCCACAACCCTGACACTTATCACCGCAAGACTTCGCGCCAAATCTTTTGCAAGGTTGGTGATACGGGACACCTTGATACCTGCCGCCGGATCAATTTCAAAACGGGTCACCACGGGGCCCGGATTGATGGCCATAATTTCAGCCTCAACACCGAATTCACCGAGACGACGTACTAAGAGTTCACCCATCTGGGTTAACTCTTGCTGAGAAAATCCTTTGTCAGATGGTGGGTCTGCGGGGTCAAGTAATGACAAATCCGGCAATATCATCTGACCCGTCGAAGATTTTCTCGACTTTGGTTTTGTATGACCAGGCCCCGAGATCGGTCGGTCATACAATAGAGCCTGAGCTTCATTCGACGGAGAAATCGTGATGGTCCGCTCCGCCGAGTCAACTACAGAATCAGGGCCAAGGCTCAGATCGCGAGCCCTAATATCAATGGTATCTAGGCTAGCAAAATCCAGTCGTGGTCCATCATTTAAAATAGCCTCATCCGAGGGCATTTTAGGCATCAACCTCTCAGAACGACTAGTATCAACTGTTGCTCTAAGCCCCAGAAGTTCCGCCTCGATCTGGGCAACATCAGCTTCGGGCGGACGCGGTGCAACCTTAGTCAAGGTTCGGCGGACTGTCTTGGGCAGAATTGCGTGATTAATTGGAGCAAGTACACGCCCCAAGAGCGATCTCTGGCTTTCAATGTTCAACTGAGCAGGTTGCCTCTTGCCGCTAAGGATAGCCGCCGCTGATCGCCCGATTTCACTCGTAATGGAACCGACACTGGCCAACACATCCGACCACTTCAGCGAAAATACGACCGTAATACCCATAAGGCTCAACAGAAGACCGCCCAAAGCAGTACCGGTCACCCCAAAATCACCCACTAGTTCCTGATTCAGTACTCCCCCAAGAATACCTCCACCGGTTATACCCATTGGTAGCCATAAGGAACTAGACCCCAGGTGCAGGCCAAGTACCATACAAAACCCGGGAAGCGAGAGTGTCAATCCGAGTAATCTAGCTATCCAGATCCGTCCATCGTGCGTTCCACGAGCAATCCACCGCACAATAATAGTGGGCAAACAAGCGATCACGAAGGCTGCATATCCAAACCATGACAATAACCAGTCTGAAACAAATGCACCGACTGGGCCGATGGTGTTATGTACTTCAGTAACAGGACCATGAAAAGACCAACCCGGATCTCTCACATCGAAAGATATTAGCGCTAAAAAAATAAATATCGACAGCGCTACGCCCAAAAGCCAGACGACTTCGCGGATTAAGCGTGTGTACCAGGGCTGTGCTGTCAATTCGTTCAACCGAACTCCTTGGAGGATGGACTAATGACCTTTAATCTATATGCCTTCATAGACTATTGCGAAGTTTAACAGAGAAGGACAGATCAATCGTGCATCATCGACTTATCATTCTTGGTTCAGGTCCAGCCGGATGGACAGCAGCTGTTTACGCTGCTCGCGCAGGGCTCTCGCCCGTGGTGATTACTGGAACGCAAGTGGGAGGCCAACTTACAACAACAACAGAGGTCGAAAACTGGCCTGGGGGCTTAGCTGATCTACAAGGGCCTCAGTTGATGATGGACATGCAAGCGCATGCGGAACGGTTTGACACCGAGGTTATTAATGACCACATACACTCCGCCGACCTCAATCAGAGACCATTCGAACTTGTTGGTGATCAGGCTAACTACAGCTGTGATGCTCTTATAATTGCTACCGGGGCGAGTGCTCAGTATCTGGGGCTCGATTCTGAGGAATCGTTTAAAGGTCGTGGGGTCTCTGCGTGTGCGACCTGTGATGGATTTTTCTACCGCGGACGCTCTGTCGCCGTTGTGGGTGGCGGTAACACAGCCGTTGAGGAAGCGCTGTACCTCGCCAACCTCGCTGAATCAGTAAAATTGATACATCGCCGTGATACCTTAAGAGCCGAAAAAATTCTGCAAGATCGACTGCTTGCAAAGGCGAACATCGAAGTCTTATGGAATCATCGACTTGATGAGGTATTGGGCGATGAAGCCGGAGTAACAGGGCTGCGTATCAAATCCACGAAAGATGATTCGCAGAAACAGATCGACGTGCATGGTGTGTTTATAGCAATCGGTCATAAGCCAAATACCGAACTGTTTGCAGGCCAGCTTGATATGAATAATGGTTACCTCATCGTCCGCTCAGGCTTAGATGGATTTTCAACTGAGACATCCATTCCTGGTGTTTTTGCAGCGGGCGATGTCGCCGATCATATTTACCGTCAGGCAATCACATCGGCAGGCTTCGGATGCATGGCGGCGCTCGATGCGGAGCGCTTTATCGACGACGAGTCCAGACACTGATACCCTGGATCCCCGAAGATATCCTGGATTTCCCAGATGTTACCGAGGCACTCGATGATCCCAACGGATTATTATGTGCGGGGGGCGATTTGAACCCTGAGCGACTAAAAATTGCATACTCACGTGGCATCTTTCCCTGGTTCTCAGATGGCGAGCCGATTTTGTGGTGGAGCCCAGACCCACGGCTAATTCTTGAACCAACTGCCTTTAGATTCAGGCGGAGTCTTAAACAATCAATCAAAAAATATGCCTTCGAGGTCCGAACTAACACCTGTTTTCAGGATCTCATTCATCTCTGCGCATCAACCCGCGCCAAACATGAAGGAACATGGATCACCAATGAGATGATCAAGGCATATCTAGCGCTGCATAAGGACGGAGCCGCTAGTTCTTTTGAAGTCTTTAGTAATAACCGGCTCATAGGCGGTCTATACGGTGTCAAGATAGGTCGGGTATTTTTCGGTGAATCAATGGTTTCATTGGTTCCTGATGCCTCAAAAGCTGCTCTCGCAAAACTTTGTCAAGAGGCTGAGTTACATCAAATTAAACTCATTGACTGCCAGATACCAACATCGCATCTTCACTCACTCGGTGCTAGCCTAATAACCCGAAAAGAATTTATCGAAAGGATCACTGTACTGACGTCATGAGCAGTTTTGAAGCACTAAAGTTCTTTGCAACAGCACCGCATCCTTGTAGCTATCTTGAGGACGAAGAAGCTACGACCGTGTTTGTAGAACCGAGCACTGATCTGAGCGCGGCTCAGATGGTCAAGCTTGCCGAGTCAGGTTTCCGCCGTTCCGGTCGCTANACCTACNGACCACAGTGTACAAATTGCNNAGCATGCATNTCNGTTCGCGTACCGGTTNATTCCTTCAANCCCAAAAGAAGACAAATACGCACNCTTAANCGAAATCANGATGTCAGTTTTTCAGCCCGAACNCCGGTCCTTGANGAGGAACATTACTNACTTTACAAACGATATATCGAAANACGGCATGCTGATGGTGATATGTATCCGCCCTCCCCNTCNCAGTATCAGTCATTTCTCNCATCCAANCGAGAGCATGCTTTTTTTCTCGAAGCGCGNATAGATGAAATGTTNATCGCNGTAACACTGTTTGATGAAATCCCCAACAATGGNCTGTCGGCAATTTATACGTTTTATGAGCCNAGCCCTNAATTTGACTGCAGAAGNTTGGGCCGGTTGATGGTCTTGCAGCTCATCGAAATCGCCCGCGGACTCGAGCTCCCNTNTGTATATTTNGGCTATTGGATTCGTGACTCCAAAAAAATGGNCTACAAAACAGAATACCGTCCAATAGAGATGNTGATTAACAGTAAGTGGATTCGGACGAATTAAGCGGGCATAATCCCGCCTTTCANATNACGCGAAGGNAGCTNAATGGCGAANGAAGATTCAATTGAAATGGANGGNACGATCGTCGATACGTTGCCNAANACNATGTTCCGAGTGGAACTCGACAACGGTCANATTGTTACCGCTCATATNTCNGGNAAGATGCGCAAACACTACATCCGAATCCTAACAGGCGACAGGGTAACTGTAGAACTNACTCCNTACGACCTCTCCAANGGCCGTATTACATTCCGGGCACGCTGAANTCNTTCGATACTNTGCCGCTGGNCTGANTGAACTTCACGCNGTTTCTTTCGATTTCACCTCGCGAGGTGTCATATCGAACGAAAGNTCGTCTTTNTTGTCGATGGTTACCAATACACTTCCCCCGCCCGCNAGATNACCGAACAGGATCGCGTCGGCNAGTGGCCGNTTAATCGATTCCTGAATNAAACGGGCCATCGGNCGNGCCCCCATGGTCTTGTCATAACCGCGTTTGGCTAACCANCGCATNGCAGAATCATCNAGNTCGATCGATACTTTTCGATCATCNAGCTGTGCCTGTAACTCGGCGATGAACTTATGAACAACCTGCTCAATGACTTCTTCACTCAGTGCACCNAATTGNACGATCGCNTCAAGGCGGTTCCTAAANTCTGGAGTGAAATAGCGNTTGATGGCTTCCATCGCGTCCGTNGTTTGATCTTGATCNCTGAATCCAATACTNCGTTTCGCCAAACTCTCGGCTCCGGCNTTGGTCGTCATNATCAACACAACATGACGAAAATCTGCTTTGCGGCCNTTGTTNTCGGTTAACGTACCNTGATCCATAACCTGAAGTAGNAAATTGAAAACGTCNGGGTGCGCTTTTTCAACCTCATCAAGCAACAACACNCAATGNGGATTTTTNGTNATAGCCTCNGTCAATAANCCACCTTGATCGAAGCCAACGTAGCCCGGAGGCGCGCCAATTAAACGACTGACGGTATGGCGTTCCATNTATTCAGACATATCGAAACGTACCAGCTCGATACCNAGCGTTCTNGCCAGCTGACGACTGACNTCNGTCTTACCCACGCCGGTTGGCCCAGCAAANAGNAAACAGCCNACCGGCTTTCCCTCCTGNTTNAGTCCGGCGCGNGANANTTTAATGGCGGAACTCATTCTTTCAATAGCNGTATCTTGGCCGAATACGGTNAGTTTCAGATCACGCTCAAGATTCTCNAGTACTTCTGTATCGGATTTTGAGATTTGTTTTGGTGGGATACGAGCNATGTTNGCTACAACAGCTTCTACCTCAGTCACTCCTATCACTTTCTTACGACGGGANGGNGTCATNAATCTCTGCATNGCACCCGCTTCATCTATTATATCGATTGCTTTATCGGGTAGGTGCCGGTCGCTCATNTATTTCGCTGATAANTCCACCGCCGATGTCAACGACGCTTTNGTGTACCGCAATTCGTGGTGTTCCTCAAAACGCGACTTCAGACCGTTCAAGATTTTGATCGTATCTTCTATCGANGGCTCAAGCACATCTACTTTNTGGAAGCGGCGTGCTAGAGCNCGNTCTTTCTCGAAAATTCCACGGAACTCCTGAAATGTTGTCGANCCAATNCANTTAAGCTGTCCAGACGANAANAACGGTTTCAAAATATTTGAGGCATCCATGACACCTCCGGAGGCGGCACCNGCNCCAATGATGGTATGAATTTCATCGATAAATAGAATAGCGTGNTCNTCTTTTTCGATCTCAGCCAANAGCGCTTTCAGACGCTTTTCAAAATCNCCCCGNTACTTNGTGCCCGCCAACAGTGANCCGAGGTCAAGTGAATAAACAACTGCGTCAGAAATCACNTCAGGCACCTGGCNCTCTTCAATTCGGTANGCTAACCCCTCNGCGATCGCGGTCTTACCAACACCTGCCTCNCCCACGAGAAGNGGGTTATTTTTGCGACGACGTGAAAGTGTCTGNACCACGCGNGCGAGCTCTTCATCACGACCGATCAGAGGATCAATGCGNCCCNTNTTNACCTCCTGATTCAAATTTGTGCAATANCCTTCNAGATTCGANGCCCGCTCNTCNCCNGTNGCGGNTTGATTAGTCTGNNCCCCCGATTCAGTATCNNCCTCGGTTGCCGGCTCTTCAGGTTTTGCTATTCCGTGGCTGATATAATTCACAACGTCAATGCGCGCTATTTGTTGTTGCTTGAGGAAATAAACGGCCTGCGATTCTTGTTCGGAAAAAATAGCGACAAGTACGTTCGCGCCCGTCACCTCTTGTTTCCCAGAGGACTGCACATGGAATACGGCGCGTTGAAGAACGCGTTGAAAACCCAACGTTGGCTGGGTATCACGCTCTGAATCTTCGGGCAATGCTGGAGTCGTTTGTGTAACAAACTGCTCGAGCTCTTCCCGAAGTCTCGATACCTCAGCGCCACATGAATTTAGTACCTGAACAGCAGATGCATTATCCAACAAACCCAACAAGAGATGCTCCACAGTCATGTATTCATGTCGAAGTTCTCTGGCGCGTTTGAACGCACTGTTAAGAGTAACTTCGAGATCGCGGCTCAACATACAGTTCTCCTTTTCAATCCTCTGCGGCGTCGACTTGACACATCAAAGGATGCTGATTTTCTTTCGCATACTCAACCACATGATCCGCCTTTGTCTCTGCAATATCTCTCGGGTACAGCCCGCATACTGCAGCCCCTTTGGTGTGAACCGTCAGCATGATCTGGGTCGCCTTCTCCTGATCCATATTGAAGAATAATTCCAGGACATGGATCACAAATTCCATAGGTGTGTAGTCGTCATTAAGCATGATAACTCTGTATAGCGGCGGCTTTTTTTGTTCCGGCTTAGCAACCGCAACGCCGTATTCTTCGTCAGGGTCGAAGCCTGGGTTATCAGGTTCACTCATCGAATCAAAAATCCTTCAACTCCTAATATCTGTATGGGGACAAAACTGCCTTAGTAAAGAGAAACATATTGGAAAATTTAATACCAATACTGAGAGTCTTAGTGAAACAGCAAAAAGTACTTTTTTAGCTCTTAAAATCTTACCGGCTGAATGAAAATCACTTTGAAGATGAGCGAACATCCGCTCCAATACCGGTAACTGACTCTAATCTGCTCCTGATGCTTCATACCCAATCTAAATCGATTCCATTATACTGCCCAACCTAATGTCGCACCGCTATCAGGCTCACGTTCGAAAGTACCGTTTCTATGTGATAAGCCGCGCCGGACGACAACGATTAAATTCCGTCAGGACTGTCAAACAAGTCAGGCTCGCGAATTGGCGTGTGTCAGATATTTTTCTTGCATAACCACTTAAGGGATAAAACAGTGATCGATCAAAAAATGGAAGCCGATATAACTCTCACATGGACCGATGAAGCGCCCAGATTAGCAAGCTACTCGCTTTTTCCAATTGTCAAAAAATTCCTATCCCTGTGTGGAATCACTGTCCAGACACGCGATATCTCCCTGGCAGCAAGAATCCTCGCGCAATTTCCTGATCGCTTGACCAAAAGCAATTTTGTTTCAGATGATCTGTACTACCTTGGCAATTTAGCTAGAACTAGTAAAGCCAATATTATCAAACTGCCCAACATAAGCGCTTCTGTTCCTCAATTAAAAAATGCGATCGCTGAACTCCAAGGAAAAGGTTTCGATATCCCAGATTTTATCAACCATCCGCTAACAGAAGAAGAAACGGAGATACGCGCACGATACGCAAAGGTTCTCGGGAGTGCGGTCAATCCAGTATTACGAGAGGGAAACTCTGACAGAAGAGCACCCGAAGCTGTCAAAGAATTTGCGAAAAAAAATCCGCACAGAATGGGAAGATGGTCAAACGAGTCGCTGACCCATGTTGCTACAATGGGTGATAATGACTTCCGACATAATGAAAAGTCAGTAACGATTGAGGGTAAATCTGTCGGGAACGCATCGGTATGCTTTTTTGATACCGATAACCGAAAGATCACCCTCACTAACTCGATTCCGCTGGATCTTGGAGCAGTAGTCGACACTACGTATGTGAATGTCAATGCTCTGCAGAATTTTTACAAAGCGGAAATAGCTGATGCCAAAAAGCGTGGCGTCCTGTTTTCGTTACACCTCAAAGCGACGATGATGAAGATTTCTGACCCCATACTTTTTGGATACGCGGTCAAGACGTTCTTCGAGGACCTGTTCACAAAGCATCAAGAAGTATTTACCGATATCGGCTTCAACCCCAACGATGGAATCGGAGATCTCCTAGCGAAGATTGAAACCCTTCCGAAAAATACGAGAGAAGAGATACTTTCAGATATAGCGCTCTGTCTAGATGAGCAACCGGACTTGCACATGGTAAATTCGGATAAAGGTATTACCAATCTCCATGTCCCCAACGATGTCATCATAGATGCCTCGATGCCTGCAATCATAAGAAATGGTGGCAAGGGATGGGCTGCTGATGGATCAGAATCTGACATCAAATGCGTCATACCCGACAGCTCTTATGCCGCGGTCTACGATGAAACTGTAAGATTCTGTGTTGCAAATGGAGCCTTCAATCCAGCAACCATGGGGAGTGTTTCAAATATCGGGCTAATGGCCAAGAAAGCCGAGGAATATGGTTCTCATAACACGACCTTCGTAGCGCCACGGTCTGGATCGATAAAGCTTCTTGACGAACAAGGTACGATAATCACCGAGCATGATGTCGAGGCAGGAGACATATGGCGATTATGTCTAACCCAAGCTGACGCGATAAAGAATTGGATCGAACTCGGGATCTCTCGCGCCAGGCTAACGCAACTGCCCGCAATCTTTTGGCTTGACAAGAACCGACCACACGATTCAGAGCTAATAAAAAAAGTCATAACGACCATAGGTGAACATGATTTTAAAAACACAAAAATAGAAATCCTCTCGCCACGAGAGGCCACAAAATTATCGCTTTCAAGAGCCCATAACGGACTCGATACCATATCGATAACCGGTAATGTGTTGAGAGATTATTTGACTGACCTTTTTCCGATTTTAGAGTTAGGTACCAGCGCCAAGATGCTATCCATCGTTCCGTTAATGCAGGGCGGTGGATTGTTTGAGACAGGAGCCGGCGGATCGGCCCCAAAACACGTGGAGCAACTGCTAAAGGAGAACCATCTCCGGTGGGATTCGCTAGGTGAATTCACCGCCATCGCCGCATCCCTCGAGCATCTTGCTACTTCTAAGAACCTCAATGCAGCATCAATCTTAGGGAAATGCTTGAATACAGCCACACAGAGTATTCTGGAATTCGGTAAGTCTCCTTCTCCAAAAGTAACAGAAACGGATAACCGCGGGAGCCACTTCTATTTGGCCTTATTTTGGGCCAAGGCCCTTTGTGAGCAAGGGGATAATGTCGCCATCGCAAATCTTTTCCAACCAATCTATGAGGCATTGAAGTCAAACGAAAAAGCGATATTAAAAGAACTAAACGAGGACGAAGGTAGCGTAGTCGATATCGGAGGGTATTTCCTACCCGACTACACGAAAGCGTCGAGAATCATGCGGCCAAGTCAACAATTCAATAAAATTGTGGACGAAGCCTAGCTACAGGGATTTGCGCTAAAGCCATCGTGTTAATCGTTTTCAACAAGCCCTACGGAGTCTTGTGCCAATTTAGGGGCCAAGGGTTAACCCTAAGAAAGTACATCAATATTCCCCGGGTATACCCTGCGGGTCGTCTAGATAAAGATTCGGAGGGGCTCCTAATATTGACCGATGACGGATATCTTCAAAATCAATTGACGCATCCCCGGTACGGAAAACAAAAAACCTACTGGGTCCAGGTTGATGGGTTGATTGACCAGATAACTTGTGGACTTATGCAGAGGGGTATTGACTTAAATGACGGACGTGCAAGCGCTGTAAGGTGCCGATTGATTGAACCACCCAAAGTGCCTGCCCGGAATCCACCCGTACGTTTTCGCAGAAATATCCCAACCAGTTGGATCGAAATGACCCTCAATGAAGGACGTAACCGCCAAGTTCGACGGATGACCGCAGAGGTTGGATTTCCAACACTTCGTCTAATTAGAGTCTCTATCGGTAATTATGAGTTAAATAATTTACTACCAGGAGAATATCGAGTGATCGACGCAAACCGAGTAGAATCTTGTGATGCAAAAACGAGACAGCAAAGTTATCGTCGGAATGTCAGGAGGCGTTGACTCCTCCGTCACCGCATACCTTCTAAAGAAACAAGGCTACGAAGTTAGCGGCATGTTCATGAAAAATTGGGATGAGGACGATGGCACTGAATACTGTACCGCGATTGAAGACTTAAAAGACGCCGAACAAGTCGCAGACATACTCAGCATTGAACTGCATCAAGTCAATTTTGCTGCGGAATACTGGGAGAACGTTTTCGAAAACTTCTTGTCCGAGGTCAACGCCGGCCGCACGCCAAACCCCGACATATTGTGTAACCGGGAAATCAAATTCCGCGCTTTTCTCGACTATGCCCGCATCTTAGGCGCCGATCTGATTGCAACTGGCCACTACGTACGGCGCGTTGATGCTAAAAATCCACTCTACCGTGGGCTCGATCGCACGAAAGATCAGAGCTATTTCCTCTGGGCATTAGCGGCAGAACAAGTCAACGCATCACTATTCCCTGTCGGTGATCTTTTAAAGAAAAGCGTGCGTGAGATTGCTGAAATTCAAGGCTTTGTTAATGCACGAAAAAAGGATTCCACCGGAATCTGCTTCATCGGCGAACGTCGCTTTAGTGATTTCTTAAGAAACTACGTCAAGCCAGAGCCAGGCAAAATCGTTACCGCTTCGGGTGACGTTATTGGTCGCCACGAAGGACTTATGTTTTACACCCTCGGCCAACGCCAAGGGCTAGGTATTGGTGGAATTAAAAATTATCCAGATGCTCCTTGGTTTGTTGCTGCTAAAAATTTAAAAACAAATGACCTGATCGTGGTTCAGGGAGTAGACCACCCCACACTCTTCGCAAAAGGTCTTCTGGCAAGCCACATCAATTGGATTGGAGAGCCGCCCAAGCTTCCCGGCTTCTATTCTGCCAAGGTCCGGTACAGATCAATTGATGCCCCATGCGCAGTTGAAACGGATGGTAATAAGCTTCACATACTATTCGAGAAACCAGAACGCGCAGTCACGCCGGGACAATCCGTCGTGATCTATGATGGAGAGATTTGTCTGGGTGGCGCTGTGATCGAGGAAGCCCTGGCTTGAGCAATCTTAACCGCCTGTACCCCCTTTGTGCCCTCGCAATGGCCGCGCACCAGGTTGATCGCCTAGCGAACACCGGCCTCGTTCCGTATGATGAATTGGAAGTCTTGATTCAAAGTACTCTCAATCTTAATCCGAGCACGCCACTCGATGTGTATGGTAATGACATCGATAACCTCCGACCTGGTTCGCTGCTCCTGCGTGAGATGCTCGGCCGGGGCGGTAATAGAAAATATCCAGAGACAATCCGATACTTCATTAGTTTGATGCAAGTCGAACGTCAGTTGGATAAACAACCAAAATTACTCGAGAAGCTCCGCGGCCATCTAGAAGTTGCTATGAGTCAAGCAGAAGAACTTGGCCCGACAAATGAATCGGTAATAGAAACTTTGAATACCGCCTATCAGGAGACCATCTCGACACTTAAGTTTCGTATTATGGTAACGGGTAACCACGGTAGACACCTACAGCAGGGTAATAATCCAGCTAAGGTACGGGCACTTCTTTTGAGTGGTATCCGCGCCGCAATGTTGTACAAACAGCTTGGTGGCGGAAGACTGTCGCTTCTATTTCAGCGAAGTCGCATATTCAAAGACTTAGAATCAATCCAATTATAGGAAAGCCATGACTGTATCTGTTCTGACCGCGATCTCACCCGTAGACGGACGTTACTCATCCAAAGTTGACGCCCTTCGACCAGTCGTCAGTGAGTTTGGCTTGATGCGGGCGCGCATCGAGGTCGAACTGGCCTGGATCAAATCGCTTGCAAGTAATCCTCTCATCGACGAGGTCGCCCCCCTATCTCAGCAGGCAATAGCTGAAATCAATGCTATCGCGTCTGAGTTTTCAGAAAAGGACGCCCAACGCGTTAAAGAAATTGAGCTGACAACCAATCATGACGTTAAGGCGATAGAGTACTTCATCAAGGAGAGATTCGCGATAAATCCTGAGCTCCATGCGATTGCTGAGTTCGTTCACTTTGCCTGTACAAGTGAGGACATCAACAACGTGTCCTATAGCCTTATGCTAAGTCGTATGCGGGATGATGTTCTTGTACCCAAGATGCAAGAAATTATTGACTTATTACGCAGCCAGGCCCACGAATGGGCCGCCCACTCGATGCTGTCTCGAACCCATGGACAAAGCGCCTCACCCACTACAGCCGGTAAAGAATTCGCCAACGTAGTCGCCCGACTCGAGCGTCAACTTATCCAGTTTCACAACGTTCAACTGCTTGGAAAACTCAATGGCGCTGTGGGTAACTATAACGCGCACATCGCGGCCTATCCTGATATTGACTGGGCTTCACATGCTGAGGGTGTGATAACCAACTTGGGACTGACATGTAATCCCTACACTACCCAGATAGAGCCCCATGACTGTATTGCCGAATATTTTGATGCAATGAAGCGCTTCAATACCATTATGATCGATCTAAATCGAGACCTTTGGAGTTACATCTCCCTCGACTATTTTAAACAGGAAACAGTCGCAGATGAAGTAGGCTCGTCGACTATGCCACATAAAGTCAACCCCATCGATTTCGAGAATTCCGAAGGAAACCTCGGAGTGGCTAATGCGGTATTCGAACATCTGGCCAGTAAGCTACCGGTGTCGCGTTGGCAACGTGATCTGACCGATTCCACAGTTTTACGGAATGTTGGTGTCGGCGCCGCCCACTCACTGATTGCTTATGAATCCTCGCTAAAGGGCCTCAATAAGCTCGAAATCAATATCGCTGTTATTACTGATGACCTCGCAAAACGTTGGGAGGTAATAGCAGAGGCTGTCCAAACAGTCATGCGCCGCTATGGTATTGAGAAACCATACGAACAACTTAAAGAACTGACCCGCGGTAAGCCAATTGATGAGGGGTCACTGCGCGTGTTCATTACCGATCTGGAGATTCCAGAGGAAGCGAAACAAGCACTTCTCGATATGACGCCGCTTAACTACACTGGTTCTGCTGAGGCTCAGGCGCGCTCGGTATGATCCTAGAGCGATTGAAGGGTGTGTCTCTCTCTGACGGGCAGATCCTCTCGCAGTACTGGCAAACTTCGCCGGTTATCTTGGAGCAGGCAGTCGAAGTCGACGCATTGATTCCTGACCCATCTACCCTCGCACAGATTCTCACGGAAACTGACTTACCCAGTCGTCTACTGACCGGCGTTGAAGGTGACAAATTCACTGTGGCGCATGGTCCGTTCGAGACATTCAAGACACCTAAGAAGCCCTGGACCGCAATAATCCATGGGCTTGAGCACCTATTTCCCGAATACGATGAGATTCGCAAGTCAATACAATGGATCCCATCCTGGAGGTTTGAGGATTGTATGCTTTCCTGGGCGTCTATTGATGGCAGTGTCGGACGTCATTATGACCAATTTAGTGTTTTCTTAATTCAGTTGAATGGACGGAGGCACTGGGAACTTGGCCCACTTGCCACCGGCCATACCTCAATGCTTCCCAACCAACCGATTGCCTTAGTTGACCGCTCTGAGCCACTGACAAGCTGGACTGCGAATCCGGGGGACGTTCTCTATCTACCACCAAACATCATCCATCATGGTGTAAGCCTCGATCCCGACTGCATGACTCTTTCAATAGGTTTTCGTGCGCCCGATGCCGGTGCACTTCTTGAGGGGGCAATTGAAACGATCGATGCAAATAATCAAAGGATACGTTTCAGTGATCCAAAACGAGCACACACCGGTGCCCCGGCGGAGATCCTTGTGAGCGATCTTCAAGAAGCAAAAGCTACGATTATTCGGTATCTCGATGAACCGCATGTTCTTGAATATTTATTAGCGACACGGGTCACTGCACCCTATCTCGATATGGAAGCAAATGCAGCGTTCGGTGAAGAGATCGACCCGCTAATCGATTCAGTGACACAATGGGAACTAGACTCTGGTTGCCGGATGGCCTACGTCAATCAAACACTTTATGTCAACGGAGAACGTATCGGTGTTCAAACGCCTTCTGAACTGCTTAATCTCGCCAATACTCGTACTTGCCGATCTAGT
>PAWX01000057.1 GCA_002714245.1 Gammaproteobacteria bacterium | reverse complement strand
CGCTTGCTGAGACGACCAACCGATTATATTCCTAGAGTCAATTCAAGTGTTTAGATCTTGATGCTTGTTAAATTTAACCGTGTGACGTAGGGTCAGACTCGGACAGAACAAATCAAGCCTGTACATCAATCAAGACGCGTCCTGATACTTGGTTGTTAATAAGTTGTTCAGCAGTGCCAACTACGTTTTCAAGATCGATGGTTCGCGTGCTCGCATCAAGTTGATCGGTAGTTACGTTTTCTGAGAGTAGTTGCCAGGCTCGTTCTCGTGTTTCGCTTGGTGCGTGAACGGAATCAACTCCCTGAAGCCTAATGTTCCTAAGAATGAAAGGGAATACTGTAGTTGAAAACTGGAAGCCTCCGGCGTTTCCAGTGGCTGCGATCACGCCGTTGTAAATGATCTGGGGAATTAATGTTGCTAACACCTGACCACCAACGGTATCGATCGCCCCTGCAAAGCGTGTACTCTCGAGCGGCTTCGGGTCTCGCGTAAAATCGGCTCGTTCCAATATTTCAGAAGCACCCAGCTCTTTTAACCTGTCATGCTCAGACTCTCGGCCAGTAATGGCGTGAACCTCGTAACCGAGTGTAGAAAGGACAGTCGTTGCGATTCCACCAACCCCGCCTCCCGCACCTGAAACTGCAATTGGACCATCCGAAGGTTTTAGATCTGAGTCGAGTAGGGCCAAGACGCAAAGCATGCCAGTGAGACCCCCTGTACCGAATTGCATTGCCTTACGACTGTCTAGTGCTTGCGGTGTTCTGACCAGATAGGAGCCCGGCACTCTGACTTGCTCAGACATTCCACCGGTGTGGGTCTCCCCCACACCATGACCAGTTAAAATAACGTGCTCACCAGGATGATAGTTCGGGTCGTCGGATTCTAAAACAACTCCTGCCGCATCGATCCCCGGAACCATTGGAAAATCGCGGATGATTTTTCCTTTTCCTGTGACGGCAAGAGCGTCTTTATAGTTGAGCGAACTGAACTCGTTGGAAATCAAAACATTCCCAGTAGATAAATCTCCGGTTGTTAGTTGCTCTATTTTTACATCAGGGGCGGGTGAGTCAGTTTTGTGCAGACGCAATGCGCGGAACGTGGCCATGGGAAATATCCTTATCAATATCCGCTAATGGTAAGGTGTTTTGAATAAAAAAAAAGAGGGACTTTCGTCCCTCTTCATTTGTACTTGCGTACCGATTTTAATGTTTAGTCGCAGTCTCGATAACGCTCTTAACGATAATAGAGGCTTCGTCGCGGCTCTTGATGAGTGTTTCCTGTGATGCCTTAGCTGCATCGATGAGTTGTCCTTGAAGACTTTGGAGGTAGGCCTTCTGAGACTCCACAATAGCGGCTAAATCTTTTTCCACCGTAAGAGCCTTTGCCTGCTCCATTGCACCTTCAATGAGGTCTTTGAATAGACCGGTGTGCTGCTCGGTCAAGGTCTCAACGGTAGCCTTGTTCACTTCAAACAAGTCCGCCGTAGGCTTCATTGCTGCCTCGTATGACTTGACGTCGAAAGCTTTCTTCATATTTGCTTGCATATCTTCGATCATTTTTAGGTACATGTTAATTCCTCTCTCATCCGTTTTTGTGCGATGCACAACTGTGATGTGAAAGATACCATGTTGCACTGCAACGTCAAGGTTTTTTTGTGCATTGCATCAAATAAAATCATTCGTCTCTACCAGATGGCTTGCCACCACCCATAGTTTTCGACATCGATTCCCAGAGCTTCATATTTTCTTCGGTCATCTTCTGCCACATGCCCATAGGCGAGTTAGTACCCATAACGTTATGCACTTGATCTTGCATTGCCTCGTGCTGGTTTAAGAAAAATGAAATGGATTGTTCGAGAAAGTGTGCCATATTTGTTTGTAACCCTGATCCATAAAAGCGTATCAGATGTTGTAAAACTTCATTGGTAAGCACATGCTCCCCAGAGAAGTTTTCCTGTTCAATGATAATCTGTAGCAGAATTGAACGTGTTATATCTTCTCCGGATTTGGAATCCACAACGCGGAAGCGTTCGTGACCGAGCACTAAATCCCTTACATTATCGATGGTAACGTAACAACTTTGCGACGTGTCATACAGACGTCGGTTGGGATACTTTTTTAATGTGCGCATGAGGATGCCTGCTTTTATGACTAATTACCCGAACCATACTCACAAATTTATGTTAGCGCAAAAAATTTGAGGCTACTCATTTGCAAGGACTAAAAGACTCCGATCTGTCACAAAATGAGTGGTTTCAGGTGTGGCTCTCACGTCTGAGTGTAGAAACCCAACTACTCAATTTTCTTGGACCGCGCGATGTTAATGAATTTGGCCAGAGTCTAGCTTCATTATCAGAAGAGGATTCAGAGCGCTTTCAGGAGCTTTCTGTTGATTTGCTACCTAGAGCATTGAAAGCGTTGTTAGACAATGATCCCGACGACTCATCTTGGGCCCTACTATTTGATGAGATCGGCTTATTATTCCCTGAGTTTAAGGATTTCAATCGTCCTCATATGCTCTGGTTAATTCGCCAAGTTCAGGCCTCCAAAGACCTAATTACCAAGCTACATTCAATGATCGAGTCGGGCGATGTAAATATTGAGCAGGGATTGGAAAACTGGCGATGTGACATCCTTGCTGGCGCCATATTACCAGACACAATCCGACCAGATATCTTTTGTCTGGGCAAAAACATCGCCGCTACGTGTGGCGATGTGGTGTTTGAAAATCAGTTATTCCAACTCCTTCAATATCATCCTGCGACTAAAACGGTTCATGAAAACCCGGTGCTACTTATTCCAGCCTTTGTGAACCGTTTTTATATTCTGGATCTCCCTGATGAGTGCTCAATGGTAAGGTGGTTAGTAGATCAGGGTCACACGGTTTTCTTAATTAGTTGGGTCAACCCGACCGAGCTGCTGGCAACCTATGATATGACACATTATCTGCTTGACGGGGCTTTGGCGGCACTTGATTGTGTTTGCCGAATGCTTCCAAGTTGTAAACCTCAAGTTGTGGGCTATTGTGCTGGAGGGGTCGTTTCAGCGATCTTGGCGGCTTGGTTAAAAGCGCGTGGTGAGGATCGAATCTCATCACTTTCTCTTCTGACGACATTGCTGGATTACAGAGAGTCTGGCCCTCTTGGTGATTTGGTTTCTGAAGAAAGTATTGAATCGATTCGTAAACCACTGAACGATCTGGGATACCTACCAGCCGAACTTTTACTCCGGACTTTTGTGAGCCTTCGGCCGCAAGAATTGATATTTGAGCGTATGCTCAATTCATACATCTTGGGTCAGAGGGCCAAGCCGTATCCCTTATTGCATTGGCTTGGTGATGGAACGCGGACTCCAGCATCTCTTGTGTTATGGATTTTAGAAAAGTTGTACTTGGAAAATGTATTGGTGAAGGAGACATCTTTCGAACTAGCAGGTCAGCGCATCCAATTGTCAAGTATTGACTACCCAGTCTTCCTGTTTGGCGCCGAAAGAGACGATATCAGCCCGTGGCAAAGTGTCATGCACGCCGCCGATCAATTCGGTTCAACTCCTATGTGTGTCTTGGGCGAAGGTGGCCATAACGCGGGCGTAGTTAATCCCTCGAGTAAGCCGAGATATAACCACTTCGTATTGAATACTGATAATTTGATTGATAAACAATTAGCAGAATTTCGCTCAGGAAGCTGGTGGATGACGTGGAACGATTTTCTGATGGATAGAGCGGGTGCATCTGTCTTACCACCTAAAATAGGTGGCGGTCTCCGAGCTACAATTGAGGAGGCACCCGGCCGATACGTTCGGATCAGATAAGGTTGGCGTTTTTCAAACACTTCTATACACTGCGCGCCCACAACATCGATTGAGATTTAACGTGAATAAAATTGAACGGGAAGGTGCGAACCGCCGCACATTCGCAATCATTTCGCACCCAGACGCCGGGAAGACCACGATGACAGAAAAACTGTTGTTGTTTGGGAATGCGATCTCGGTAGCGGGCACAATCAAAGCCAGAAAAGCATCAAGGCACGCAACCTCTGATTGGATGCAGATGGAGCAAGAACGTGGTATCTCGATAACAACCTCCGTTATGCAGTTCCCATACAGAGACCGCGTTGTCAACTTGCTTGATACCCCCGGTCATGAGGATTTCTCAGAGGATACCTATCGAACACTAACTGCAGTCGACTCGGCATTAATGGTGCTTGATGGTGCCAAGGGTGTTGAAGATCGAACGATTAAGTTGATGCAAGTTTGTCGGTTACGAACAACGCCGATTGTCTCATTCGTTAATAAGCTAGACCGTGATATTCGGGATCCAATCGAGTTAATTGATGAGGTCGAAGACGTCCTAAAAATCAATGTGACGCCAGTGACTTGGCCCATTGGGATGGGGCGGCATTTCAAGGGAGTTTATCACCTTCGTAACGATGTCATCCATGTGTATGAAAAAGGTCAAGGCGATCGTATTCCTGACGATATCCAGCTCCGGGGATTAGATTCTGACAAGGCCCGTGAACTCTTGGGGGGCGAGTGGCAAGATTTTTCGGACCAGATTGAACTGGTCAGAGAAGCAACTCCTCAGTTTGAGTTAGAACGATTTTTGGCAGGTGACTTAACGCCCGTATTTTTTGGTACAGCGATGGGTAATTTTGGTGTCCGCGAGATGCTAAATGATTTTGTGGATTACGCACCAAAACCCATCACCCGAGAAACAGAGACACGCCAAGTGCAACCCTTTGAAGAGAAGTTTAGTGGGTTCGTGTTCAAAATTCAGGCAAATATGGATCCTAAACATCGTGACCGTATCGCCTTTTTACGTGTCTGCTCTGGTGCTTACAAAAAGGGCATGAAGATAAAGCACACGCGAACTGGTAAGGATGTGAGGATTTCGGACGCCGTAACATTTCTGGCTGGTGATCGTGCGGCGGCTGAAGAGTCATATCCCGGAGATATTTTAGGTCTTCATAATCACGGGACGATTCAGATTGGAGACACGTTTACTGAAGGCGAAAATCTGCAGTTCACCGGAATCCCACATTTTGCGCCTGAGCTGTTTCGATGTGTTCGTCTAAAAGATCCTCTTAAAACCAAACAGTTACAGAAAGGATTAACCCAGTTATCGGAAGAGGGTGCTACTCAAGTATTTATGCCTCATAAAAACAACGACTTAATTGTCGGAGCAGTGGGGGTTTTGCAGTTTGATGTAGTCGTGTTTCGGTTACTGGACGAATACAAAGCCGAAGCTGTTTATGACCAAATCAATATCTACACAGCGCGCTGGGTAAGATGTGGTGATCCAAAGATGCTCGCTGACTTCAAAAAGAAAGCTTACGAAAATCTCGCTGACGACGGCGGTGGACACCTGACTTATCTAGCACCATCGCGGGCGAATCTTCAGCTCATGCAAGAGCGTTGGCCAGACATTCAGTTCTTGGAAACCAGAGAGCATTGATCGATGTGGGTTGATATCAACGTCCATCTCGAGTTGATGCCCACCCCATCTGTTTCTGTGAATCAAGCGGCAGCTGCAGTGGCTGTCAAATTTATTGCAACAGGGACTGATCCCGATCAGTGGGACTGGCTTATCGATCGAACACCTTATTTAGCCTTTGGGTTACATCCCCGCTATGCGGTACAGACGTCTGACTGGATGTCACTGCTTGAATGCTATTTGCGTGAGAATCCACGCTCTGCGGTTGGGGAGATTGGATTCGATTTTAGGCCACAAATGCCAGCCCGGGAAGTACAGCAGGTTGTCTTTGAGAGACAACTCTCTCTTGCCAAAGAACTGGATCGGCCAGTCATTATTCATGCGGTGAGGTCACACTCCGCAGTGATTTTAGCACTCAAACGAGTCGGCCTCAGTCGTTTTGTAATTCACGCATTTTCAGGATCTGAAAATATTGCAGCTGATTATTTGGCAATGGGCGGATATTTAAGTGCCGGTGGTCTTCTGACGCGTACGCCAAGACCAAAGGCGTTGCAAGTGTTTCGCTCGATGCCTCGTAACCGACTACTTCTTGAAACAGATGCTCCAGATTTACCTCCGGCTGGCATGGATCAGAGTTCTCCTGAGTATTTACCAATTATTGGACAATCGCTCGCACTAGACCTCCAGATTAGCTCATCGGCTCTGGAGCAGTTGAGTTATGCAAATGCCTGCGCGCTTTTTGACTACGATTTCGTTCAATAAGACTTAGGACTGAGGGAACGATCATCAACACGAGCACGGTACCGTATGCGAGACCGAAAACGATGGTTGTTGCCATAGGGATTAGGAATTGAGCCTGGGGTGAGGTTTCGAAAAGGATAGGCGTCAGTCCCGCGATCGTAGTCAAAGATGTCAACAATACAGCCCGGAAACGTAAACAGCTCGCTTTGATAATGGCTTCCATGTGGTCTTCACCGGTATCAATCAGTCGTCGGTAGGTATCCACTAAGACAATCGAGTCGTTAATCACAATGCCAGATAAGCCGAAAAACCCAAACAAAGACAGGACGGTGAGATCAAGCCCCATTAACCAGTGACCACCAATCGCACCGGTTAAACCTAGGGGAATGGCGACTAACACTGCAAACGGCCACGAATAGCTGGAGAAAACCCACGCGAGGATTATATAAATCATGGTTAATGCCACCAACACACCCACCTTCATATCTGCGAATGTTTCTTCACGATCTTGGGCACGGCCTTGAATACTGGATTTTAATCCGAACTTTGCTGTGATTTCCGGTAGCGCTTTGGTGCGGATATTGGAGAGAATTTCGGAAGCATTAGCGATTAAATTATTCACATCAGCACTTATAACGATACTCATTTGACCATCAGTTCGCCGCAGTTTGTCGAGACCTCTTTTTGATTCAAATGTTGCGACGGTAGGGAGCGAGACAGTGGCCCCTGATCCTGTGATGATTGGTAATTTATCCAGAGTCGCTAACCGGTCACGCTCTGATTCAGATAACGAGAGAAGTACATCTACTTCAATCCCATCCTCATAAAATGTTTGCAGTGTTCGACCTTCAAAGGCGCCTCTTAGTTGTCGAGCTAACTGTTGTGACGTCAGATTTAGCTGCCGGCCTTGGGGTGTCAAGCGCACTACTAACTGTTCGGCGCCGAAGGGGAGGTCATCATCAATGTTCGAAACACCAGAGTAGCGTCGCAAGATATCTTGGATTTCCAGTGACGCGGCCTTTAAAGTTTCAGCATCACCACCGGTCAGCTTGATCTCGATTGGCTTTGATGGAGGGCCGCCCCTTGCTTGGCGGATAGAGAATTTCTCAATACCCGCGGGTAACTCAATTTTTTGTCGCCATGCATTGATAATGGTCTCGTTGGGTGGTCCGTCGAGCTTACCGGTCAGCACTACCTTCAACGTCCCGAAATGATCACCAGTCTCTCCACGCATCCCGGGTGCTGAGAGTTGTCTGTGTTGCATCAATGTATGACGAATTACGTCAACCCCGAACTCGTAGTTGACTGCATTCACTGTCTCCTCGAGGTGTTCCAGAAATCGATCGACATCGTCAGGGGTGGTGCCGGTGGTGAATTGTGCCCCCGCCCATAGGGTGGTGCCGTCAATCGAGGGAAAAAAGGTAAATTTGACCCGTCCGCCTGAAATCAGCCCCACAGAGAGAATAAATACTGTTAATGCAGTGATCAGGGTCAATGCCGGTGCTTTAAGAATTACTCTAACAAACGGTCTAAAGGCATTATCTCTGAAATTGAGGAAGCCTCGATCCAACGCTTTTCGTATTCGGCCCTCGCTATTGCGGTGTCCACGGCCAAGGCTTTGTTGCAAGTGTCCGGGAAGAATTAGAAAGCACTCGATCAGTGAAGCAATGATTACACAAATCACAATGATTGGGATGTCTTTAAGGATCGACCCAATTACACCACCAACTATTAAAAGCGGTGTAAAGGCGGCGATGGTTGTGAGGCTTGACGAGACCACAGGTGCGAGCATTCGCTCTGAGCCCATTAAGGCAGAATTTAGGGGTGTTTGTCCTGATTGATACAGTGTCAAAGTGTCTTCAGCCACAACGATAGCATCATCAACAATTATCCCGAGCGCCATGATCATCCCGAAGAGACTGATCATGTTGATGGTTCCACCGAAAAGCCAGAGGATACCGAGTGTAGCGAGAAACGAGACCGGGATACCAAGGGTGACCCAAAAGGCAACGCGCGGATTTAAAAATAAATATAGGATGATAATGACGAACAATAGTCCGGTCAGACCGTTTTTTAATAGCAGATTGATCCGATCATTTAAGTACTGCCAACGTTCATCAAGAACGATGAGTTGGGTGCCTGCGGGCAGTTGTGGGGTAGTTTCTGCGATCCATTGGTTAGTTATTTCCGCCATTGCAAGCGTTGAGTCATTCTCGGTTCGTTGAGGAATAATTTCCACAGCGAGTTGGCGTTGGTGAGTCAGATAGGGTGCTTTTGGATTGACACGATCGCGAACGGTCGCGATGCTGCCAAGGCGAACCCCGACCGGTGATCCGTCTAAGGAGATAATGGTGTTAGCGATATCAGTTTGATTGCGTCCTTGTTCTAAGCTTCGTAGTTGACGTTCGCCATCGTCGCGTCCTGTAGTCCCCGCAGGTAAGTCACGTGCTTGCGTTAAGATTCGATCTGCGAGCGTATCCAGAGTGAGGCCCAGAGACGCTATGGTTTCAGCACTAGTTTCAACTTGTATCTCACGAGCAGGTAAGCCTCGGAATTCAACTCTCCGAATGCCTTTTACCAAAAGTTCTTGTTCAGCTTTCAGTGCAAGTTTTTGTAACTCAAAAGGCGTCAGTGGTCCTGTAATGAGAAGATTTGAGATATTCTCGTACCGTGTTAAGGCGGACACTACAGGGTCCTCGGCCCCTTCAGGAAGTATCAGATTTTGATTAATGTGCTGGCTAATGTCGTCAAGCGCTTGCGAAAGATTAGCACCATCCACCAGCTCAATTCGAAAGTTTGCAGATCCAAATTGGCTGGTAGCGTCAATCGAGTCGATAAGCGCTAATTCTTTTATTGAATTTTCAATTGGAATAGTGAGACCGACTTGCACGTCTTCAGCTGTCGCGCCAGACCAGGATGCCGAGATAGTGATGATATCTAGATCAAAACTCGGAAAAAACTGTGTCCGTAATCGATCAACACCGATCAGCCCAGCGATGATCATGACCACCATCAAAAGATTAGCGGCAACTCTGTGTTTGGCAAACAGCTGCACAAAGGTAGTCACCGAATGATCTCAACCTTTAGGCCAGTGACGGCAGCCGGTAGGCGAGAGACAAGGATTTGGTCACCATCTTGGATATTGGGTGACCGCACCAAGATTTCGGTATTTGTTATTCCTGGTCGTTGCCCGAGGCGATCGACTGTAACGGCTTCGAGGGTGTTATCAGAAGTGATACGGTATACAAGATTACCGCCATAAACGGCATCTGTTGGTAAAACAACGACAGATGGCTCAGCAACCAATTGGATCGAAACCGCTAAAACACTTCCTGTTGGCGGAAGTTGAGCGTTTGATACAAAGAATGCATCGATGGACCCAGTATTATCACGCACCGCTCCACTGACTCGGTTCAGTTGGAGAGCTTCCTCACGGTCCGTTGAGGCGATGACTGGGGTCTGTGTACTGAGTGCGTTTGATAGCATGAGGCCAATGGAAGCAGGAACCTGAACCCGAATTTCGCGCCCAGAATCAGGTGCAAATGTCAGTAAGTTTTGGTTGGCCTGGACTCGGTCGCCGGACACTACGTCGACGCCGATGACTTGTCCATTAGCGGGTGCTTTGACCTGTGTCGATTCAAAGTCACGAGTGGCCGCGCGTACCTCAGTTTCGAACCGTTGAATTGTGGTTGCCAGTTGCGTCCGCCTGGATTCCACGGTTGCTAGGGCTAGTTCTCGACGATTGATTTGTAGCTTTTGGATGACTACCGCTTGCCGAGCGGTGTCCAAGTCTTGTTCGCTTGTCAGATTACGCTTTTTTAAATCTAGGATTCGAGTCACCTTTTGCGTGAGGATGTTAAGTGTTTCGAGATCCAGATCCAACGCCTCTTTGTCTTTTATCTCAGTCGCATTCAGAGCGATGAGGCCGGCATGGGCATCCGCGAGGTTGGCCTTGGCGTGTGAAAGTTTGATTTCAGCATCCGTGGCATCAAGCTCCATCAGTAACTGACCGCCGTCGGCGCGGGTTCCCTCACGGGCGTAGAGACCTGCAACATCCGTTGAAATTCTCGCCTTCAGTGTCTGGGTGTCTGGATTTTGCACTGAGCCAAAACCATTGAAGACCGGAGAAACGGTCTGCAGGAGGACTTGCTGCGTTGATACCCGCCAGGCGAAAGGTATAGTTTCCCTTATTTCCGCTTTGGGTTTTGACTGAGTAAGTTGAATAAATCCCCCGACCCCCGTGCTGAAAATCACGAGGCCGGCGGCAACCGATTTGAATGGAAACTGTCTCATGGGAAACCTTCACCTAGTAGTGCAAGGTTACACGCGGCTCCTCCAAGAGACCAGAAACTTACTGACCGACAGCGATATTTTGACCACCAGAATCGTGATTTTCGTTTTGAATCTTTACGTAGATTTCTTCCCGGTGAATGTCGACAGACTTGGGGGCGTTAATCCCGAGCCGAACGTGATTTCCAAACAACCCCAGAATCGTGACTGACACGTCATCACCAATGATGACTTTTTCCCCAATTTTTCGTGTTAACACCAACATGGACACACCTTCCTTATCTTTCCGTAGTTTTTTGTCCAACTTATGTCCTGAACATTGCTATTAATTTTTTAGACAGTCAACTGTTTTTATACTAAACGGGTGAAAATTTCTAAAATTTCTTGGAAGAATCTTACCAAAAGTGCTTTTTGGTCTATGTTTTGTACTTTTTTTAATAAAAATTAGATGAACCGGATTTATTTTTTTGTGGTGGAGGGGACTCATGTACAAATTAGTGGTTTTTGTACCGGACGAGGCAAAACAATCTCTAAAAGAGGCATTATTCGCTGAGGGTGCGGGAGCACAAGGCGCCTACAGTCATTGCTCATGGGAGTGTCTCGGTGTTGGCCAATTTTTGCCCGGCGACTTATCAAACCCGAATATTGGTTCCGTTGGTATGATCGAACAAGTTGATGAATGGCGGATTGAGATGTTGGTGCCTGATGTTTTTCTAGAACCGGTTAAGAACGCCCTATACGCTGCGCATCCATATGAGGAGCCTGCGTTTGATTTGATTCGCTTAGAGGATATTCAGCCACGAACTTAAACCCTAGCAGATGTGGGAGTCTCCTCGCGGTCAATACAGTGTAGAGAGAAACTCCCTCTCTCGAGATCTCGTTTTAGTTGGATCAATGTGTCGCGAACTGTATGAAACGCCAGCTCATCCCAAGGGATGTCGTCCATTGAGAAAAGCCTCGTCTCAAGACTTTCCGGTCCAGAATTATACTGGCCGCGGTTCAGGTATGCCAGGTACAACATGTATACCTGACTAATTCTTGGTATTGATGTGACAATGTAGAGTTGATCAAGATCAGGAGTTGCACGCGCTTCTTCCCAGGTCTCACGTAAGGCAGCTTGGGCCACCGTTTCTCCGTTTTCCATAAAACCTGCGGGCAGAGTCCACAATCCATAACGAGGTTCAATCGCTCGTCTACAAAGTAGAACTTTGTCTTGTTCGAGAACAACGCATCCCGCAATAATTTTTGGGTTCTGATAATGAATCATTCCACATTGTTCACACAGATCACGGGGCCTATTATCGCCTTCAGGCACTCGACGAATGGTCGCCTCACCACAATTTGAGCAAAAGTTCATAGGGGTCTCCGTTAATTACTTTTATACTAGCTGAATGCGTGTAACGAAACAGAGCGTTAAGAAAAAACTTCATTCTAGCGAACCCGAGCACTTAACGTGCTGTCGCGAACGGGCCGCAGTCGCGTTTGTGATATCAGGGCTCGAGAATCCTAGTCTCACACTTTGTGTTAAAGCACCGCACTTGCGCACACATGCTGGAGAAGTTTCGCTTCCTGGGGGGAAACTTGAGTTGTGCGATGAGTCGTCCATCTTAGGGGCCTTGCGTGAGTTATTCGAAGAAACTGGACTCTTACTTTCTGGCAATCATGCACTCGGTTTCCTGAACCCAATTCAGAGCCTACACGAGTTATCAGTAATGCCTGTTGTGTTCTGGTCTGACGAGGCGCTTGGAGGTTATCCATGTGAAGAAGAAATAACCCGAGTATTTTCAATGCCGTTGTTCGAGTTTATTGAACAACAACCGACATTTGACCTTAGCCGACATCGCGCATCTGAATGCTGGATGCCGAGGTGGCATTTTGCTGACCAAGAGATTTGGGGTCTGACTGCTCTAATAGATGAAGACTTTTTTTTGATGGTGTTTAACCACCGGTTTTCGGCGCATCCACTTTCCACGCCCTGACTGAACGGACGCGGTTATCTTGAATAGCCAAGACCTCAAGTCGATAGTGTCCGTATTGAATACTGAGACTATTCTCTGGAATAAATTCCAATAATTCGACAATTACTCCGCTGACTGTGCGCGGTCCCTCGGTTGGCAATTCCCATTCGAGAATACGATTGAGGTCACGGACGGTGGCCGAGCCATCGATGATAAATGTTCCGTCGCCTTGAGGATGAACATCTGGTGACGTTTCTTGGATGTGATCGGTTGTAAATTCTCCAACTATCTCTTCAAGGATATCATCGATCGTTACCAAGCCTTCGATTTCGCCATATTCATCGACAACGATTGCAAGTCTTTCTCGTTCCTTCTGAAAATTAAATAATTGGGTATGCAACGCTGCACTGTGTGGGATGAAGTAAGGCTCCTCACATAGCTCGATCAAACGACTTTTGAATTCCTTTTCGTTACCTAATATGTCCTGATTGTCAATTAATTTGAGTGCGGTTCGTGCATGTAAAATACCGGATAAGTTTTCAATATCCTCATCGAATACAGGGAGACGAGTATGTTGTGTGGATCGCAATTGGGTGATCAGTTCTTCTGTTTCGTCGCTCAGATCGAGACCGATAAAATCACCGCGTGGAACCATGATTTCGTCGATCTGTATTCTTTCGAGATCGAGGATCGATAAAAGCATCCCATGGCGCCGAATGGGAATACGATGCTCACTCTGCATCATAAGTGTACGCAGTTCCTCTTTGGTCAGACGATCCCGACTTGAACGCTCCGGATTAATTCCAAATGCTCCCAATAACCCGTTGGACAGCAGGTTAGTCATCCAAACGAGGGGATAAGCAATGCGCAGTAGCGGCATTAAAACAAAGCTGGCTGGGCCAGCGATTCTTTCTGGGTAAAATGCGGCAAAGGTTTTGGGCGTGACTTCTGCAAAGATAAGAATAATAAGCGTCAATAGACCAGTCGCAATAGCCACTCCAGCATCGCCGAAAATCCGAACAGCAAGAACTGTTGCAATTGCAGACGCAAGGATATTTACAAAATTGTTACCGATTAGGATCAAACCAATTAGACGATCGGGGCGTTCGAGTAATGATAGAATGCGGCGGGCTTCTCTCGAGCCCTCTTCGGCCCGATGTTGAAGCCTAACGCGGTTAATCGCCATCAATCCTGTTTCGGAGCTTGAAAAAAAACCGGATAGAATGATCAAAAGCACCAGAACTCCGAATAAAATTTCGTTCGAAATTTCACTCAAAACTGCAGACCTTCATAGGATGAATTCCAGAATCGCTTTGCTACCGAGATAGCCGATACACAGTAAAGCGGCTGCACCGATCGCTATTTTCCGCATCATACCTGTCACGCCACCCTGTGTGAGATGTTGCCAGAGAGCAAGCGCCATACCGAGCCAAGCGACTACGGAAAGTACGGTTTTATGAGCCAGTTGCTGCCCCCAGAAGTCCTCAACGTATATTAAGCCTGTGATGAGTGCGGTCGTTAGAATGATCCAGGCAGTCTGCACTGTTCGCAAAAATAGGTGCTCCATAGCGTCCAGCGGTGGTAGAGCAACAATCAAATTTGTTATCGGTCGTTCTTTTAATTTTGCGTGCTGCCATGACAATAGGATTGCAAGAGTTCCAGCATAAGCGACAGCTCCATAAGCAATAACTGATGTCCCAACGTGTAGGCCAGTCTCAAACGTTATGGGCTTCATTTGGGTTGGTGCGTGAACAGTCATTACGGTCATAAGTGTCAACAATCCTGTCAGGGGAGCAACTCCTATTAATAGTGTATTGACTGGATGCTTGAAACTTGAAACTAGGACAATCAAAAGCAGAAGGGCGCCTAGTAAGGTTCCCATGAGGCCAGTAGTCGGGCGACCGCCATTTTCATCTAGTCCCACGAACACTAGAACAACAGCCATCACGCAGCCTACGAAACCAAGAATTAATGATCCCGTATCACGAGCTTCGCCTCTCTTAAACGCCGCGAGTTGAACTATCCCTGAAGCGACAAGCGCTGTCATTGCGAGTATTCCCGAAACTAATAAAGACATTATCATTCTCTGGGTTGATTTTCCGCTATCATAGTCCGTTCGAACCTTATGCTAAAGAGATCACATGTTTAATTCATTAAGCGAACGTCTTTCGAAAACACTCCAATCGATGGGCAAAAAAGCGCGTCTAACAGAAGACAACATAGCTAGTACCCTGAAAGAAGTCCGCAAGGCTTTGGTTGAAGCTGATGTTGCGCTTCCTGTAGTGAAGCAATTTGTATCTCAGGTCAGAACTCGAGCGCTTGGTCGAGAGGTGCGAGCCAGTCTGACTCCAGGTCAGCAATTTTTGAAAGTTGTGCAGAGTGAACTTGAAGCGGTCCTCGGGGGACCATCTGAATCCTTAAATTTAGCGCAGCGACCACCGGCCGTAATTTTATTAGCAGGCCTTCAAGGTGTCGGTAAAACCACGACAGCGGCAAAGATTTCGAATTTCCTCAAAAATAGAGAGAAGAAAAAAGTTTTGATGGTCAGCGTGGATGTATACCGTCCTGCCGCAATGGAACAGTTAGCAACGCTTGGTTCTCAGATCCAAATAGACGTTTATCCCTCGACAGCCGATCAGGATCCGATGACTTTGGCAAAAAATGCATTACAAAAAGCAGAGGCAGCGGCTTATGACGTATTAATTGTGGATACAGCGGGGCGGTTAGGGATCGACGAAGTGATGATGAAGGAAATTTCGGGTCTTCATAAGGCGCTCAGTCCGATTGAGACCTTGTTTATCGTCGATTCTATGACTGGGCAAGATGCAGCGAATACAGCAAAAGCGTTTTCTGATGTATTGCCGCTTACCGGGGTCGTCCTCACCAAGGCTGACGGTGACGCTCGAGGAGGTGCAGCGTTATCTGTCAAGAGCATTACAGGACAACCAATTAAATTCATGGGTGTCGGTGAAACAGTAGATGGGCTTGAGGCTTTCCATCCCGACCGACTCGCATCGCGGATTTTGGGGATGGGCGATATTCTCAGTCTAATCGAAGAAGCTGAGCAGAAACTTGACAAAGAGAAAGCTGAAAAGGTTGCTAAAAAGGTTCTTAAAGGTAAGGGTTTTGACCTAGGGGATTTTCGAGACCAACTACAGCAAATGCGAAACATGGGTGGCATGAAAGCGTTAGTGGACAAAATACCTGGGATGGGACAGATGGGAGCGCAAATTCAAAATCAAGTAGATGAAAAGCAATTTACGCGAATGGAAGCGGTCATTAACTCGATGACCCCTGTTGAGCGTCGAGATCCAGATCTGATCAATGGTTCTCGTAAGAAACGCATCGCTGCTGGTTCTGGGAATGATGTTCAAGAAGTCAATAAAGTTCTCAAACAGCACAAACAAATGTCGAAAATGATGAAAAAAGTAGGGAAAAAAGGCGGGATGCAAAAAATGTTGCGCGGAATTCCAGGAATCACGCCTACTGGCGGTATGCCGCGGTTGTAAGTTGAACGTAAAGCCATTACTATTTCGCGCGTTTGATTTTGGACTCTGAACAGAGCAAAACAGGATTTAAAGAATATGGTAACAATTCGTCTTTCACGCGGAGGCGCTAAAAAGCGCCCTTTCTATCACTTGACGGTGACAGATCGCAGGAATGCGCGCGATGGTCGCTTCATTGAGCGCGTTGGTTTTTTCAACCCAATGGCGCAAGGGCATGCAGAGCGTCTGCGTATTAATCTCGAGCGTATCGATCATTGGATTAGTTTGGGAGCAAAAACATCTGATCGCGTGAAGCGTTTGCTTAGGGATGCACGCCAGGTAGCCTGATGGCTGACCGGATTGTTGCAGGCAGGGTTCGGTCATCCTACGGCATACACGGTTGGGTTTGGATGGACAGTTTCACCGATAACCCGGCCTCGGTATTCGAGTGGGCGCCTTGGATATTGACGCGAGAAGCTGATAGGACGGATAAGAGAACAGAAATAGAGAGGATCGACACAGCCCCAGAGACTTGGCGGTTGCTTGACAAGGGATACATCGTAAAATTGGTTGGTTATTCCGATCGAACAAGTGTTGAATCACTGGTCAACTGTTTGATTGAAGTGGACAATAGCCACCTACCTCAACTTAGCTGTGACGAATTTTACTGGCGCGACTTGGAAGGCTGTCGCGTAGAGACAGTCGACAAGTGTATGTTGGGTGTCGTGAAAAAAGTGATGCCAACGGGAGCCAACGACGTATTAGTCGTTGCGGGGAGCACTGATAGCATTGATCAAAAGGAACGGTTGATTCCATTTACTCGACAAGCCGTGCCTGACATAGATATGACTGAACGTGTGATCCGCGTTGATTGGGATCCCGATTTTTAATGAAATGGGGCGTAATTACCCTGTTTCCTACTATGGTGGCCGACGCTTTGGCCCATGGTGTGGTTGGAAAAGCGGTGCAAAGGGGATTGGTCGAACTGACAACCTTCAACCCAAGAGCACATGCAACCGATCGGCATCAAACTGTTGACGACAGGCCTTACGGTGGTGGTCCTGGTATGCTGATGAAAATCGAGCCTTTGCGGGCCTCGATCGCCGACGCTAGGAAAAACCTACGCTTGGCACCTGTAGTCTTCTTAAGCCCTCAGGGTGAGATGTTGACACAGTCATTGGTTCAGGAGTTGGCCGAGCTGCCTGAGCTGATTCTGGTATGTGGTCGATATGAGGGGATTGATGAGCGAGTGGTAGAACTCGACATCGATCGCGAGATTTCGCTTGGGGATTTTGTTCTTTCTGGTGGCGAGCCGGCAGCCATCGCCATGTGTGACGCTATTGGTAGGCTGGTTCCGGGTGTGCTCGGGCATGTGGATAGCGCAGCGGAAGACTCATTCAGCGACGGCTTGCTGGATTGTCCGCACTACTCGCGGCCTGAAGAGATTGTGAACTTAAAGGTTCCAGATGTTCTGCTTAGTGGGAATCATGGAGATATTGCCAAATGGCGCCGCAAACAGGCCTTAGGGCGGACATGGTCACGTCGGCCTGAGATATTGGAGAAGCAAGAGCTATCTGATGAAGATCAGCTGTTATTGGATGAATTTATTAGGGAGTCAAAGTCGTGAGCATGAATCCGATCATTGAAGAGCTCAACAACGAGCAAATGAAGACAGACTTACCCACCTTCGCGTCTGGCGACACGGTCGTGGTTCAGGTTAAGGTTAAAGAAGGCTCGCGGGAGCGACTTCAGGCCTACGAGGGTGTTGTGATTGCAAAATCTAACAGGGGCCTGCACTCCAGCTTTATTGTGCGCAAGATTTCGCATGGTGTTGGAGTCGAGCGCACTTTTCAGTTGCACTCGCCATTAATTGACTCAATTACCGTGAAACGCCGCGGCGATGTCCGCAAGGCTAAGCTGTATCATCTGCGCCAGTTGTCTGGTAAGGCCGCACGTATCAAGGAAAAGTTGGATACAAAATAGGTCCGTATTCCGCGTGATGTTTATCGCCTTTATCAAATAATACGCTTACGGTCAGAACCTTAGTCCGTCGTCCGCTAAAATTGATCTACCAAAGCCCCGCCTATCTTCTGCAGCGGTCATGGCCCATACTAACTAATATTGTTTGAACCCCATCTATCAAGATTAGCCATTGACTCGGCAGTTTGCTACACACCATGATAGCTTAATGGATCACAGAACAGCTTCTGTTTTTGATGCTTACCTAGACGCGCTTTACCTAGAGCGTGGACTATCTGAGACAACGCTAAGCGCGTATCGGGTCGATCTTGCGGATGCAGATGCCTACGCGCAATCACTCGGTCAAACCGTCGTGACATTATCGGATGCTGACATCAACGGCTTCATCGGATCGTTATTGTCTGCCGGTTTAAAAATCACTTCCATTCAACGAAAACTCTCTGCGCTCCATGGATTTTATAAGTATCAAATACGGCACGGTCATCGAAATGACGACCCAATGGCTCGGATCCAGAGACCGTCAACAGGACGTCCGTTACCAAAAACCTTGTCAGAGAGTGATATATCGAAGCTATTAGAGGCGCCAAATACTGAGACCCAGATCGGTCTCCGTGACCGAACGATGCTTGAGGTTTTGTATGCCTCAGGTCTTCGTGTTAGCGAACTTTGCCGGCTTGAACGGTCGAATATTAGTCTCGAGCAGGGTGTTTTGCGCGTGGTTGGAAAGGGTAATAAGGAGAGACTAGTACCCTTGGGCGATGCGGCTAGGGCCTGGTTACAACGGTATCTGAAGGAAGCACGCCCAGAGCTACCTGATCCAAGGGGAGCGGTTATTTTCCCTGGCCGATCAGGGGCGCCAATGACTCGTCAGACATTTTGGCACCGACTGAAACATATCTCCCGATTGGCTGGTATTAAGGTAGAACTGAGCCCCCATACTTTACGTCATGCGTTTGCAACGCACTTGGTTAACAATGGCGCAGACCTCCGGGTGGTACAGCTACTTTTGGGTCATCAGGACCTATCAACCACCCAAATTTACACGCATGTGGCTAAGGAGCGCCTGAAGCGGTTGCATATCGCACATCATCCACGTGCTTGAGTTACAATTTAATTAGTATTTAAAAAGGAGTAATTATGCGCTGGTTGGCATGGGTTTTTACATTTGTCTCGGTTGCCACTATGGCCGATGAAGCTCGAATCAGAGAGGCGATCACTGGCATTAATCCAATGATTCAGATTAAGTCAGTAAACGCGGTCGTGGAGACACCTTTTTTTGAAGTCAATTTGATGTCTGGCGAGCGCGTTTATACCGATAAAAGCGGTTTATATTTTGTAGCGGGTGACCTTTATAAGATTGGGACCGATGGCGTAAAAAATCTGACAGAAATCAGTCGCCGAGTGGATCGTCAAGCTATCTTAAAAGATCTTGAGCCATCAAAGCTTGTAGTGTTCTCGCCAGTGGAAGAAGTGAGGCATCGATTGCTAGTCTTCACTGACATTGATTGCGGATATTGCAGACGTCTCCATAGTGAGATTGATCAGCTCCTTGAGAATGGCGTGGAGATCCGTTACGCCGCATTCCCAAGAGCTGGGGTTGGCTCAGACTCATACGACAAATATGTGTCCGTCTACTGCGCTAAAGACCAAAATGCGGCGATGACACTTGCGAAGGCTGGTGAAACACCAGAAGCTGCGACTTGTTACAATCCCGTCTCTGATCAGTATCAATTAGGACAGAAGCTTGGAATTACTGGAACTCCAACATTGATTTTTGATAATGGTGAGATGCAACCCGGATATTTACCCTGGAGGGACCTTTTAGAACGCATGAATCAGCTCGGTTCTTGAGCTACAATCAACCGTTTATACCGTATTGAGAACAGATAGTGGATGCACGATTCCCTCGCATTGAGCGTCTCCCCCCTTATGTCTTTAACGTGATTGGCGAAATGCGCCAGAGCGCGCGGGCAGCGGGTGAGGACGTGATAGACTTTTCTATGGGAAATCCAGATCAGCCCACACCTGAACATATCGTAAAAAAGCTGGTAGAAACAGCAAACCGAGAGGACACTCACAGGTACTCTCAGTCGAAGGGTATCCCACGCCTTCGACGCGCCATGGCGGCCTGGTACAAGACGCGTTACAACGTTGATCTTGACCCCGAGACAGAGGTGATCACTACAATCGGATCGAAAGAGGGTCTTGCACATCTCGCTATGGCAACNNTGGGNCCTGGTGACGCGGTACTGGTTCCCAATCCNGCNTATCCAATTCATCCNTATGGTTTTGTGATCGCGGGCGCCGATATTCGTCATGTGCCGCTNCTACCNGGNGAGGACTTCTTTGCAGAATTGGTTAAAGCGATTGAAACCTCGTGGCCTCGACCAAAAATGCTGGTCCTAAATTTCCCGGCGAATCCGACCNCTATGTGTGTTGAACTCAATTTTTTCGAGAAGNTGGTTGAGATTGCNANAGAGCATNATATNTGGGTNATTCAGGATATTGCATACGCTGACATAGTGTTCGATGGNTATGTTGCTCCATCGATTCTTCAGGTCCNTGGCGCTANGGATATNGCTGTTGAGTTTTTCTCACTCTCGAAAAGTTACAATATGCCGGGATGGCGTGTTGGCTTTGCTGCTGGTAATNGAGANTTGATAGGNGCATTGGCCCGCATTAAGTCCTACCTTGATTANGGAACATTTACGCCNATTCAAGTCGCGGCAATTGCAGCNCTNGAGGGTGACCANNAATGTGTTCATGANATACGCGATATGTATCANTCTCGACGTGACGTCTTGTGTGAAGGATTAAACGCGCTTGGATGGCCGGTTGAAAAGCCGAAAGCTACNATGTTCGTNTGGGCAAAAATTCCTGAGCGGTATAGTGAAATGAGATCACTTGAATTTGCCAAGAAACTCATACGTGATGCCAACGTTGCAGTTAGTCCAGGTATTGGTTTCGGTCAGTACGGCGACGATCATGTTCGTTTCGCNTTGATCGAAAATGAACACAGAACGCGACAGGCNNTGAGGAANATAAAACGNCTNTTTCGTGTCGAATCCGCNNTGAACCAANCTTTCTAAGGACAGATTNTTGAAACCTATTTCTGTAGGCCTNGTCGGCCTTGGTACTGTTGCTCAGGGNACACTGAACGTGCTCGCAAACAATCGTGAAGAACTAGCGCGCCGAATNGGTCGTGANATTCAAATTACGCACGTTGGTGCGCGCCGTGATCGGGATGGNGTCGATNTNTCTGGTNNTCGNGTATCGCGCNANTTGATGGATGTNGCCNATGATCCTGAGATTGATGTCTTTGTCGAGTTNATTGGTGGTTGTGATTTCGCTCGTGACTTGATCGAAGTTGCGATTGATTCGGGTAAGCATGTAGTGACCGCTAANAAGGCNCTGATTGCTGAGNACGGGAATGGTCTATTCGAGAAGGCACAGCAAAAAGGTGTAACCATTGCNTTTGAAGCTTCTGTTGCCGGGGGTATCCCGGTGATTAAGGCATTGCGTGAGGGTTTAGCAGCGAATCAAATTAGTTGGCTNGCAGGGATAATCAANGGAACNGGTAACTTTATTCTGACTGAAATGCGGGACAAAGGTCGCGACTTCGCGGATGTCTTGNACGAGGCTCAGGCGTTNGGTTANGCGGAGGCCGATCCGACCTTCGATGTTGAGGGNATNGATGCAGCCCATAAACTNTGCATCTTGGCATCGATCGCCTTNGGTATTCCNCTCAACTTTGACGCTGTATACACACAAGGNATCTCAACCATCGATTTGATGGANCTCGATTATGCNNAGGAGCTTGGATACCGNATTAAGCATCTAGGTATTGCNCGCCGNACNTCAGAGGGTGTNGAAATGCGGGTACATCCNACNCTTATNCCCGAAACACAGCTTCTTGCCAACGTNAACGGCGTAATGAANGCGGTNCAAATTCACGGCGATGCAGTTGGTTCGACATTGCTCTACGGACCGGGAGCTGGATCACTTCCNACAGCAAGCGCGGTCGTTGCNGATTTGGTTGANGTGGCNCGAGCATTGACTGTGGATCCGACGAATAGGGTTCCGCACCTNGCTTTCCAGCCAACACANCTGAATGATATTTCANNACTNNCGATCGANGANACNGTATGCCCATTTTATGTNCGTCTNTCCGTTCGTGATGAGGTNGGTGTATTGGCCCTCATAACGCGNACNTTGGCAGACCANAGCGTNTCACTGGAGAGTGTGATTCAGAAGGACGGTGTTGAAGGNGAACCGGTNGCGTTGATNTTATTGACCCACTCAGTNCGNGAGAAAGATGTCTTGTNGGCTNTGGCTCANATAGAGCAGCAAATTTTTNTCGTTGNGAAGACAGTCGTNCTGCGCTGTGAAACGCTTGGGAGATGCTGTATGAAGTTTGTNTCNACNCGCGGACAGGCNCCNGTCTTGNGGTTTGATGANGNNGTNTTGACCGGACTTGCCTCGGATGGNGGTTTGTATGTTCCTGAATCNTTGCCCACNATTTCCGAGGNAACATTCAGACAATGGCAATCNCTGCANTATGATGAANTNGCAATCGAAGTGATGTGGCCTTTTGTCGAGGGTTCGTTNAAGCGTGAAGCTTTCGAGNNGATGGTGAAGGATGCGTANTCNTCCTTCCGTCACCCAGCAATNGCACCGCTTAAGCAACTCAGNCCTGACACCTGGCTTCTTGAGCTCTTCCATGGTCCAACACTTGCTTTTAAGGATTTTGCGCTTCAGTTGCTCGGACGTTTACTAGATCACTTCCTCGCGGAGCGCGGAGAGCGCGGTGTTGTTATGGGTGCAACCTCCGGTGACACAGGGTCGGCAGCCATTGAGGGAGCGCGTCATTCCGACCACCTAGACGTAGTGATATTGCATCCCTACAGGCGCGTAAGCGAGGTACAACGTCGGCAGATGACGACGGTCTTATCGGATAACGTACATAATATTGCACTCAGAGGTAACTTTGATGATTGTCAGGAGATTGTAAAAGCGTCGTTTTTGGATCAGACGTTTGTCAGTCCGAACCGCTTACTGGCGGTTAACTCAATTAATCTTGCGCGGATCATGGCACAGACCGTGTATTACATATATTCGGGGCTTCGTCTGGGCGCATTAGATCGGGAGATTGTCTACAGCGTACCCTCGGCAAACTTCGGTGATGTGTTTGGTGGCTATATCGCCAAGAAAATGGGCTTCCCGATAGCTCACTTTATTGTTGCGACTAACGCAAATGATGCACTGGTTCGAGGTCTTCGCGGTGATTTATCGAGAAAGCCTTTGGAAAAAACACTATCGCCATCAATGGACATCGTGGTGAGTTCTAACTTTGAGCGTTTATTATTTGATCTCTATGATCGTGATGGTAATAAGCTGTCACAGTTGATGAATGAATTTAAATCAGGCGCTGTAAAGCTTGAAGATCGGGTAATCGCTCAGGCTAAAACCTTGTTTTCTGCTCATGCAGTTGACGATGAGCAAACATGCGAAACAATTGCGCGCGTTTTCAGGGATACGGGCGAATTAATAGATCCGCATACGGCGACTGGTGTGGATGCATTGCAAGTGACGCCAAGTGAGACGATCAAGATCGTCTTAGCGACTGCGCACCCGTCCAAGTTCGCAGAGGCTGTTGAGAAGGCCGGATTTGACGAGGTGCCTTTGCCTGCTGATATGACGGGTCTTCTTGGCCGAGAGGAGCGTTACACGATTGTTGAAAACGATTTGAATGATGTCCAAGCATTCGTTCGTTCAGTGACGGGGTAGTGTTTGAGGCGCGTCTGATTGATACCTCGGTTTTCGCCGAGGCTCGGTCGCGTGGGTTAGACCCCTTGATCGCCCGAATTATTGCCGGCCGAATTAGGAGTGAGGACTCGCTCGAGTCGATCCTAAGTCCTCAACTCCAAAATATTGCACCGCCCTCAGTCCTCAAAGACATAAAGAGAGCAACAGATCGCCTTCGGCTAGCCATAAGTAATGGTGAGCTAATTGGTGTGCTTACAGATTATGATGCGGATGGTCTTACAAGCCATGCGGTCATCACGCACGCCTTGCTTCGATTTGGTGTCTCTGACAAACAGATCTCCCATTGGATTGGTCATCGATTGGAGGATGGTTATGGTATTTCTGAGACCTTAGTTGACCGATTATTAGAGTCCGAGGATACCCCTGACGTTGTCATATCGGCCGACTGCGGTTCATCAGACGAGTTGCAAATCGCGAGGCTGAAAAATGCCGGAATTGATGTCATTGTGACAGACCACCACCGTATATCGGATGATGGACCACCAAAAAGTGCTAGCGCTGTGGTTAATCCGAACCGCACAGATTGTTTATATCCGGATAAAGCGATTGCTGGCTGTTTAGTGTCTTGGTTGGTAATGAGTCAGTTAAGGCAAGAGTTGATTGATTTTGGTGTGCTAGACGGAACGATCCCGAAGCTTGGCGACCTTCTTGATTATGTTGCTCTCGGAACGGTAGCCGACTGTGTTTCTTTGGGATCGAGTGAGACCAACCGTGCTGTCGTTAAGGCGGGTTTAAGTTTGATTGCACGCCAAGAGAGACCATGCTGGCAGGTCGCGATATCTCACCTTACTTCATCGCCAAAGGAAACTAATGCAGAGCTGCTCGCATTTCAGCTAGCGCCTAGGCTGAATGCACGGGGACGGATCGGCCATTCGCTCAGGGGCTATGAATACCTGTCGGCGTCTTCGGTCGTTGAGGCGACAGATGCCTTTATAGATTTGGATGCAGATAATAAAAAACGTAGAAAAATCGAAAAGGCGATGGTTGATTGGGCAAAGCCACTGGCCAGACGTCAATGCCTAAATGGAGGGTTGGTATTGTGTGTGGTCCTAGAAAATGGTCACTCAGGAGTCCAAGGGATTGTTGCGAGCCGAATCGTTGAAATAGAAGGTGCTCCTACGATCGTTTTCACAGCTGGCAATGCTGACGGAACTTTGACAGGATCGATGCGCTCAATTCCAGAAGTCGATGCGAAGGCGTTGCTTGACCAGGTGAATAATAATCTTCCTGGCGTGCTGATTCGATACGGAGGACATACCGGCGCATGCGGTATGACGATCCCTAAGAAGGCACTCGCTGTATTTAGTCGAGAATTACAGGAAGTTTATCGAAAGACACATCCACGGGTCGGTCCAAAGACTCGATTTCTCGTGGATGGCGAATTACTAAGTGAACAACTAACCACCAGTTGGGTCGAACATATGGAGTCTCTGGGTCCATTCGGCCGCGGATTTGATCAGCCCCTGTTTATGGGTATCTTCCAAGTGGTATCCCTCCGGATAGTTGGCCAAGATCAAACACACTTAAGTCTGAGGTTGCGATTTGAAGGACGAGAACTTCAAGCGATCTGGTTTTCGGCTCTCGAACCGAGTGAACCTGCGCTAGTACAATCAGGAGATTGGATAAAATGTGTCTATAACGTAACTATAAATACGTATCGTGGCCAAGAAGTGTCACTAACGATTCGTCATGGAGAATTAGAACAAAAAGGTAACTCGCATGCCTAAAGAGACAGTCGGTCAGTCTAAAACGCTCTTTCGGGGCCTATCGATATTAAAGGCTTGCTCCGGATCCCGGTCTGGACTCACCTTGGTAGAAATTGCAGGTATCAGTGCACCGGTATTCAACGAGCTTGCCGCACCGGTCTGCGCGCTTAGTATGAGTGGGCCAGGGGTGAGGATAGCTGAAGAGGTATTGATGAGGCATGGCGATGCTGTCGCTCAAACCGCTAATCAGGCAACTCAACTCGTAGGCGGCATACCACAAAGTCACTGGGTTACATATGACTGATGTCGTACTATCGATTTCTGGCCTTTGCAAATCTTATGACGATGTTGTCGCTGTTGACGAGCTCGATTTTGAGATATCCAAGGGACAATGTTTTGGATTATTAGGTCCGAACGGGGCAGGGAAGAGCACGACACTAGGAATGCTTGAGGGGATGGAAGAGCCAACCAGTGGGTCTGTACGTTACTTTGGTAAACCATTCCCAGCCGACTATCAGGATCGTGTAGGTATCCAGTTCCAAGCGACAGCATTGCAGGATTTTCTGTCACCCTTTGACAACCTTAAACTTTTCTCAAGCTTCTACGATGATCCAATTCCAATGGATCGACTCATCGATCAATTTCGTCTGAATGATTTCTTACATCGCGATGCACGTCGCCTGTCTGGTGGGCAGCGTCAGCGTCTGCTTCTCGCACTTGCTCTTGTACATAATCCAGAGATTGTTTTTTTAGATGAACCAACCACCGGACTTGATCCACGATCACGTCGTGATCTCTGGGATGTGGTTTCCCAGTTGAAGGCAGATGGTCGGACATTAATTCTTACAACGCATTATATGGAGGAAGCTGAGGTACTGTGTGATGAGTTGTTGATCCTGTCACATGGGAAAACATTGTTGCAAGGGGCTCCGAAAAAATTAATCAAAGAAGCTGGTGTGTCGGATTTAGATACACTTTTTTTGTCACTGACGGGTGAGCCGCTTGTTAAGACGCAGGAGGTCATTGAGTGAGTTCAATCTTGGGTTCTCTGCGACGCATGAAGGCAATCTTCGTAGCTAGAAATCTTGAATATCTCCGAGATCGAGCGAGTTTTGGCTGGAACCTAGTATTTCCGGTACTGATCGTATTTGCGCTTGCGGTTGTTTTTTCAGGCCCACCGAGAGCGCTATTTGTGGTGACAGCGATTGGTACAGAAGCGCTTCCAGAGATAGTTAATTTCCCCGGGGTTGAGACGATTACTGATCAAGAAGACAAGGCATTAGATCGTTTATCGCGTCAACAAACAGATCTGGTTGTGAAAATTGTCGATGGGTCCGTGGGTTATTGGGTGAACGGTAACTCAGCGTCAGGCGCCATCTTGGAATTACTTTTAAAGTACACCGAGGATCGACCACTGCAACGCGGGGAGACGGACGGGGAAGCTATTCGTTATGTTGACTGGGTGGTACCGGGGATTCTCGGGATGAATATGATGTATAGTGCACTTTGGGGCGTTGGCTATGTGGTCGTAAGGTACCGACAGTCTGGCTACTTAAGGCGTCTGAAGGCCACCCCCTTGACGAAGTTCGAATTTTTGTCGGCTCAGGTGTTATCTCGACTATTGGTTACTTTGACTGCCAGTGTAATTGTATTTGTTGGTACTAATTTGATGCTGGATTACAAGATGGTAGGAAGTATGACTCTTTTGCTACTCATCGCTTTGATCGGTGGCTTAGCAATGATCACATTGGGCTTAGCGATTGCCTGTAGGACCGAAAGTAAGGAGTTTGCCGACGGTCTGCTGAATGCAATCACATTTCCAATGTTACTGTTGTCTGGTGTTTGGTTTTCGCTTGATGGCTCACCAGAATGGGTTCAAACGATTGCACAGGTATTGCCGCTCACACACGTCTTGGAGGCGGCTCGGGCAGTGATGCTAGATGACGCTGGACTAGCAGATATTGCATTTAATCTTGGGCTTTTATGTGGATTCTGCGCGGTTGGTATGGGCATCAGCATAAGACTCTTTAGGTGGTAATCGATGACACAGTCTGCATTGATACAGGGTGGTGCGAGTGGTCTGGGACAAGCCTTGGTTGATCGAGCCCTTAAGTCTGGAGAATTTGAGCAGATTTTTGTAACTGCCCGTGATCGTAGTCGTATCATAACAGAGGATTCCCGGGTGATTCCGATTGAGCTTGATTTGATGAGCGATACATCGATCAATGAAGCGTCCGAGAAGATTGCTTCTAACACTGAGAAGCTGCATTTAGTGGTGACGACCGCCGGGATTCTAAAAGATGAGTCAGTCGGGGTTAGACCAGAAAAGAAGCTCGCCGACCTTACCCGGTCGAAACTTGAAATAGTATTTTCTGTAAATTGTTTCGGGCCTTTTCTGTGGTACGCGGCCTTGGGTCACCTTATACGTCATCGAGAGGCGTTGGTGGTCGCGACCCTCTCGGCACGTGTCGCATCCGTCGGAGACAATCGTTTGGGCGGCTGGCACAGTTATCGCGCAAGTAAAACGGCCCAAAACATGTTAACCAAGAATTTGAGTTTGGAACTTTCACGCACCAATCCCAGGGCCGTGATCGTTGGCTTGCATCCAGGGACCGTAGATACAGATCTTTCTAAACCTTTCCAGACAGGAGTTCCCCCCAATAAATTGTTCAGTCCAGAGCATTCGGCCGCCTACCTTTGGGATGTTCTGAATACTTTGACGCCCGAGCGGACAGGGCAGGTGATCGCCTGGGATGGCCAGACGATCATCCCATGAGATTATTCAGTTATTGCTTGGGTTGAGGACCGAAAGCTCACAAAGCTTTTCATTGGTGCTAGGTTGTCGACTGCGTCCCTGCCTGCGCCCCCTAGACTGATGCTGACCGCGCGAATTACGAGAAGAATAGGGAATTCCCATCCACCGCCCTCTGCTGAAAATACCCAGTTATTCCCCAAGTGCATCCAAGTTGCTCCTAGAAGAATCGGGATAGGTAACCGCGCGGCTAGTCGCGTAAAAGCGCCAATCAGTAGTGCAAGAGCATCGAAAATCTCACCAGCAATCACAAGGTAGGCCGCGATCGCCGGAAAACCGATACTCTCAAAGTAGTCAACTGTTCCTGCGGTGGTGAATGTACTGATTTTCAACACGTAGCCGTGAGTAAGCAAAATAATTCCGAGCGCGACCCAGGTCAGGTTCATTCCAAATACTTAACCTAAAATAGTTATCCCCTAATTTTTTTCATCGGCGATAACAAGAGTGCTTATTAAATGATTTTAAATAAATAAAAATTCCATTGATTAATTCTATTTTGGAACTAATAATATGAATTTGCGGTTGTGTTGCAGAAAAACTATGGACCGTCTTTCGAGAATACCAATTTTTGTGGCCGTTGCTCGTCACGGCAGTTTTGCCGAGGCGGCCAGGCGTCTTGGTATGACGGGATCAGCGGTTAGTAAGCAAGTTCAACGTCTGGAGAATGATCTCGGTGCACGCCTATTTCATAGGACAACTCGTCAATTGAGTTTGACCGACGAAGGATCATTTTTATTCGAGCGATCAGCGCCACTCGTGGAGGGTATTGAGGAAGTTGGTGAGATGCTTGCTGGTCGTAAAGTGAAACCGGAAGGTTCTCTTCGTATTTCTGCACCTGTTGCACTCGCCCAACGGGTGTTAAAAGAGCCTTTGACCTCATTTATTATGAAGAACTCAGGTATTCATTTGCATGTTGAGTTGTCCGATCGATTTGTTGATTTGGTCGGGGAGGGTTTTGATCTTGCGATTCGGATCGGTCACTTGGAGGATTCTTCGCTGGTCGCTCGCAGACTTGCAGATGTCCCAATGGTGCTCGTGGGTGCACCGATCTTACTTGCGGAGTACGGGACGCCCCAGACACCAGACGACCTATCTAATATGCCCTTTGTGCACTACGGATCTGATCGAAACGCACAACGGTTGAAGCTTCAAAAAGGTTTAGAGGAACCGCTGCAAATCGTCACTCAAGCTAGGTTATCAACCAATAACGACCAGATGATGGTGTCCTTTGCCAGAGCGGGCCAGGGTCTAATATTATTACCCCGATTTATGGTCGAATCTGAACTTCAGAATGAGCGTTTACGAGAGGTGCTCCCCGACTACCAGCTTATCCCAGAAAGGAAACTTTATGCCGTCTTCCCCCACGGTCGTCATTTACCACTTAAAACTCGCGTACTGATAGATTTTTTGGTGGCGGAACTGGCTTAAAAACCGAGCAATTCGGGTTCCGATATTGTGTTAGCCAGTCGAGCCATTAATCATCGTGTCGATTCACATTAGCTAAAGCAACTGCAGCCATGTTGAAAATACCACGAGGCGAGTTTGACGCAGTGGCAACATGCGCTTCTTTTTTGAGACCAAGCAAAAGTGGTCCCACGGTCACACCATTTCCAAGTACCTTCAACAAATTCCTTGCGATATTGGCAGAATCAAGGTTTGGACAAACTAATAGATTAGCCGTACCTGTCAGTTTGCTATTCGGGAGTAGATCCAAACGAACTTTTTCTTCCAGTGCAGCGTCTGCGTGCATTTCGCCATCGGCCTCGATATCTGGGTATCGTTCCATGAACATGGTCGCCGCTTGTCGAACTTTTTTCGCAGAAGTCGTATTGGAAGATCCAAAATTAGAATGCGACAGAAAGGCAGCTTTGGGTTGAATCCCGAACCATCGAATTTCGTCTGCAGCCAATTTAGCGAGTTCACACAACTGTTCAGCGTTTGGATCGAGATTCACATGTGTGTCGGTCAGGAAAATGGTCCCCTGTGGCAATATTAATACCGTTAGAGCCCCAACCACCGGAGACGCTCCGTCGCGGCCGATGATTTCCTCTACTAACCGAAGATGCTTTCCATAGGTCCCAAAGGTACCGCAAAGCATTGCGTCAGCATCGCCCCGTTGAAGTAGCATAGAAGAAACGACGGTTGTATTTGCACGAACGCGCGTTTGAGCCGCCTTTGGAGTTATGCCTCTGCGCGCCATAAGCGCATGATATTCTTCACCAATTGGGGTCATAAAATCGTCACTCAAGTTGTCTACTACTTCAAAATCTTGGCCTGGTACGATTGATAGCCCCATGGATTTAATCTTTTCTTGAATCACGTGTGGTCTGCCAACAAGCGTGACCTCGGCAAGTTTCTCAGACACGATCAATTGACACGCCTGTAATATTTTACCACCCTCACCCTCGGCGAGTACTAGACGACGTTTGGTTGCGCGAGCCGCCTCGAACATTGGCTTCATCAGCATTCCAGAACGGAAAACAAAACGACTCAGATCGTCACGGTACGCATCCAGATCGTCTATAGGTCGTGTTGCCACGCCAGATTTATGAGCCGCTCGAGCGACCCCAGGCGGGATCTCCATAATCAAGCGCGTGTCGAATGGTTTAGGAATAAAATATTCTGGTCCAAAGGTTAACTGCTCTCCTTGATAAGTATTTAGTACTTCATCGGACGGTGCCGCATGGACCATTGCAGCTATAGCTTCCGCACAGGCGGCCTTCATCTCCTCATTGATGACTGTTGCTCCGCAATCGAGTGCGCCACGGAACAGAAATGGGAAACACAGCACATTATTAACCTGATTTGGATAATCTGAGCGACCGGTTGCGATCAGCGCATCTGGACGAACTTCCTTCACTCGTTCGGGCATGATTTCGGGTGTTGGGTTTGCGAGTGCAAAAATTACTGGACGATCCGCCATGTTCGCGACGTCTTCCTGATCAATCACACCGGGCACCGAAAGCCCTAAAAATGCGTCAGCACCGACCAAAGCTTCCTTTAAAGTGGCAAGCTCAGTGTCCCGGGCGTACTGTGATTTATACTTGTCCATCGGAGCTTCACGACCCTTACGGAGAACTCCGTGTTGGTCGCATACTATGATGTTCTCTTGCCGGACCCCGAGTGTTTTCAGCATATGTAGGCATGCCTGGGCCGCTGCTCCCGCGCCCGAGCAAACTAGCTTAATTTCGTCCAACCCTTTTTCAAGTAGGCGCATCGCATTGAGTATTCCAGCGCCGACCACGATCGCTGTTCCGTGCTGATCGTCGTGGAAGACTGGGATATTCATCTGTTCCCGGAGCCGTGACTCTATCTCGAAACACTCTGGAGCTTTTATGTCTTCAAGATTAATTCCCCCAAAAGAGGGCTCCAATGCAGAAACAACGTCACAAAAGCGATCTACATCGGTGGTATCGACTTCGATATCAATTGAGTTGATGTTGGCGAACTTTTTAAACAGAACCGACTTGCCCTCCATGACTGGTTTGGAGGCGAGGGGCCCAATTGCGCCTAGTCCTAGAACGGCCGTGCCGTTAGTGATTACCGCGACCATGTTCGCGCGTGCAGTGAGTTCGGCAGCTTTACTGGGATCTTCAGCAATTTCGGTACACGCGTAGGCAACACCAGGACTGTAGGCGAGTGACAAATCTCGCTGTGTAGCCATTGGCTTGGTTGGTGCGATCTCTAATTTTCCAGCTGGCGCTGCATGGTGATAACGGAGTGCAGCTTCGCGGAGGTCGTTCGACATAGAAATGATTTCCAAATTGTGATGAAACTTTTTCGAGAAGTGTAACGCACTTCGTGAAATACGTAAGAGTTCACAACATATTGTTCGCTGAATTCGGATAATTTGTGAATTGGATCAGATCACTCTACGGTATTTCAGGGGCTGAATTATCTAATCTCGGGGGAACCTAGTAGATTCGATTTGGGAGTCGAATATTTCGACCGCTCAGTGATACCATGACATTTTTTCTGGAAAGTTTTCATGAGCACACGTCTCCGTTTTTCTTACGCCGATCTCCACCAAACCATCGCACATGGTGTTCGGCAAATTATCGCAAGTGACTTTCAATTTGACGTCATACTTGCGATCGGTGGAGGTGGATTTATTCCTGCGCGTATCCTGCGAACGTATGTTGAAAAGCCGCTGATTGCTATTTCGCTGGCCAGGTACCACCCCGACGAACCACCATCAGACATTCCTTTCAAACTTCAGTGGGTAGAGGGTGTAAATAATATGATCACAGGAAAACGTGTTCTATTGGTGGACGAAGTGGATGATGAACGCACTACGTTAGCCTTTGCGATCGGTGAACTACTTGCAGAAAATCCGGCCGAGATTGGGGTCTTTGTTATGCATAACAAGTTGAAACCGAAAAAGGCGGTATTCCCACAAACGGTGAAGCATGTGTTTGTAGGCAAGGACATTGAAGATGTGTGGGTAGATTACCCTTGGGATGCTCGAGATATCGTTCAGCATGAGCGTGATGCAGCAAAAGGTGGTGTTCTTGAGGTTGATGAGGCCGAAGCGAAGGCCGCTTATAGGAATTAGCACCTAGCGTGAGAATTCCCTAAACCAAGGATCGGAGGGAAGACTCTGGAACCAGTAGCGTCGGATTAAGAAAGCAATAAGAGTCATCAAAGCAGTAAGCAAAATATACAGTAATGCTACTCCACCATATACCCAAAGATCATAGCTCCGTGAAAAGACAGTTCTGGCATGGCCCATCAGATCAAGCACAGTTATGGTACTCACGAGCGCACTCGCTTTAAGCAACAAAATTCCTTCATTCACAAGTGCCGGCCATGAGGTTCGTATGGCTTGTGGGAAAAGGATTTTTTGGTAGGTCTGCCGAGGATTCATACCGATCGAATAAGCCCCTTCTAACTGACCCTGCGGTAGGTTGCGGATTACACCAATTAGGATGTTAGTTTGATATGCTGCAGAATTAAGAGTCAAAACTATCAAGCCCACCCACCATCCACTACCTAAAAATATCCATCCTGCTGACTCTTGGATCCACTCAAACTGTGCCAAACCGTAGTACACCATCCAAAGCTGGATCAGTATCGGAGTACCTTGAAATATATAGGTATAGATTTTGATTGGTTTCTGACTCAGGGTTGGTCCGATCACAAGAAGTTGAGCCATCATTCTGGCGAGTAAGAAGGCGAAAATCAGTGACAGTGCAACAAGTTCCAAGGTGGTAAAGAAGCCATCTATTAGCCGCGGGCAGTATAGACTGATCGAGCTTGGTAGCGTCTGCTCCAGCGGGACACATACGGCTGTGCCAATGTCGTAGTGCCAACCTTTGAACCAGAAATAGATACTCTTGAAAATTGCCTCTGCCATCAGTTTCTTCCAGCCAAGCTGATGCGATTCTCGAGTCGGATCTTCGTTTGATCACTTACCCAGGTCATCAATAAATACAAGACACCAGCTGCTAGGAAAAAAATAAACGGTTCTCGCTCGGTTTCCCCGGCAACCTTTGCTGTTCTTAAAAGTTCGTCGAACGCGATGACGGCAACCAGGGAGGTGTCCTTAAGTAACACCAGCCAAAGGTTCATCAACCCAGGGAGCGCGTGACTCCACATTAAAGGGATGTGTATTTGAGTGGTGGTCTGAAATTTAGAGAGACCTAATGCGTGTGACGCTTCAAGCGTACCTTTTGGGACCGCGTAGTACGCGCCCTTGAATACCTCAGAAGCATAAACCCCGAAAATCAACCCTAGACCAAGCGCTCCCGCCCAGAATTTGGGTGTTGATACCTTGAGGTCTATCGCGACAGCACTCAGGAGCGCGTTTATTAAAATATCGAGCCCAAAAAAAACAACCAAAATCACCAAGAATTCAGGTGTCCCTCGGAAAAAGAGGGTCAATCCGTGTGCAAATCCGCGAAGAATAGTAATTGGTTGGATTTTACAGAGAGCTAATACGCCCCCGATTATCAGTCCTATAATTAACGAAGCAACTGCGAGACTGACTGTCATCAGTGCTCCAATAAGGAGCTCGTCACCCCAACCGGAATGCCCTAACGACAGCTTAGATAACGAGTCCATACCGAAATCGGGGGCTCTCGCCCCCAGATCCGATTAATAGATATCGGCAGAAAAGTATTTAGCGTTGATTTTTGCATACGTACCGTTTGCACGAATCGCATCAATCGCTTTGTTGAAGGCTGCTTTGAGATCGGATTCACCTTGGCGTATACCGATGCCAATCTGATCGTTAATATCAATCGCACTACCGGAAAGCTCGTAACCGCCGTTGTCCTTCAGCCAGTCCATCGCTGGGTAGATATCGGATACCATCGCATCCAGACGCCCCGCAGAGAGATCAGCGTAGGCAGCGGTCTGGGTATCATACAACTTTACATCTGCCTTACCCGTGAGACTGTCTTCAGCCCATTGCGAGGCCAATGTGGAACGCTGGGCACCAATCGCCCTTCCTGCCAGATCATTGGCTCCTGCTACCTTGCCTTTCTCACCGATAATTGCCAAGTAATTCGAGTAATACTTGTTAGTGAAGTCAATCGTTTGCTTGCGTTCATCTGTTATCGACATCGAAGCAATAATCGCATCATACTTGTTCGCGACCAATGCGGGGATGATCCCATCCCAATCCTGCGCGACCAGCTCGCAGTTCGCTTTCATTTCTTTACAGAGAGCCATCGCGATATCGACATCAAACCCAATGAGTTTGCCGTTCGCATCGACGCTGTTGAATGGGGGATAGGCGCCCTCGGTTGCGATGCGTAAAGGATCCGGGATATCTCCGGCACTTGAGGCTGACGCAACGGCACTAAAAGCAAGTGCCGATAAGAGTTGTTTGACCATGTTTGTAATCCTTTTCCTTGAGAGACCTATTGTATCAGGTTTACCAGGACCCGGTATTGGACATCGTAGCCCATGGCTCGGCTGGCGGCAGTGGATCACCAGATTGTAAAAGTTCAATAGAGATCCCATCAGGACTTTTAACAAAAGCCATGTATCCGTCTCTTGGCGGTCGGTTAATGGTGACACCTTGGCTTTCTAAGTGATCACATAACGCGTAGATATCGTCGACTCGNTANGCAAGATGCCCGAAATTTCTGCCNCCAGCNTANTCTTCGGAGTCCCAGTTNTANGTTAGCTCGACGAGTGGNGCTTTATTTANCTTGGCNNNCTCAACATCACGCGGAGCNGCCAAAAAAANTAAAGTAAAACGACCNGCCTCACTCTCGTANCGTCGGACTTCCTGNAGTCCCAGTCCATCGCANTAGAAACGTAGTGAGGNGTCGATATCAGTGATACGGATCATNGTGTGAAGATATTGCACTGGGCCTCCAATTTTTTTTTACAATNGCTTTTATTCGCCCNAAATAAGGCGCATAAAACACTTTCAGATTATTACAGAAGTCGAATGTAATGCGTCAACTTATCACAGGNCTTTCTTTCNTAGTCTCGCAGTCCCTGATGGCTGCAGGAGTCCCTGTGTACGTGGATAAGGCTGTNATTACGCAAGTACAGTCTGGTACGGCGGCTTCGGGGCGTGTCGTTGCAGGCGAAATCTATACATTATCCGCTGAGATTTCAGAATCCATACGGTCGATGGCAGTGCGAGTCGGAGATAGGGTGAAAGCTGGCGACGAGCTCGCAAGATTGGACGATACAGAAATTCGCAATAATCTGAAAAGCCTGAATAATCGAATGAGATATCTTAAAGCACAACTGGTTTTATTGAACCAACGTAAGGCCGTCCGTGAGCAGCAGTTGAGACGCGCACAGAGCCTGACAACTAAAGATTTATTGACTCGCGATGCTACCGAGGAAGTGGAACTTAACGTAATTAAGGCGGAAAGTGACGTTGGTAAAACGTTATACGAGCTTGAGGACTTAAAAATTGAAATTGCAGACGTCGAGGGTCAGCTGAACCATACGCAGGTAACAGTGGGCACAAGCGGCCGAATTATTGAGGTCAACGTCACCGAAGGCCAATACGTCAGGTCCGGAGATCGATTATTTCAGTTATTACCCGATCTTGGTGTTGAGGTGGAAGCGGAAGTAAGACCAGAAGCCTACGAATCGGTGTCCGTGGGACAGATCATTACTGGGAAGATTCGTCAATCTTTCTATGATTTGAAAGTTCGTGCCCTGATTGCAGAACAGAATCAAAGAACAGGATCTCGAACTATCCGGCTACAGTTTGTTAGCCCGCCAAAAGAGAATCTAGTGCTCGGAGAACCAATTGATCTGAGATTACCGATTGGACAAATGAGCGAACAGATCACGATAGCCAAGGATGCTGTGATGCCGAGTAAGGATGGACATCGAATCGTGTTGATCATCGATGGTAGAGCGGAACCCCGTCGGATCACACTTGGTGTGGGGGTTGGTAGTCGTATTGCTGTCACTAAAGGAGTAAAGGCCGGTGATTTGGTGGTCACTCAAGGTCAGGAGGGTCTTCGCAAAGGTCAGANAGTAAGTATCCTCGGGGACCAATCGTGAGTAGTTTGATTCGTGGTGCGATTACGCATCCGATTGCTGTGTTGGCGATTGTTTTGGCTATGATTTTATTTGGATTAGCCTCGCTACAAACTATACCAATACAGATGACTCCAGATATAGACAAACCTGTTCTACAGGTACGAGTGAGTTGGCCGGGCGCCTCACCAAAGGACGTTGAGCGAGAGATTGTGCTTCGTCTGGAGCGTGAGTTAACGGGTCTACCTGGNGTTCAGAGCGTGGAAAGTGACAGCCGTCGCGGACGTGCTCGTGTCACCCTGACGTATGGTGTAGGCCAGAATATGGATGCTGCTCTCGTAAAACTACTTGGTCAGCTGGCTAGAGTATCTGGACTTCCAAACGATGCAAAGTCACCAGAGGTTAGGACATCCAACTCCGAAGATTCCCCAATTGCCCGGATGGCTCTGGTCGCAAAGGATGACGTGGATATCGATATTGATACCCTCAGTGAGTTTGTAGATACCGTGATTTTGGAGCCATTAAGCCGGATCCCAGGTATATCTGAGGTGACTTCGCGGGGAGGCGCCAAACGGGAGATTCGTATCGCGCTTGATATGGATCAAGTTGCAGATTTCGGCCTGTCGGTGACAGAGATTGCAGACGCTATCAAGGNATCATCGGCTGAGGTCACAGCGGGCGAGGTTACGGAGGGTAATCGGAGCTTTACGTTGCGTACAGAGGCAATTAGTTATACCCCCGAGACCGCCAAACAGCTAGTTGTTCGAACCGAGGTTCGTGACGGCAGGATATTCAACGTGAAGTTATCGGATGTGGCGAATGTAGAGCTTGGCTATAAGACCCCAGGCAGCTTTCGGCGTTTGAATGGCAAGCCTGCGATCACCTTTGCAGTGCTCCGTGAGCCAGCAACCAATGTAGTGACAACACTTGAGGGTTTGAAACAGGAAGTTGACGCATTGAATGCCGGAATTCTTGCCGAGCGCGGCTTGGACCTGCGGATTGTTTACGATGAGACGGTTTATATAGGTACCGCTTTAGAGCTCGTGCGAAGCAACATCATGATCGGTGGTATTTTAGCGATTACTGTATTGCTAACATTTCTGAGGGCACTTGCACCAACTGCGATCGTGATGATTGCTATCCCCGTGTCGATTATTTCCACATTCGTGGTGATTGCCGGTCTTGGTTTGTCGATTAATGTGATCTCGTTGGCTGGCCTTGCATTTGCGGTTGGGATGGTGGTTGATGCGTCAATAGTCAGTTTGGAGAATATTTACCGCCTGAAACAATCGGGTGTGGGAACGATGCAGGCCGCGTACTGGGGAGCTCGTCAGGTATGGGCACCAATACTAGGTTCCGCTTTGACGACAGTAGTTGTTTTCATCCCAATCTTGGTACTGGGTTTGCCTGTTGGTCAATTGTTCCGCGATATTGCTGTTGCTATAAGTGTATCTGTGATTGTGTCGGTGATCATATCGATTACTGTCATCCCAGCCCTTGCCTCGCAGTTCATTAAGGATGCAAAGCGGTTTGATCAACAGATACGAATACCCGTTATTGACACGCTTGCCAGTGGCTTAACGAGATTGGTCCTAGCTTATGGACGTAAAGTCGTCAAATCGACTTGGTTGGGTTTAATGGTGGTTTTTGCTCTAGTNGCTAGTTCNNTAGTTGCGCTTGTAATGATGATGCCGCCNCTTGACTATCTGCCAGATGGAAATCGAAACTTNGTGTTCGGACGTATTTCAGTNCCGCCCGGGTACACCCGTGAGGCCACCTTGAATTTCGCNCAATCTATGGAAGATGTNGCGCGTCCTNTNTGGGAACAGCCAAATCCTGNGANATTACCCCACATTGATCGATTCTTTTTTGTTGCATACAACGGCGGGGCCTTTGCNGGTGCGGCGACCGAAGATGCTGNGCGGATTCGTGAATTGATCCCGGTCTTAGCGGAACCTGTGTCCAAAGCACCGGGTGCAAGGGCNTTCGTNACGCAGGCCTCGCTTTTNGGTCGGTCGGTTGGGGGATCGCGGGGTATTTTGATTGANGTCCTAGGNCCCGATTATGAGACAGTGGAACCTGCGTTTCGTCTGATACGTCGCCANATAGGTGAATTATTTCCACGAAANGCGGGGCATCAGGTTCGAGTACGTCCATCTGAGAATGCGGTCAGTCCCGAACTAGTCGTAAGGCCCAATCCCGATGCGTTGGCACGAGCTGGGGTATCGGCCAGAGATTTTGCTCAGGCCCTGGATGTTTATAACGATGGAATTCTTGTCCGCGAAATTCCTCTAGGTGGTGAGTTGGTTGAGCTGGTTCTGACAACCCAAACTCGCGAAACAGCTAAAATTGAAGATATTGAAGATATTCCGGTCATTGCTCGAGATGGTTCATTGGTAAAAGTCGGTCAGCTTGCGGAGGTATCAATCGAGTCAGCACCCAATCAGCTGTTACGTAAGGCGGGTCGACGTGTCGTAACTATTCAACTCCGATTGCATGAATCGATTCCATTAGAAACGGCAATTGCCGAGATAAACTCGAAAGTTGTATTTCCTTTTAATATTGACTCTAAAGACGGTGTGAGGCTTGAATTATCTGGCGCAGCTGACGATTTATCTAAAGCTTGGAATGCAGTACAAGGCAACGTGATTCTGGCAATTGCAGTGATCTATCTTTTGTTAGTGGTTCTTTTGAGGAGTTTCGCATTGCCTCTGATTATTTTAATAACTGTTCCCATTGCCGCGACAGGCGGTGTTTTGGGGCTCGCACTACTTAATCTTGTCATGGATCAACCACTCGATATGCTAACAATGCTTGGCTTCATCATTCTATCCGGGGTAGTCGTAAATAATGCAATTCTGATGGTGGAGCAGACGCTCTGGCACGTCCAGCATGATGGCATGGGGTCTCTAGACGCTATTTTGGAAGCCACAAATAATCGGATCCGCCCTATTTTCATGTCAACATTAACTAGCCTATTTGGTTTGTTACCTTTGATCGTATTTCCTGGTGCTGGATCTGAACTCTATCGGGGAATTGGAATCGTGGTTTTTGGTGGACTCTTGTTATCAACTGTACTTGTCTTGTTTTTCATTCCACCTTTGATGGCTGTTTTGATGAGGCGGTTGAAGCCACAAGCACCGATTGGTGACATCACCGAAGAGATAACAGCACCGCTTTCGCAAACAGCCTGACGAGAAGCCCGAGATTCTGTAGAATCTCGGCTTTTCTAAATCACTGAGATCATCCATGGAAATTAATGCCCGTAATGCAATGATGGCAGACCTAAAAGCGCGTACAGACGTGCTGAGGGGGTACCTTTGACTACACGACCAAACGCGAACGACTCGACGAAGTCAATCTAGAACTTGAGGATCCTGACGTCTGGAATAATCCTAGCACAGCCCAAGCACTTGGCCGTGAGCGAGCAAGTCTTGAAACTGTAGTTGAGACCATCGACGAGCTTCACCAGAGTCTGGATGACCAGAAAGAACTCACAACAATGCTGCTTGAGGAAGGAGATGAAGACGGTCTTTCTGAAATCGATGAGGAGCTAGGGCGCCTCGAGAAACTAATAGATGAACTCGAGTTTCGCCGGATGTTTTCAGGTGAAGCCGACAGTAATAATTGCTATCTCGATATTCAGGCGGGCTCGGGCGGAACTGAGGCACAAGATTGGGGCAACATGCTGCTCCGTATGTACCTTCGTTGGGCTGAAAAGAGGGGATTTAAGGTTGATGTGATGGAAGTATCAGAAGGCGAAGTCGCAGGTATCAAGAGCGCTACTATTCACGTTCAAGGCGAGTATGCGTATGGCTGGTTGAGAACAGAGTCTGGTGTTCACCGGTTAGTTCGCAAGAGCCCGTTTGATTCTGGGGCGCGACGTCATACCTCTTTCTCGTCGATCTTTGTTTCTCCTGAAATTGATGACGGTGTTGAGATTGAAATCGATCCATCAAGCCTTCGTATCGACACATATCGGGCGTCGGGAGCGGGTGGTCAGCACGTCAACAAAACCGACTCCGCTGTGCGGATTACTCATGAACCGAGCGGAATTGTAGTGCAGTGTCAAAGCCAGCGTTCACAGCATCAAAACAAAGATTTCGCAATGAAACAGCTGCGCGCTAGGTTGTACGAGCGCGAAATGGATGTGCGCAGAGCAGAGGCACAAGCGCTTGAGGACTCAAAAGCGGATATTGGTTGGGGGAGCCAGATACGGTCGTATGTGTTGGATTCCAGTCGTATAAAGGATTTACGGACTGGTATTGAGACATCCAACACACAAGCAGTGCTCGATGGCGCTTTGGATCCATTTATTGAAGCTAGTTTGAAGCAGGGGCTGTAATGACAAAACACAACGACTCTGAAGTCGAAGTTGATGAAAATCAACTGATCGCAGAAAGGTACAAGAAACTCGCCCTTATTCGGGACGCAGATCAACCCACCTTTCCAAATGATTTTCGTCGAACCCATTTAGCGTCCGTGTTGATGGATACATATGGCTATACGGACAGGGATAGGCTCACCGAGGATAGTGTGGAGGTAGCTGTCTGTGGGCGCATGATGTTACGCAGGATTATGGGAAAAGCCAGCTTCTTAACCATCCAAGACACCAGTGGCCGGATTCAATTGTATGTAAGGAAAGCTGATTTGCCTGACGGAATATACGATGACTTCAAGACTTGGGATCTCGGCGACATTGTTGGTGGAAGAGGGAGGCTGTTTAAAACTAATACCGGAGAACTATCGGTTCACTTGACCGAGCTAAGACTTCTCACTAAGTCACTACGTCCATTGCCGGACAAGCATAAGGGCTTGACGGATACCGAGCTCAGATATCGACAGCGTTATGTGGATCTGATGACAAATAATGAAACGCGTGAGGTATTTATACTGCGTTCTAAAGTCATAGCAGCAATCCGCCATTTCTTCGAGTCGCGTGGATTTTTGGAAGTCGAGACCCCGATGTTACAGGTAATCCCCGGCGGCGCGACGGCTCGGCCATTTATCACGCACCATAACGCGCTCGATATCGATATGTATCTTCGTATTGCGCCCGAACTATTCTTGAAACGTTTGGTGATCGGAGGTTTCGAACGTGTATTCGAGATCAACCGGAACTTCCGTAACGAAGGCCTCTCAACACGCCATAATCCTGAATTCACCATGCTCGAATTCTACTGGGCCTATTCAGACTACCGCGACCTTATTCACATGACAGAAGAGTTGCTCCGTGAAGTAGCAAAAAAAGTTTGCGGCAAAACAGTCTTTGCTCTTGAGGATGGCTCTCGGGTAGATCTGGATCGGCCATTTGATGCCATGACAGTGAAAGAAGCTATTTTGAAATATAGCGACAAGGCGACAGATGCGATTTTAGATGATCTGGTTCAAGCAAAAGCACATGCCAGATCTCTGAATCTTAAGATAGAGCCATCATGGGGGCTAGGTAAGGTGCAAATCGAAATCTTCGAGGCTGTTGCTGAGGCACGTTTGACGCATCCCACCTTTATCACGGAATATCCAGCGGAGGTTAGCCCGTTGGCTCGCCGTAATGATCTGAATCCTTTTGTGACCGACCGATTTGAGTTCTTTATTGGTGGTCGCGAAATTGCTAACGGCTTTAGTGAGTTAAACGATGCTGAAGATCAAGCGGAACGTTTTCAGGAGCAAGTTGCACAGAAATCTGACGGCGACGATGAGGCTATGTTCTATGATGATGACTATTTGCGAGCGCTTGAATATGGGTTACCGCCTACAGCCGGCGAAGGAATTGGGATTGACCGATTGGTGATGTTCTTAGCGGAACAATATTCTATTCGGGATGTAATTTTTTTCCCAGCGATGCGGCCGCAGGGTTAAGTCTGTATGTTGTGTGAAAAAATATGTCTGATCATACTTCTGACTGAGGTGATGGGATCGGTTGCAACTGGAGACGGCAAGTGAACCCCTGGATAGCACATCTTGAAAATCAAGATCTCAAATGGATAGTAGATTCTGGACAGGGCGTATATTTTGATCCAGGAATAGATGTTCTATTCCCTAATCCGACTTTAATATTGGATGGGGAACTTGAATGTCGCAGTCATTTGAGAGGTAGTGGGGCATTGCTCGGAATCTCAGAATGGTACCTCGAAGCCGAGAGAAGTTCGCTTTGGCAGGTGACTATGCCGGTTTGGGGGCTTGAACTACCGTTAACTCGAAAACATAAAACAACTTGGAGTATTGCTCTTGCGGTTGCGATGTCTGCTGAGATCAGGCTTTCTCAACCGGATGCACAAGGTCTTGCAGATGTCGAGGCGGCGCAGCTGAAATTTAGGTATGTTGTGGGTCAGTTAGAGACCACTTTGTGGGGAATTTAGGTGGCTGAAGAGTTTCGCCAGTCGGCTACTGATAGTTTGGGGCTACCACGACGGATGTGGTGGTTATGGCCTTTCGTCGCGCTATTAATCGTGATCTGGATCATAAGTTTATGGGCGGTTCGCGTGGCGGATACCGAGACGGTACTGGGTGTTGTGACATCGCATCGTGGTCTCGGAACTTCCGCTCAAGCCGAAATAGCTCTTTTTGTGCCGTCTTCAATCAAGACACGTGTGCTCGGTGAGAGAGTGAATGTAGCCTGTCAGGGTATTACTCTCGAGGGACAAGTATTCACGGAAAGTGGCGATATTCTATCAATTCAGGATATTCGCGACTGGGTTGGAAGTCGCCTTCTAGCTGAAAGACTTTTCAGTCAGGGTGTTCGGTTACAGCAGGTGGTTACACAGTCCGATATAAAAATCCCGTCACCGGGCGAACATTGCGACGTCACAGTTGTCAGCGGTCGCGTTCGTCTGATTGAACTTTTAGGCCGTAGTTTGGATCTATGACGGCAATACTCGATGGGCTAATCGCTACTGGGGCAACTTTTGAAGCAATTGCCGATGAAGCCGGCTCTCTTGGTTATAGACTTAAAGAGCGACGAGTGAAGCCACCGGTAGCTGGCTCAATTTTTGTTGATCAAACTGGTTTTCTGCATCGTATTCGTTATCGATGTTTCGGTTGGGTCGTGAGCATTGATGGTGATACTAGACTCCACCTTATGCGTTGGAAGAAAGCATTTGCTGTTGGCGGTTATATTCTTGAGCCAAATATCGCCAAATATACCCTGGCCATTCAGTGGTTAGCTATCGCGCTTGTGGTGTTCGCTCGACTCTTACTCGTCATTCTCGTAAGTATTCTACAGCAAGTAAATGATGTGACGTTGGCTCCTCTCTGGATACTCATCGGTTTGATTTTAGCCTCGACTACTTATACGTCAATCACGCTCATTCACCGTTCTCAGTGGAATGATTTAGAGGCAGCGTTAGCAACGATGGCCCCTGATTGGATACCTCGATTATCGCGAGATGTTGGTGGACGAGTTCTGGCGATCGCTACTATTTTTAGTATGTTGATTCTCGACCTTATTTTGGCTTTGTCTGCAGCAATTTGGGTTGTTGGTATAGGATTTTTGTTTTTGGATTTGATGCCTACCAGACATTTTAAGCAAGCAAGAGCGCTGACCCATGCACCGCAGGTGCGAACGATTCGGGAACCTAGTCAGGTTATGGCGAGACTCAAACATCTATTGAGTATTTCAGGCCACGGCGTGCACGTGTTGAAAACAAATACTCCTGAAATCTTACTCTTTGCGAGTGAGCAATTGGTTCGTGGAGGTGAGCCCATTACGGTTCTTGGACCTGAGGCTGAATTTTTACCAGGAACCTTACGTAGTAATTTTGCTTGGGATGCGAGCGAAATAGGTGATTATCACTTCAGTAACCTAATGGAGTTGATCGGCTTACAGCATTGGCGAAGAAGGTTTGGTGGATCTCTGAATTATCAAATTGGTCCGGACAATCAGGGACTTTCTTCATCGGAAGCTGCCGCACTTCAGGTAGCAAGAGCCTTAGCTCAGGGTGCAGGTACATTGATTTTGGTTGATGCACTTGCATCAATGTCAGCCGATCGACAAATGGAACTTTTGAACCGATTGGCTGCAGCAAATCGTCGTATCTTCGTCTATTCAAGTGTTTCAGATTTATGGGAAGGCGAAGTCATTGAGCTCGACTGAACTGCAAACATTTTACTTG
>PAWX01000056.1 GCA_002714245.1 Gammaproteobacteria bacterium | reverse complement strand
TCTCACCGGAGAATTATACTCCCGAGTCGCGCAGGGTGAGCTGGTCAGAGAAATCCGCATACTAAACACCACCGGCATCGCTGGATCGATCTTCCAGTCTGGTGTCGGCGAGATCATCCACGACGCCTACGCCGACGAGCGCTTTAACTCCAAGATTGACGAGCAGACCGGATACGTCACCAAAAATATTGTCTGCGCGCCCGTCAGGACTGTGCGTGGAGACCTCATCGGTGTGATTCAGATTCTGAACAAAAAACGGGGCCGCTTCACGAAGGATGATTTAGATATTGTGCAGGGGATCACTCTGCAGGCCGCTGTGTCGCTCCAGAACGCGCAAGGCATGGAAGAGATGGTGAAATCGCGCGAGAAGGAAATGAAGTTTCTGGATGTCGTCGCGGAGGTTACCTCGGAGATTGAGCTAGGCTCGCTCCTCCAGCGGGTCATGGTTGAAGCTACGCGGATGCTGAACGCAGACCGCGCGACCCTGTTCCTTAACGACCTCAAAACGAATGAGCTATTCTCGCGGGTCGCTATGGGCGAGGGAATCGGAGAGATCCGCCTGCCGAACAACGCGGGCATCGCTGGTGCCGTTTTCCAGAGCCGTGAGACAATCAACATCCCCCACGCTTACGCTGATCTCCGGTTCAATCCGGGTTTTGACAAGCAGACAGGGTACTTCACCCGTTCGATATTGTGCGTACCGATCATCAACAAAGACGGTGACTGCATTGGGTGTACACAGGCACTCAACAAGAAAGGTGGAGGATTCACAGAGGAGGACGAGTCTCGTCTGAAGGCCTTCACCCAGCAGGTCTCCATTGCTCTCGAAAACGCGAAGCTCTTCGAGGACGTCGCCAAGGAGCGAGCTTACAATCACAGCATGCTCACCAGTATGTCGAACGCCGTTATCACGATCAATGATGAAGGAAAGATCATCACGTGCAACAAGTCAGGCCTCAAAATACTAAAAATCCGGGACACAGATATCTTGGGCAAGAGCGCGGAGGAGTTTTTTACCAACGGCCGTTCGTGGATCCTTGAAAGAATCAAAGAATGTGAGGAGCACAAGGATTCAGAGTTTTTAATGGATGCCGAGATAGAGGTGGGCTCAGAGCAGGATGACAATTTAGAGATCGTGTCGGCAAACGTTAGTTTCTTACCACTCGAAAACCAAGACCCCGACGGACGGATGGATCAAGCCAGCGGGCACCTCGGCACCATGATCATGATCGAGGATATTTCTGACGAGAAACGGATGAAATCGACGATGTCTAGATACATTGATCCCAACATCGCAGACCAACTCATGGGTGACGGAAGCGACATCATGGGCGGCCAGGAGACCGTCGCGACGGTGCTTTTTTCAGATGTTCGGAGCTTTACCACGATTACCGAAGCCTTGGGAGCACAAGGGACCGTGACGCTATTGAATCAGTACTTCGACATTATGGTCGAGGCGATCAATGAGCAAGGTGGAATGGTCGATAAATTTATCGGAGACGCGATCATGGCCGGCTTCGGTATCCCATTTCCGCACGAGGACGACGAGGACCGCGGTGTCCGAGCCGGAATCAACATGATCAAACGTCTCTGGGAATGGAATATAGAGAGAGAGAAAGAGGGAAAAATGCCCATCGAAATGGGACTGGGACTCAATACCGACAAGCTACTCTCAGGTAACATCGGTTCATCTAAGCGGATGGATTACACAATGATCGGAGACGGCGTGAACCTCGCGGCGCGTCTTGAGAGCGCCTGCAAGTCCTACGCGGCGCGCATCCTTATCAGCGACTTCACCTACCAGAAGCTCAAAGGGACCTACCAGATCCGCTACATTGACGACGTAATCGTAAAAGGAAAGACAGAGTCGGTCGGCGTGCGTGAGGTCCTCGACTACCACACTCCTGAGACCTTCCCTAACCTGATGGATACAGTAAATCACTTTAATGAGGGCAGGATATCGTTCAAGGCGGGTGACTGGGAAAAGGGCATTGGATCGTTTAAGGAGTGCCTCAAAGCCAACCCAAAGGACAAACTCTCGCAAATCTACATCGACCGCTGCGGGACGATGAAACAACGAAACCCAAAAGACTGGGACGGAATCTGGGTTATGGATACCAAGTGATACAGACGCACAGGTATGCTGATTTCTGTTAGTGTTGAACCTAAGAGTGAGGTAACCGAATAATAATGCAAGTATTTTTTGCAGGAACCAGAGGCGCCTATCCGACGCTAAAACCGACGAGCCAGAAAACTGGGGGTAACACGAACTGTGTCACGGTAACGGTAGGCGAGGATCGTCTGATCATTGACGGTGGCACCGGCACGGAGAACATCTTACCTAGCGATACCGACGATACAATACTGCTGTCGCACTTCCACCTAGATCACTTGATCGGTTTGCCTATGTTTCTGACACGAAAGCAACATGGAGCCTGCTCAATTATTAAATCAGTGGATGCTTCCAGCCCTAGCACGAAGTCAGTCCTTTCCAAAATATTTGGGACTGAGTTTTTTCCGGTCCCGCTCGAGGTGATCCACCCGACCCTTCACTACCAAGACTTCGTAACAAGCACGCATATCGGCAAATGGTCGATAACCTCACACCCACTAAATCACCCCGGTGGTGGCTCCGGTTACCGAATCTGTCACCAAGACTCTGACCAGACCTTTACACACCTACTCGACCACGAGCATGGCTCCGAGCTGGACCAGGCTCTCTTAAAGTTCGCTCGCGGATCCTCTTTGGTAGCATGGGATGGTTGCTATGAGGCCGAAATCTATGAGCACGTCAAAGGTTTCGGTCACTCGACGTGGCAGGAGGGGATCAAGTTCGGCGACACCATCAGGTCACCAGTAGCCATCTCCGGGCACCGCTTCAACCGCACCGATGTCGAGTGTGACCAGATCGAGACACAGCTCACAAGTCCCCACATGTTGGCGCGAGATGGGCTATTCGTCGAGCTCCCGTTAGATTAGGTGTTGCCTTTACTAACCACTCTACTCCTCGCCACTCTGATTACTGCGTCAGGGTGCGCTACCAAAAAAATCAAAGCCGCCAATAACACCAAGCCGATCTCCGTTTATACAGAACAGTTTAGTGCCGAAATAAAGCCCGGGAGTGCAAGAAAATGGTTCGTCCTTGTCGAGGGGGACGGCGCCGCATGGCCCACCCCAAACCGACCACCGGTAGATCCAACACCCCGTGACTCTGTGCTGCTGCGTCTCGCAGAAATTGTCCAGCATAGGACAAAAGCAAACGTCCTATATGTCGCTAGACCCTGTCAGTACCCAGAACAGATTGATATACACTGCGAGGTCCGCGACTGGACAACGGATCGGTTCGCGGTGAGACACGTCGATGCCCTGATGGATGCGGTAACGAATCGGATACCAACAGGATCTGAGGTCACGGTTTTTGGATTCAGTGGCGGTGGCGTGATGGCGCTACAACTGGCTGGCCTTTTGAAGCGACGTTTTATCCTCGAAAAAATCGTATTGGCTGGGACACCTTTAGACGTCAACGCGTGGACCAATTCGAATGGATACACCCAGCTGACCCTAGAAAACTATAGAGAGGGTCTACACCTACTTGCCTCTGAACAGGTACCCGTGTTCGCACTCTTCGGGGACCTGGATACGACCGTCTCAGATCAACACCTAGGGATCGCAAACGAGGTAGGTCTGAATGTCAACGTATACCTTTTCCCCAACACAAGCCACGCTGGACTACCCACGGCCGACACAACACTCGAGATCCTGACAGAGCCCTAAAAAACTGAAGATTCTTGAATAGAAGAACCACAGTCGCAGGAGTAAGAGTCGTTTAACGATTGACTTAACAATGTCAGGTCTTATGGTAGNGAAGAAANCGCAACCTAAACGAGATGGCTATGGTCACACAACATNGACTACTAATCGGGATGNTCGGGTCTCTGGCNCTGGGGGGATGCACGGCGTTNGACAAAGTAANGTCAGAGTGGNACNCNCTAGTCNTNGGCGACGCCCGAACCACCGAGGAGAGNCAGCNGGCNTTTGCTGAGAGCCTCGAGAANAAGTCNCTGATAGAGCTCTGCCTTACCCANGACAAAGAGATGCGGTGGGGCTACNTGTCGCGCCGTGACTATGTCTTCATCGAGATCTCGNAAGAACTNAAACGTCGTGGAGAAGATCCTCTGGTGTGCCGAAAAACGTCCGAACACGGGCGCTGACTAATCGAGGGCNATGTCCCTCTTAAAGTTTGGNGCCTGCTCGATATCGAGNGTTCGACANANAATCCCCCGGCAGATGCCGAANAANCCAGAATTCATCGCAGNNAAATACTGGAAAAGCTGAGGTCCGTTAATNAGCCATCCGTTCAGGGTCTTGGTAACCTCAAATTTCTCAGCACAGTACTCACCNGAGATCGCCTCNCAGAGTCCTACGACCATTCCCTCTCCACACAGGAACTCTCCNTTNAGATGTTTTATGGTCAAAGCCCCAGAAGACACGATCAGNGCGTCNTGNCGCTCGATCATCGCACCCAGAGCNGCCGTAGAATCGATGTGAACCATCTTCATGGTTAGGTCCTTGGTAATCCGCTCAAACAGAGAACCCGANGGCGTATCTGGGGGNAAACTTANGTCGACCGGAAACTCGACCTTTTCTCTGATTAATCTCCGCATCTCGTTNCGCTGATTCANCTGGAGCGTCATCGCNCGCAGNGTCTTCTGAACAAAGAGGGGNTGTGCCTCGATNGCCCTAGTGAGACTTGCCGCGGTAATTTCAAGACACAGCGCCTGNTNTCTTGCAAATGCTGACGCTCCTCGCCTGCCCTTATAAAGGATAGCCTGCTCGCCAAAACTTTCTCCNTGNCCTAATGTCGCGATNACCGTNTCAGACTCATCAAGACGNATCTCTATCGACCCNCCGAGGACCACATAAAGATTATCTGCAGGTTCGCCCTCANGAAAAAGATAGTGCCCAGGNTTAATNAGAACCTCAAAAAATTCAGGATTACGNGAGGAAGGCCGGCGGATGATCGGCCGAATNTCGTCGCGCTTTTTTTCGNCNNCCGCTACCGTACNATCCGNGACNTCGTCNGGGTCGCGAATGACCGGCACCTCATATTTCCGCTGACGGAGGCTCGCTATNTGCTCCGCAAGGGTTTGCTCAGCTATTTGCTCCGCTGGCATCAATCACGCTCCNTCNTTATTAAGATGCTATTAATATCANGTTATATCGACACCTGACGAAATAGTTTAAGTTGCGGTCACGGNAAAACNAAGTGAAACCANNCGTGNNANNGNNATCATANTTTTTTGTTGAATATTGCGGAAACTACGTATATCTTTCANATNANTCNNAAANTANGGAGCNCTCGGNCTCTATGCTCAGGCGTGACAACAGGCCTGTTTATGAGATACTGAGNGAANATCGTGCAAGCAAACGGAAAGCTCATGCTACGAAAAANCAGTCTTATACTTGGCTGCCTAGCGCTTCCGTTGTTAGNGCAGGCAGANGAAGAAGAACGNACGGTAAGTGCTGCNAAAGCAGCCACGGGCGCCGCACGTAACCTCATTTCAAACTTCTCGACCCAGTCATTCGGACCGACGATGCCNATCTTTCGTTACCGCCTCGGNCTCAACGAGTCAGANCTCCGAGGAACGGCTGCTGGCGACGAGGANACAGAGGACTCTGACGATGAATTCGTTACACGCTCCTTTTCCGTNACACCAACCGTCGCGAACATCGACAACCAAATTACTCCCATCCTGACCGACGGNCAGGTAAGGNTGATGATACTTGGCGTCGAGTGGTTCGATGAANTGGAGCTTACNGCNAAAGGNGTTACCTTTACNGTCGATAACATGGANATNACATCTACCGAGCGGGTCCCTCCCGCAGCCGANGTGTCGTCTACTGTAGAGGGGTCCGGTTACACGATAGCACCCTACTTCGTGCGCCAGACCGAGTCTGGGGGCATCCACGACGTATCATTCGGGATCGGCTCCAACAGTATGGATACGAAGAGCAGCACCACAACCGCGTCTCTTGACTCCAAAAGAAAATTCATTAGCACAGGATACAGCTCAGCCGAAGCTCTCTCCGACACGCTGCTTGTGCAGTACAAATTTACCGCAAGTCACACCAGGGACGATGTTCCAAGCTACACCCAGAGCGACGGCACAGCGGTCCCGAAATCAGGAACCAAGCACACTCAGATGATGGCCGAGGCCCGATTCACCCAAGACATGGACGGAATCGCACCTTTCCTTGGGGTGAGCCTTATATGGAACTCTTTCAGTGCCTCGGGCGGGAGCGGGCCCGCTCCCCGAGAGTACGACTATACCCCTCTCCTCTCGGTCGGGTTTAATTTCTCCAATGATCTCCTCTACGGCATGGTCGCAATGCAGGGCGAGCGAGACAAGAAGACTACCCAGTTTTATATCGGATTCCGTTTCTAACTACCGAATCCCAGGAACTCTTGGGTTGGTAAGCTGTCGCATCAGCGTATCGAATCCAGATGACCGCAAAAACGCGGGTCGATCATCTAGAATCTGGAGTAGAGGCTCACCCGGCCTGGGATCCTTCGGGGTGAATCCAGACTTCTCCTTCTCGATCAACGCCGTCTGGCCCGTCTCTAGCTTCATCTCGGTGAGTCCGTCGTGAACGTAGTTATAGATTCCAGCTCGATCATCTGCACCGTCTCCAATCATCGCCACCTCAATATCAGTACCACGGATACCAATCGTTGCGGTCCCGGCGCTGAACTTAACATTGTCCCGGTTCTTCTTCGCGATCTCCCCACTCACCGCCCGGATACCGCCCTTGAGGACTGAGGTCTCCTGCTTATCGGTGGATTTTTTTTCGTAGACCAGATCCGCCAGAACCACCTCGGAGTTAGGCCGGATGATGATCTTGCTCTTATCTATCATCCGGAGGAATACCTGATCTTTTTTACCAGTCACGATCCGGTCGCCGGCCTCAACCTTAAACTTTTTCTTGGCCTTGAGTGTCTCAGAACCTCGGTGTACTTCGACACTACCTTTGGCCTTCAAGACCATACCAATCTCCCCGGCCGACAGACCTACCGAGAACGCAAGCAGGGCCGAAAAAATAATTGAACCTATCGATCTCATTGTGACAATGCTCCTATTTCGTTGTGAATTTAGTGACACCGTTCCAGTCTTTTGGGGGCGGATTGGCCAAGTACTCGTCGCAGGCACCCCTCAACCAGTCATAGAGGGGCCTATTACCGAAGTCAACAGCCATACCGTCAAGCGAGTCTTTGACCTGCTCGAACTTCTGTCCACGGTAACCCTCAAGTAACCGGTCCCAGCGCTCGAGCTCTCTCTTGGCATCGTCATCGAGATCGGATTCAAGCGCCACCGGCTCGTAAATAATCACCGGCTGCTCTTTCCCCTTAACCAATACCTTGTCCAGTTCTCGAAACCTCACGCGGGGGCACTCGGCAATGGTGAACTCAGACACGATGGTCCACACGCCATACTGACGGGTCAAACCCTCCAGACGAGCCCCAAGATTTACAGCATCACCCATGACTGTGTATGCCTTCCGAAGCTTCGAGCCCATGTCGCCGACACTCATATCTCCGGTATTAATCCCGATCCCGATTGAAATCGCAGGCCAACCGCGCTCAACACAAACCTTACCAAGTCCATCGAGCGCCTCAATCATCTTTATTGCAGCCACAACGCCGCGCTCTGCATGATCCTCAGCATCAATTGGGGCGCCCCAGAATGCCATGATCGCGTCACCGATGTACTTATCAAGCGTGCCGCCCGCATCCCGAATCACCTGGGTCATCGTGGTCAGGTACAGGTTAATAAACTCTGAAAGCTCAGACGGAGCTAGCTGCTCTGAGATCGATGTGAAACCTCTCACGTCCGAGAACAGTACCGTCATCTGTAGACGCCGGCCCGCCATCGAATAGCGTGAGGGATCCTCTGCCATCTTCTTCACCAGCTCCGGAGGTACATATTGCCCAAACAGGTCGGTGAATTGCTTCTTCTTCCGATACTCCTCCAAGAAACCCAACACCAACTGCGAGAGCATGAGCAAGAGGAACGCAACAAAAAGAGTCCCGATCGCAACGTATACACCATCAAGCCACAAGAATCTGGCGGCCCCAATCAACCCAGCCACACCGCTCGCGAGTGCGATAATCAAAGCCGTAGGCGACAGCCCCGGGAGCACAAATAAGGAGAGAATCCCCAAGGTTACAAGACCCCCATAGTCGGCTAGCTGCTTCCAATACGGCACCCTCAGCAGGGCGTTGCCTGGTTCAAGCATCGCCGCCAAGAGTGTCGCATGGATTTCTACCCCGGGATAAATTGGCGAGAATGGGGTCGCCCGAAGGTCTAGTAGGCCTGGCGCCGTGGTCCCAACAATAACGTGTTTACCCCTCAGTTGTTCCGGATCAACCCGACCATCCACCACGTCAGCAACTGAGAAATATTCGATCGCACCTGCGCCACCACGAAATGGCACATAAATCGCGCCCTCAAGATCGAGCGGCAGTTCTATGTTTGAGTCGCCGATCCGATACGCGACGCCCTCTGCGCCAACATCGACCGCGCTCAGGACCGGAAGCTCAATCGCATCAGGGTCCTTATCTAGACCGACCGAAAGCCGGAGCATCGCCAACGATAGTGTCTCGTAAAGGTCATCCTCGTAGTCAACAAACAGCGGAACCCTCCGGATGATACCGTCGGTCTCGACGAGCGGATTGAAGTGCCCGGCCACTGTCGCCGAGTCAGAAAAACGCTCAAGATTCGATCCAAACGAGACTGCCCTCGGGAACCACTGCGCCGCCTCTCGCTCATCTGAGAAAATTGTCGCTATCGGTAGCCCTCCAGCGGGATTACCCTCTGAGAAGCTAAAGTAGTATCCGAGACTGATCGGGTAAGACATCAGGAGTTCCTCAAACAGCCCATCGTAGTCCAAGGACGGCCCAATTTTCTCAAGCAACGAAGTGAATGCTATGTCCTCCGCGAGTGGTCCCTCTGCGAGCTGCTCCAAAACCGGTAAGCCAGAAGATGTGTCGGCTTCGGCGAGCACAATATCTAGGCCCAGCACCTTAATCTCGTACTTATCGAACAGGAGCTCGAATAGCTCAACCAGCACATTCCTTGACCACGGCCAACGTCCGAGCTCAGGCTTCGCTAGGCTGGCCTCGTCGATGTCGAGGATAACAACGTCCGAGGTATCAAATTCGCGTGGGTAGCTTGTAATCAACCGATCGTAAATCGCAAGGTCAAGACTATGTATGGGAGTAATGAAAAGCGATCCCGAGCTGTGTAACACCCCACCCAGAAGCACAAGTACAATTATAGTTATTCTCAGTTGCTTCATAAAACGCTCCACGAAGTGTTAGTCTGATACTGCAATGCATTTGATGCAAGAATCAACTAACAGATTGTGGAGACAGTATGAGTGTCGCTGACAGTACGCAACACTTCGAGAAGGGTGACATCATTTTTCAGACAAACGCCCCGGCCACGCACATATATGTCCTTGAGAAGGGCGAGCTCGGAGTCAAGTATGGTGACAATCCACTTGTCGAGGTCGGCTCAATCCTTGAGGGCGAATCCTTCGGAGAGAGTGCACTACTGATAGGTGGAAAACGGTCTGCTACCATCGGCTGCGAGACTGACGTCTCTGTCCAATCTTTCGATGCCGATCAGATCAAGGGTATGTTCAAAAAGTGGGTCGATGGGAAACTTATGTGCCAGTGTCTTCTCATCGAAATGATTAACAGTAACGAGATGCGGCGAGCACATATCCTGGAGAAAGACAGAGAGGAACCAAGATCCCCGGTCCTGACCGACCTGGTCAATAATGCGATCAGTTCCATCACGACCCTCGCCGAGACAGTTAGACAACCCGACGATTTGCACGAGGGCTGGGACGACAACAATGCGTTTTTGGTGACCGGGGGACACGCCCTCATCAGAAACGGCGAAAACCTAATTGAGATTGGTACAGACACTTGCCTCGGAGCCTCCCAGTTGTTACTCGGGAATCGTCCGGCAGAATCAATCATGGTGGAGAGTATCACTCACCCTCTGTCGGGTTGGTTTATACCAATCACCAAGCAATATGAGCGGCTGGAGGACCTCAACACCGGTCTCGCAGCGGTCGCTCGGGGCATCGCGCACAAGACCGTGAGGTCTGCTGCTATCAGTTAGCTAGCCTCCGCGACCGAGATCCTGACTAGCGGCTTGCCAGCGAACACGACCCCCTCCTTCGATGAATCGAGACCACACACCGAGTGCAAGAGGTTCAAAATCTCGTCGGAGGCGGCCTCGTCCGCAATCACCGTGACGATCGACGCCTCGCCGTAGTTTCCAAACTCTCGGTACTCAAACAGGTCATTGGATCTGCCGCCCGCAACAAACGCAACAACCACCGACGGGTGGTTGGCGAGACCCTCCAAGACTAGCTCGGTATGCGCCTTATGGATCAGCGCGCCTAGTTCTATATGCACAGCTCAGTTCCTCACGCAATCTTGGTTATAACAGAGTCAGGGATGAAGGTACCGACTTTCTCGAGCCTCGACATGTACATGATCCCCTTACCCGGTGTATCTAACTGTGCGGCCAGATACATCGCCTCGAAAATCGCGTTTGATTGCTCCTCAGACACGATAATCCGGATGACCTCTTTCTGCTCGTCGATGGTCACCCCGATCAGGCCCATCCGCTCCCGGACACCTGTGCCGCGTGCATAGTTAATCGTCGCGCCCTGAGCACCAGCATTCTTTGCCGCCTCGAGCACCTCTTCTGCTAGCCCATTCTGCAGAACGCAGGTGATCAGCATCGCATCTGTCAGATAAGTAACATTCCTTTGAGACATAACGTTTCTCCTTTCTAATTCTTAAGCGGCATCAGCCTGAGGCTGAGACATTGATGCCCTGACGCGGATAAAGATTCCCATCGAGAGCACCGCAACAATCGGGCAGATACTCGCGAGTGATAGGATCCCGAACCCATCAACAGCGGAGACGGCATTTCCAAGGCCAAGGCCCATCGCCAGCACGAGTGGCACCGTAACCGGGCCAGTGGTGACACCGGCGCTATCCCAGCCGACGTTGACAAACTCCTCTGTAGACAGCACCGTCAGAACTATCCCAAGCCCGTAGAGGGGCAGCAGGACCGTCATCAGATCAAAACCAATCACGAGCTTCGCGATACCGAGCGAGATACCAACAGCGACACCGGTCGCGACGCTGTACATCAGCATAGACTTTTTGAATGCTCCGTTGGTCAGGTTTTGGACGGTCAAACCAAGCGCGTTAAGAGCCGGCTCTGCTAGCGTCGCACCGAATCCCAATAAGAACGCGAAAAGGATCACAATGGTCAACCCTGCCAACTCCGAATAGAGTGGGGAGAATTCGCTGGCGCCGATCTTCATAAACGCGGCAGGAAGTATGCTGCCCGTCTGTGCCCCGATCGCTCCAAGTCCATAGGTCAGGCCCACGTTAAAGATACACATTCCAATAATCGAGAGCGCCAGCCCGTAGGTGGTTACCATCTTGTTGGGTAGACGAGACTTTAAAACCACAAACAGTACGAACATCAGGAATATGACCAGCGGCAGGATCGCCCGGACACCCAGCACAATCTCGACCAACGGCGTCTTGTCCCAAACCGAGGGCTCGGCAACGACAATAGCCGACGCCGATTGCGCCGCGGCGATGATCTCCTCGGGCGTAATAACAAAAGAGCAATAGATCGCTAGAACCAGTACCGAGAGGATCGGGAACAGAGACGCCATCGTCACGACCCCGAACCCAGACAGCGAGGAGTCACCCTTACCCGCCGCGTTGGCAATCCCAATCCCCAAAGACAGCACCAAGGGTACTGTCACAGGGCCAGTCGTGACCGCACCACAGTCCCAGGCGAGGCCCAAGATCGTGTTCAGATAAGGATCGTTCCAGCAGTAGAACGTCAGTAACACTACCGGTGCCAAGGCGCCGTAGATCATTGGCTTCAATGACCAACCTCTGACGAAACGGATCGTGCCAAGTATGGCGGCAATACCGACACCGCCTCCGACCATAAGGACCAGCGGCATAGTCCAGTTGTTCAGGAGCTCATAAAGATAGGGCGCCTTCGTGACATCCACCGATGCCCCGAACGCTTGCAGGGCTCCAATCGCGGGCTCGGCAAAAGTCACCCCAACACCTAGGATGCCGATGATCAACAGAACCAAACCCATGGGGGCCTTTTTCGGTAGGTTGTCCCCGATGATTGTGCCGAATGGCATCAGTCCCGTGTTAAGGCCCTCCATAAATACCGCGAGGCCGACGATAACTGCGACCAGACCGAGACAGAGGGTCAACGCCGACCCGATCGGCTGCTGTAGCACGAATAACTGAAACAGCATTAGGTAAGCCGCGAGCGGCACGACCGCCGAGACTTGCTCCATAATACGCGTCGCGGTGTAGGGCCAGAGAAGACCGATCGCCTGCTTGAACGATACATCGATCGGCTGGGTTGCTCCCGGGCTCAAGCGGGTCAGGTCATTGAAACTCGCCGTCCGATGCCGGACGGCTACTTGATTTAGATAGTCGGAGTAACGCATCCATGGCTCCTCAACGGCACTTTGAATTCTAATTGAACAGGTTTATCGCACGTTTTTTATGATATTGCCACCCGACTGCACTATTCCATTCGACTATCTATAGTTGATGAATTCTCATCCTTGGTGCACTGTTTGATAACTGTTGATCAATAAGAGGGTCACCGAATGCTAAGAATTATTGTCCTTGCATCGGCCGCCTCCCTTCTCGGGTGCAGCGGGAACTATGACCAGATGGATGCCTGGATGGGTCAAAGCAAGCAGTCCGTGCTAAACAGTTTTGACCGACAACCAGACACTGTCGGACGCGATGTTCTGGGGGACTGGATACAGTGGCGACGACACGGTGAGGGTGCGTGTTCAGACCGATTCTCGTTAAAGAATAATAGGGTAGTAGCCTATAGCTCGGACTGCGGTATCTGGGGTGGCTTGTCTGCGCCTATCGCACCAAACGCCGCCCGATAAAATCTGTATAGGGTTTACGTTATCGTGCGCGTCCTAAATCTCAGCCTGATGCTAGCCGTTATTTTTGTCGCCGGTTGCAACGGTAACGGTGTCCAGTACGCACGGATCGCTGACGAGACCCTGACAACCACCGGGTCTGTGTTCATTGGGCGGGAGTCACAATGGTTTGGCCGCGCCATATCGGTCGAGGTCCAGCTTAACGGGCGACCGATCGCGGTGCTGGCGGAAGGCCAGTCCGTGTCTTCAAAGACGCTGCCAGGTGAAAATGTTGTAAGGATTATCCCTGCGGGACCCGCCTCCTTAATTTATCAAACACAGGAGGTGCGCATAACAGGCTCCGTCAACGTCAATAACTTTGTCCTGATAAGGGTAGACGAGGCGTTACCCGGTTTTGGTGGGGAGATCCGGGTGACCGAGACCGACTCAAAGATTTTTGCGAGCGCTGTGGGGACCTGAAGTGTACTAGGTGCTTAGGTGCCCTTAGCTTTCTATCACCACTTCCAAGCCACCATTTGGTGACCAATCACCTGATACCTCAACGCGCCGCCTAAGGCACCAGACGGACCCGTCCGATCCGGATCGTTAGGGCGGTATCGCTGTAAATAAGGAAGGGCGTCGTTACCGTTGCCAGATCCATACCCTGCTCCTCTAAATCTTTGAGAGGTATTGAGACAGTCACCCATCCGCTCCCGTCAACAACGTTAGGTATATAGCCCGCGAGGTCTACCTCACCCGCACACGGCCAAACGCAATGCATCGCGATACGTATCGGTTTCAATGGGGCCNTATCGACACCGATCTCNAACTCCAGCGACCCNCNCGAGTTNAGGNANCNCTTNAGGTCTACAGGTTCACCATCGGGGACGCTCAGATAGACTATTGCCGGATNCTCGCCGGCAAACTCNACNCTGACCGCGTCCTGCTGGTGTCGGCGATCTATTGGGGTNGTCCTCAGCCCNTCGATCTCGGTCACGCTACCGCGGGACACGGGAACACCGCGCCAGTCGGTCGAGGTCCCACCGATAAAGAGACGAAAATCGTCAGNCGCGGTATGGCTGAATAGNTCAAGTGGCTCGGTCGCNNCCGTNTCGTCTGGNGTTGGCATCCCACAGCCGTAGTCNCGNGTATCAAGCTTNATCGCACCGATGTCCAACCCGAACGAGTCAGACCTCGTNTCTTCCATCGATAAACCATATCCGATAGGGAAAAGCGGTTCNTGACCGTTGGTCACCGTCTGCTCAAAACTCGGAACCGANAGGTNGGCCAGATGGGGNGGTGTGATGTTAATCGTGTTATCACATTTATTAGCGGGCCACGAATACGGAAGACGTCCCGTGAAATCATACTCCCCATNGCTGAACACNAGGTCGGTGATCCCGGCCGCCTCCGTNCCGGGAAGCCACGCGGNAACNAACGCATCCGAAAGCATCAACTCCTCGTTAACGTATAGCGGCCTACCCGAGTAAAAAANCGTCACGACACGGTGGCCCCGTTGTTTGAGTTCCCGGATGAGTTCGAGATCCCGCCGGTAGGCCCGTTTAAGCTCTGAGTACTCCAACGTCTTGGTCTTACCGATATCACCCAACATCTCGGCGTANGGATCCTCNCCGATNACGACCAACGCGACCGCGTCAGGCCCNGCAAGATCAATATCCGTTAGAACGCGATCACCGCCNATCACCTCGCGGGTCGCCGACAGGACCGTGCTTCCGCCNGGGAAGTCNCGCTCTAGGGTATTCTCGTTACCCTGCCAGGTCAGAGACCAGCCACCGGTTTGCTTCTGGATATCANCAGCACCGCTNCCGAGCACNAGCACNGNTGCNTNGCGATCGAGCGGNAGCAGGCNNTNGTTCTTCAAGAGGACCAGCGACTCACGGACCGCACGGCGAGCNAGCNGACGGTGCTCGACCGCGCCCAACGTTNNCTGNTCNCCGGCACCCCGCCTNCGGCTCGGGCTCGGTTTTTCCCACAGACCCGCACGGTGCTTAACTCGCAGTATGCGTGTCACGGCGTCGTCGANCCGGGCCAGGGGTATNGTCCCGTNACGNACCTGAGATACGGTATTCTTGTAAAATTCTTGCCAATCCTGACGNGCNGTGACCATGATGATATCGTTCCCCGCGAGTACCACNTGGGGGCAGTCACCCGCGGTGCAATCGTTTAANTCGCTGTGGCCGTTCCAGTCGGTCACCACGACCCCGTCAAANCCCATCTTCTCCTTGAGCACGTCCGTGATCANGTAGCGGCTTCCATGGATCTTATGGTTATNGTTCAACGANCCCATNACGTCATAATTCTTNGAGTTGTACCAGCTATTAAATGANGCCATAACNACCTGTGCGCCAGNCTCGAGGGCCGACAGGTAACCTGCCGCGTGGAGGTTNATCAGGTAATCCTCGGTGTAGTGATTCTCTCCCCTGTCGACACCGTCGAGGGTGCCACCNTCTCCGATCCAATGCTTGACCGTNGATAGGACCCTGTCAGGACCNAACCGNTCAGCACCCTCGCCTTGTAGCCCGTCAACCATCGCCGACGCGTATGCNTGGACTACCGCGGGGTCCTCGGAGTAGCCNTCNTACACCCTTCCCCAGCGGTAGTCTCGGGGTACCGCGACGGTCGGNGCGAATGTCCANTCGAGGCCNGTCGCGGTCACCTCGGCGGCTGTNACNGCACCAATCTGACGAANCAGGTCAGGGNTNCGGGCGGCGCCTAGGCCAATGTTGTGNGGGAAAACCGTGGCACCNAATACATTATTNTGNCCGTGCACCGCGTCGGTCGCCCANGCGAACGGGATCCGGAATCCGCGTCCCTCNAAAGCATGACCACTGGCTTGGTAAAAAGTCTCGGCAGTATCAGCCCATTCCACCGCGGTCGCATATTTATTGTTACCCGGAAACGCACCCCCACCGTTGAGAATCGAACCCAGTTTGTATTCCGTGACCTCGTCCGGTGTGACCTCACGGAGGTCAGGCTGTATCATCTGACCCACCTTCTCTTCCAGAGTCATTCTGGAGACGATATCTGCGATGAAAATCTCAGCCTCGGGATCTTGAGCAACCTGAGACTGAATACGGGGCCAGTCATCCAAAAAAGTCATATCAGGAATCATATTGGCGGCTTCCGCGGTCATGATGGGGCTCCATGCAAGATTAGTAAGAATAAATAGCGTTGAGGACAGATTCTTCGAGTGCACAACTTCATCCCATTCAGTGCTGTGGTCGCTTGAATATCGCTGTGACGTGCCAGCGTCGGCTAAACATACTAGCCCGTGAGATGTCGAACCCAACCAGTTCGAAGCCCTTATCACCCGACTCAATCGCCTTTTTACCGACCCATTCTTGGGCCTCGCGGTATGACCGACAGTCGGTCTGACCGACCGCCATGTGCTCCCAACGTTGCATCGAACCTTCTCCAAAACTTGAGAACTTAGTGACAACGTTATCATGTTTGAAAGCGCTTTCAACATCTGTCCGCGGATTTCCGTGCTATT
>PAWX01000055.1 GCA_002714245.1 Gammaproteobacteria bacterium | reverse complement strand
TCAACAATCGAATCGGATGGATTGAGCATCACCAACTTAGACTTGTTCTCCGACCCACCGCCCTTGGCCGCAACCTGCACATCAACCGTTTCACCTTCAACGATCTCGTAGTGAATAACAGCTGGCGTGTTGTCCTTAGTATTTTTACGAGCACCATCAGGATCCTCGAGAATCGATGCCCGAAGAATATTATCTGGATGCGTATATGCTCGTCGGACACCTTCATTGACCATATCAGAGACAGACATGGTCGCGCCTTCCCAAGAAACGCCCATCCCCACTCTTATGAATACCGTTACAATACCTGTGTCCTGACATAACGGCCGATGACCGATAGCAGACATGCGCGAATTGATCAATATTTGAGCCAGCGCATCCTTCGCTGCGGACGATTCCTCCCGTTCATATGCTTCGTTAACAGCCTGAATAAAATCCACTGGATGGTAGTAAGAAATAAACTGAAGTGCATCGGCGACACTGTCAATTAGATCGTCCTGACGAATCACTGTCATCGATCAGCATCCTGTGTTCGTTAAAATAGAGTGAAAAGCTTATCAGAAGTCCTTGAGAAGGTATTCCCACGATGGCCTAAAATCGTGTCAATACTAAGACTAGACTTCATTCAGTCTTCGGTTGGGTTTCTGGTACACTCTCGATCCTAATCACAGCTGTCCAAGGGGCGACGAGGATTAATGCAAAATCAATACAATACTGATGAATTACTCGCCTGCGCCCAGGGCCAACTATTTGGTGAAGGCAACGCCAAGTTACCTGCACCAAACATGTTGATGATGGATCGAATTACAACGATTACGGCGGATGGCGGACAGTTTGGAAAAGGCCATATCATGGCTGAACTTGATATTGATCCAAGTTTGTGGTTTTTCAACTGCCATTTCCCAGGAGATCCTGTAATGCCCGGTTGCTTGGGGTTAGATGCAATGTGGCAATTAGTTGGGTTCTTTCTTGGCTGGAATGGACACCCCGGAAAAGGGCGCGCGCTCGGAGTCGGAGAAGTGAAATTCACCGGTCAAATCCTCCCAACCGCGACAAATGTGACCTACGAAATAGATATGAAACGTGTCATCGCTCGATCCCTAGTTATGGGGCTCGGGGACGGCGTAGTTCGTGTGGATGGCCGCGCTATTTATCATGCGACTGACTTAAAGGTTGGTCTCTTCACGTCAACAGACGGTTTCTAGTAGTAACGCGTTCGGTAAGAAAGGAATCAGTATGCGTAGAGTGGTAATTACTGGACTTGGTATTACATCTTGCCTCGGACTCGACGCAGATTCCGTAACTGAAAGTCTTCGACACAGTCGCTCAGGTATTAAAGCGAATCCAACGTATGCGGAACTCGGGATGCGTAGCCAAATCTCAGGATCAATCAATCTTGATCTTTCCGAACATATCGACCGAAAACTACTGCGTTTCATGGGAAATGCTGCAGCCTATGCTTATCTATCTCTCCGACAGGCGATCGATGACGCCGAGCTTAAAACATCAAATATCAGTAATCCGAGAACTGGGCTTATCATGGGATCGGGCGGCGCTTCTTCTCAAAGCCAAGTAGAGGCAGCCGATATCTTGAGAGAGCGTGGTGTAAAACGTGTCGGTCCATATCGCGTAACTCAGACCATGGGTTCAACTGTATCGGCCAATCTTGCAACTGCTTTTCAAATAAAGGGCGTGAATTATTCAATGTCTTCTGCGTGTTCGACAAGTTTGCATTGTATAGGTAACGCCATGGAACAGATACAACTTGGCAAACAAGACATCGTCTTTGCAGGCGGTGGTGAGGAAGAGCACTGGGCCTTATCATGCCTGTTTGATGCGATGGGGGCGCTCTCTTCCAAATACAACGATACGCCAGAGAAGGCATCTAGGGCGTATGACACAGACCGTGATGGATTTGTGATCTCTGGAGGCGGCGGCGCGCTCGTACTCGAAGAGTACGAACATGCTAAAGCACGAGGGGCAAAAATATATGCTGAAATCGTTGGTTATGGTGCAACCAGCGATGGAGCCGATATGGTTGCCCCATCTGGTGAGGGTGCGATTCGATGCATGCAATTAGCCACAGAAGGCCTAGAAGGTCCAATCGACTATATCAATGCCCACGGAACCTCGACACCAGCTGGTGATATAGTGGAACTAAATGCTATTAAAGCGGTATTTGGAAACGATGTTCCGGTCATCGGATCGACCAAATCTCTTTCTGGTCATTCTTTGGGTGCTGCTGGCGTGCAGGAAGCCATCTATTCAATTTTGATGATGCAAAATGATTTTATTGCTGCATCAGCAAACGTCGAAAATCTTGATTCAGGAGCCGAAGGTTTGCCAATCGCTCGAGAACGCCTAGATCAGTCACTAAGTACAATTTTATCGAACTCGTTCGGTTTTGGCGGCACCAATGCCTGCATGACATTTCAGAAAATTACCTGATAAGACTCTACTCATCACCGCCTTCACCTTTTGGAAGAAAGGTAAAGATTACTGCTCAGATCACAGGACTTTCTGACCAGTTAGACGAGATCGATATCAACAGTGCTGACCTAGTTGCAACTAGAAATAATCCTAACCCCTTAAATAAAATACCAGCGCTAGAACCGGAATCTGGCCAACTAATCGTCGATTCAACAGCAATTTGCGAGTATCTGATCAAACTTACGAACCGGATCGATCTATTGCCTGAGTGCCGGCGAATTGAGAGCTTGATCCGAATCGCATTAGCGGACGGAATAACTGAAGCGGCCCTTTTAATGGTGTATGAGCAACGGTTTAGAAGACCATCACAAGTAAATTCTGACTGGCTTCATCGACAAAACCAAAAAGTCATAGGGGGACTGGATTGGTTCAATAGCAACCTTACAGAAGTTTCGTCGAGCCCAACTCTTGATCAGGTTGGACTCGCTGTTGCTCTTGACTATCTCGATTTTCGCTTTGCTGGAGGATAGAGGGCACGATTTACCGATCTTGCCCTTTAGCTAACTCATTTTGATCAAAAGGTTCCAAGTTATCAGTTAACTGATCCTCAAAGTTATCGTTAGCAAACAATATTTTTTCTCTAAGGCTTCGCTGTCTTCGCAATACATTTTTACGCTTCTTTAATCTCAGCATTCGTTGGCGAATAACCGAACCACAATTAATGCGCCCCATGCTTTACTCCCCCCATCAAATAGTGTCGCTCTACGGTTTCTGCCAACTCCTGCCTCCATGACCTCGGCTTCACCCCAAAGGCAAACAAAAGCTTACGGGTTGAGAGAACCAAACGCTGAGGTCGTAATGCCCGTCCTTGAATAGAATTCCCTGAGATACCAACGATTTCTTCTACCATTAGATCTTCAAATTGTCGCGCCTGCGCAATAATACACTCCCCAAGCTCGAGCCATGACGCATCTCCCTGACAGCCGACGTGATAGATGCCATAAGCCCCTGCTCCGGTATGCAATTGATCGATAACTGCCGAAACGACTCGACCGATATCAAAAACAGATGTGGGACACCCTCTTTCATCTTGAATCATCAAGAGCTCAGAGTCGACCCGTGCAAGATCCAAAATATTGGCGACAAAACTATTTGGGGCCGGGGCAAATAAATGAGATGTCCGGAGGATGATGTGACGATCCAACAAATTTTCAATGTAACGCTCAGCTTCTAACCGAGTTTGCCCATATAAATTTAGAGGATTCGGCGCATCATCCTCAAAATAAGCAATGTCTTTCTGTCCATCAAATATATAGTCAGTGGAAAACTGAATTAACGTAGCATCAAACTCTCGGCAGGCAATCGCCAAACTAACAGGTAAATCATGATTGATTATTCGACACTCCTGTGGATCAAACTCAGCTCTATCCACGCCAGATTCTACCAAGCAATTGACGACGAAATCGGGGCGACGCATTCGAATAGCTTCAAAGATTCCTGATTCATCGGATATATCCACATCTCGTGGCAAACCGATCCGCTGCTGACCACCACTGGATTCAGATTCAAAAAAAGCAGAAGCTAGGCTCGTATCTCCCCCAATAACTAGAACTCGTGCCTTTGGAAATCGACTATCTGACTCGTCTTGAAAGCTAATTGACCTAGAAGGGGATTTCGTCATCGATATTAGGGTCTGGCATCGGCTGACTGACAAGCGGAGTTACTGCCTGCTGAGGCGCTGACTCATGTTGCGGACGAGACTGAACTGGCGTCTGCGACGTCATATCGGTATCCCCGCGACCATCGAGCATCATCATCTCACGACCAACAATTTCCGTTGTATATCGCTTTTGGCCGTCCTGCTCCCAAGAGCGCGTCCGCAAACTTCCCTCAAAATAAACCCGCGACCCCTTACGCAGATATTGCCCACAGATTTCCGCAAGCCGGTCGAAACATACGACACGATGCCACTCTGTGCGTTCTTGCATTTCACCACTATTTCTATCGCGCCATGAGTCCGTCGTAGCAATACTGAGATTTGCAACCTGATTACCCGAGGGTAAAGCTTTCATTTCTGGATCGTTACCAAGATTTCCTATCAGAGTAACTTTATTGACTGAGCGCGCCATGAATTCATCCTATGTCATAAGTCTCACAATTATTCGTTAATGTAGCACGGACAAGCACCCGCCAGCGACTTTCGGAAAATGCTATCGGATAGCTTCAATCTTCTGTATTGAATCGACGCATTGAAACCCAATCAATAGATAGATTGGATATTTTTCGACTAAGACGGATCGCTGTGCACTCAATACAAATTCGCGGGGCAAGAACCCACAATCTCAAGAACATTCATCTCGATCTACCTCGCGACAAGCTGATTGTGATAACTGGACTCTCCGGTTCTGGTAAGTCGTCACTTGCCTTTGATACATTATATGCGGAGGGTCAACGACGTTACGTTGAATCACTTTCGGCCTATGCACGACAGTTTCTCTCTATGATGGAGAAGCCAGATGTCGACCATATTGAGGGGCTGTCTCCGGCCATCTCGATTGAACAAAAATCAACAAGCCATAACCCTCGTTCAACAGTAGGCACCATCACTGAAGTTTATGACTATTTGAGGCTTTTGTACGCAAGAGCTGGTGACCCGCGGTGCCCTGATCACGATATGAGCCTTGAGGCTCAAACTGTTAGTCAAATGGTCGATCAGGTGTTGGCCCTTCCTGAAAGTTCAAAAATCCTTGTTCTGGCCCCAATGATAAGTGATCGTAAGGGCGAGCATCTTCATGTATTCCAAGAATTGAAATCACAAGGTTTCATCCGAGTTCGTGTTGATGGTCTTGTTGTCGATCTGGATGAGGTTCCTACCTTAGATAAAAAGAAAAAGCATTCGGTCGATGCCGTCGTCGACCGACTCAAGGTCGATCAAGCACAGCGACTTCGACTCGCTGAATCAATCGAAACGGCGCTGAATCTCTCAGAAGGACAGATTGTGATTCAATCCATGGATGATTCGTTTGAACCGATGATGTTTTCATCCAAGTTTGCCTGCTCCGTTTGTGGGTATTCGATCCCCGAGCTTGAGCCACGAATTTTCTCATTCAATAGTCCATTTGGTGCTTGTCCTACCTGTGATGGTCTTGGAGTACATCAGTTTTTCGATCCGGATCGGCTCATTGTCGATCCAGAACTGTCATTATCATCAGGCGCGATCAAAGGCTGGGACCGAAGGAGCATGTATTACTATCATCTTCTCAAATGTCTCGCTCGTCACTACGGATTTAGTCTCGATTCCGAGTGGCAGGATCTGTCTGTAGAACATCAAACCAAAGTACTCTATGGCTCAGACGATGAATCAATCGATTTCAGTTATGTATCTGATCGCGGTCGAGAAGTTTGCAAAAATCATGCATTTGAAGGTGTCATTCGAAATCTGGAGCGCCGATATAAAGAGACTGACAGTCAGTCTCAACGCGATGAGCTTGCCAAGCTAATGACACAAGCCCCCTGCCCTGATTGTGGCGGATCAAGACTTAACATCGCAGCGCGAAATGTGTTTATCGATGAAGCTCGACTTCCAGACCTCGTCAAACTGCCAATCGGTGAGTGTTATCAATTCTTTGAAGCTTTGGACTTACCTGGTCGACGCCAAGAGATTGCGGATAAAATTTTAAAGGAAATCCAAGCTCGCCTCGGTTTTCTTATCAATGTGGGCTTAGACTACCTATCGCTTGATCGAAGTGCGGAGACGCTCTCAGGTGGTGAGGCCCAACGTATTCGTCTTGCCAGCCAGATTGGTGCTGGATTGGTAGGTGTAATGTATATTCTTGATGAACCGTCTATTGGCTTGCATCAACGCGATAACGAACGGCTCCTGAATACACTTTTTCATTTGCGGGATCTAGGTAACACGGTAATTGTTGTAGAGCACGACGAAGACGCAATACGAAGTGCAGACTACCTTGTTGATATTGGTCCAGGCGCTGGCGTCCATGGAGGCCAAATCGTAGCTGCGGGAACACCCGTCGAAGTCATGTCTTATGATCAATCTGTAACAGGACAATACCTCTCCGGTAAGAAACAAATTTCCGTTCCAGAAAGACGAGCCCCTAAGGGTATTCATCAACTCACACTAGAGGGATGTTCTGGGAATAATCTCCAGAATGTAACCCTCAATCTCCCGCTAGGACTGCTAACATGTGTCACAGGTGTTTCGGGTTCCGGTAAATCAAGCCTGATTAACCGAACGCTTTATCCGCATGCCGCGAAAGTTTTAAACAAAGCGACCACATTAAAATCGGCTCCATTTTTGCATTGCCACGGGATTCATGAGCTGGACAAGGTGGTTGATATTGATCAAAGTCCGATCGGAAGGACACCACGATCAAATCCTGCAACCTATACAGGGCTTTTTACGCCAATTCGAGAAATTTATGCGGAAACTCAAGAGGCGCGCTCACGCGGGTACACTCCGGGGCGATTCTCTTTCAACGTAAAAGGTGGTCGGTGCGAGACTTGCCAGGGTGACGGCTTGATCAAAGTGGAAATGCATTTTCTCCCGGACATTTATGTTCCTTGTGATACCTGTAAAGGACTCAGATACAACAGAGAAACCCTTGACATCCGATATAAAGGGAAGTCGATTCATGACGTACTTCAGATGACAGTTGAAGATGCACGCGAATTTTTCGATGCAATTCCTACTCTCGCACGAAAGCTACAAACTCTAGTTGATGTAGGACTGTCTTACTTAAAGCTGGGCCAGTCTGCAACGACACTTTCAGGTGGTGAAGCGCAGCGCGTCAAGCTTGCACGTGAACTTTCAAAACGGGATACAGGACGAACACTCTATATTCTAGATGAACCAACTACTGGTCTGCACTTTGAGGATATTAAACAGCTTTTAGCGGTGCTTCATCGGCTCCGCGATCACGGAAATACAGTTGTTATTATCGAACACAATCTTGATGTTATAAAAACAGCAGACTGGGTCATCGATCTCGGTCCAGAAGGTGGTTCAGGTGGAGGACAGATTATTGTAGAAGGAACGCCCGAATATGTTGCATCGCATTTAGAGTCGCACACAGGTCGTTTTCTAACACCCTTACTCGAACGAAAACAAATCGCCTGAGGCGCTTTTGTTTTCCAATAACCAGTTGTCGCTAAATTAAATACACGCGTTTCATCAAGCGTCGACTATTTCTCGTGGGCGGTCAACCAACTCCACGATAGCCATCGGAGCAGCATCCCCGGCTCGAAAGCCGCACTTGAGTATCCGCATGTAACCACCGGGACGCTCATTATAGCGAGGCCCCAGCTCTGCGAATAATTTTCCAACGGCTGAATCGTTGCGCAGACGACTGAAAGCTAAACGTCGGTTCGCTACTGAATCGTTCTTTGCTAAAGTGATTAACGGCTCAGCAACACGCCTCAGCTCTTTCGCTTTTGGTAACGTTGTCTTGATGAATTCATGCTCAATTAAAGATGCAGTCATATTTGAGAACATCGCTTTACGATGACTGCTTGTTCTATTAAGTTTTCTTCCGCTTTTCAAATGACGCATGATCTATTCTCACTTTTCAAAGACACCGTCTCACGACGGGTCGGTCTGATTTAGGCGCTTTCTTCGCGCGCAAATCCAGCTGGTGGCCAATTTTCAAGGCGTGACCCTAACGATAACCCACGTGACGCTAGAACATCTTTAATCTCTGTTAAGGACTTCTTACCGAGATTAGGCGTCTTCAATAACTCTACTTCAGTACGCTGGACGAGATCCCCAATGTAATAAATGTTTTCAGCTTTTAAGCAATTTGCCGAACGCACAGTCAACTCGAGGTCGTCAACTGGACGTAATAGAATCGGATCGATCTCATCTTTAGGCTTCTCGGGTTCGCCGGGCGGCAGCTTCTCTAGTTGAACGAATACGGATAACTGCTGTTGAAGGAGCGTGGCGGCCCTACGGATCGCCTCTTCAGCATCCAAGGTTCCATTAGTTTCAAGATCAATCACGAGCTTATCTAAGTCAGTGCGCTGTTCAACTCGTGCACTTTCAACCACGTAAGAGACCCTGCGAACGGGGCTGTACGTAGCGTCCAACTGAAGAGCACCAATTGACCGGGTTTCTGAATCTTCGTCACGATCGCTCGCGGGCTCGTAGCCGATGCCGAGTGCCACGGTCGCTTCTATTTGTAGTGATCCGCGCTCAGAAACAGTCGCTATATGGCGTTCCGGATTTGCAATCTCAACGTTCTGGGGTAACTCAAAATCACCGGCAGTCACAATGCCCTCACCCGAATGATTTAACCTTATAGTTGCTATACCATCACGGCCTTCCAGAGCGACGGCAACAGTCTTCAGGTTCAAAAGAATTTCAATAACGTCTTCTTTAACACCCTCAATCTCCGAATACTCATGCGCCACACCATCAATTTTTGCTTCGATGATCGCGCAACCCGGCATCGACGACAAAAGAATCCTACGCAATGCATTACCTAGTGTATGGCCGTAACCCCGCTCAAGAGGCTCAAGGACAATTTTTGAGCGTCCGGGAGCTACCTCCTGGACCTGAATCTGACGTGGTGTCAGCAGTTCCAATGACGACATACTGTCTCCTAACAAAGTGGTTTACTTCGAGTACAACTCGACGATCAGATTTTCGTTAATGTCTTGTGCCAGGTCTTGGCGCTCCGGAAGCGCCTTAAACGTGCCCTCCATCTTTGATAAATCAACATCCATCCATGGCACATCTGCACGTTGCCCGGCTAACTCTAAAGCCGCGCGGATACGTAGCTGCCCTCTTGCCTTCTCACAAACACTAACGACATCCCCCGGCTTGACTTGATAAGACGGGATATTCAGCACCTTGCCGTTGACCATGATCGATCGATGGCTCACAACCTGACGCGCCTCGGCGCGAGTCGACCCAAACCCCATCCTGTAGACAACGTTATCTAAACGGCATTCCAAGAGCTTCAGTAGGTTCTCGCCTGTTGATCCTCGGAGCCGCGATGCCTCTTTGTAATAGTTACGGAACTGCCTCTCGAGGACGCCGTAGATCCGGCGAACTTTTTGCTTTTCACGCAACTGCAGTCCATAGTCAGATAAACGACCACGTCCCGCACCGTGCATACCTGGTTTTGTCTCCAGATTACACTTCGAATCTATAGAACGTACGCCGCTCTTGAGAAACAGATCTGTTCCTTCGCGACGAGCTAATTTGCAAGTTGGTCCGATATAACGTGCCATTCCTCTACTTCTCCTTAGACGCGTCGCTTTTTCGGCGGACGGCAGCCGTTATGGGGAATCGGCGTGACGTCAGTAATATTCGTAACTTTTAGGCCCACGGCATTCAAGGCACGGACCGCACTCTCACGACCCGGTCCCGGCCCTTTTACTTTAACGTCCACAGATTTCAGCCCAAACTCTTGCGCAGCGGTTGCGGCGCGCTCACTGGCCACCTGCGCGGCAAAAGGAGTCGACTTTCGTGACCCACGAAAACCTGATCCACCGGCAGTTGCCCATGATAGGGCATTACCTTGACGATCAGTTATCGTTATAATTGTGTTGTTAAACGAGGCGTGAATATGTACTACGCCCTCAACGACCTGCTTCTTTACCTTCTTGCGCGATGCGCTACGCTGTGTCGCCATAAGAGTTCCTTATTTACGAATCGGCTTGCGTGGNCCCTTGCGAGTCCGCGCNTTTGTTTTGGTNCGCTGTCCGCGCACNGGNAGGCTGCGACGATGACGAATACCACGAAAACANCCAAGATCCATCAANCGTTTGATATTCATTGAGACCTCTCGGCGAAGGTCTCCTTCTACGTCAAATTTGCCAACTTCGGTGCGAAGCNTTTCCAACTGNTCTTCAGACAANGATGCGATCTTGGNNGANTCNNCNATGCCTNTCGCTTTGCAAATTGCCTTCGCGCGAGTTTGNCCGATCCCAAAAACATACTGCAATGAAATCACNGTGTGCTTGTTGTCTGGGATATTGACGCCCGCTATACGTGCCATTCCTAACTCTCCAAATTCATAAATCGGCAAGGCCCGATTNGCGAAAAATANAAGGCGCNAAATTCTATTGATTTCAACAGGAAATCACAACCCCTAATATAATTAACCTTGNCGCTGCTTGTGCCGAGGATCTGAACAAATCACACGCACNGACCCNTTTCGACGAATNATNCGACAATTTCGACAAACTTTTTTCACTGATGCGCGTACNTTCATTTNGAAGCTCCCAATGTTCAATTACCNTAACAGGCCNCCTGAGCCGTATCCTTTCAAATTNGATTTTTTCATCAAGGACTCGTACTGCCGACTCATNAAGTGNGANTGCACCTGTGACATNAAATCCATTACAACNACCACGACGATNANTAATGACGTCCCGCCGAANTAAAANGGTGCNTTAAAACTNACNACCAAGCTTTGCGGGAGNAAAGAGACTGCCGCAATATATGANGCNCCCCAGAACGTNAGACGACTCATCACCTTATCGATNTAGTTCGCTGATTGCTCCCCTGGCCGAATNCCCGGAATGAANGCACCAGACTTCTTTANATTGTCAGCCACATCTCGTGGATTGAAGACTAACGCCGTGTAGAAGTAACAGAAAAATACTATCCCAACCGTAAATAACAGGTAGTACAACGGCTGACCCGGNCCGAGCGCGAGACTTACGTCCTGTAACCATTCCATNCCCTCACCCTGNCCAAACCATTGACCAATTGAAGCAGGAAATAAGAGCAAGCTTGATGCAAAAATCGGNGGNATTACNCCTGCCATATTAATTTTCAAAGGTANATGGGATTGTTGAGCTGCATAAACTTTATTGCCTTGCTGCCGNCGTGCATAGTTCACAGTAATACGTCGCTGAGCNCGCTCCATAAATACCACGAANGCAACAACGCCGACCGCGATGATACCTATCGCGAGTAAACCNANGATATTNAGATCACCCTGACGCGCCGCCTCNGCTGATTGTCCAATTGCACCGGGAAGTCCCGCAACAATACCTGCAAAAATCAAAAGGCTGATNCCGTTACCAATACCTTTCTCTGTGACCTGCTCACCAAGCCACATCAGGAACACAGACCCCGAGACAAANGTTATGACGGCNACAAAGTGGAAGTGGAAATCCGACGCAAAGGCTACACCTTGGCCAGCCAACCCCATGGCNACACCAATCGACTGGACAGTTGCAAGGAATACCGTTCCATAACGCGTATATTGAGTAATTTTACGGCGTCCGGCTTCNCCATCTTTTTTTAAGGCCTCAAGGGACGGNACAACTGCTGTNAGCAACTGCATCACAATCGCCGCCGANATATAGGGCATGATTCCAAGCGCAAATATCGACATCCGCTCCANCGCNCCACCAGAAAACATGTTGAAGAGGCTCAAAATAGTTCCTTGAGTCTGTTCAAACAGGTCTGCTAATCGATCCGGATTTATACCTGGAACAGGTATGTGCGCACCAATTCGATACACAANAACCGCAATCACTACGAAGCGAAGACGAGCCCAAAGCTCTGTCAATCCGCCCATTGATGCACCTGNAGCAGCCATACTTATNCTTCGACCTTNCCGCCTGCGGCCTCAACTGCAGCCTGAGCACCTTTAGTGATTTTCAAGCCCTTAACAGTCATCGGTCTNGTGATTTCACCAGCAAGAATGATTTTNACGTCTTTAATGTTTCCAGCAATAAGACGTGCTTGGCGCAACGTTTCCATNGTNACCTCGTCACCTTGGATCTTATTCAATTCANCAAGGCGAATTTCATCCCGAGAAAGACTCTTTCGTGATGTAAAACCAAACTTTGGAAGACGGCGCTGCAGAGGCATTTGACCACCTTCAAAACCCGGTTTNACCGAGCCNCCTGAGCGCGACTTCANACCTTTATGACCGCGACCACCNGTCTTACCAATGCCAGAACCGATNCCACGACCAACGCGCTTTTTGTCTGTGCGTGAGCCCGNNGCTGGAGATAATCCATTCAAACGCATTACGCTTCTCCCTCAACGCGCAAGAGGTAATTNNCCTTGTTTATCATNCCTCTAACGCTAGGTGTATCCTCAACTTCGACTGTCTGATGCATNCGCCTCAAGCCAAGACCCTNCACACACAACTTNTGCTTTGGATTTTGACGGATTGGACTGCGCACCAGCGTCACTTTCAACATTTTCTTTTTCGCCATGTGTNTATTCCCTAGCCGAGGATTTCTTCGACCGANTTGCCACGACGCGCCGCAACATCTTCAGGCGATTGCATCTCAGACAAGGCTTTGATTGTTGCACGNACTACGTTTGCAGGATTNGTAGAGCCATAACATTTTGCTAGTACNTTCTGGATGCCCGCGATNTCGAGAACCGCTCGCATCGCNCCGCCAGCAATTACACCNGTACCCTGTGATGCCGGCTGCATGTAAACCTTTGCAGAACCATGGGCCGCCTTGATAGGGTATTGAATNGTATCGCCATCAAGTTTCACCGACACCATGTTGCGACGAGCCGCCTCCATTGCNTTTTGGATCGCCGCAGGGACCTCGCGCGCNTTCCCTCTNCCGTATCCGACTTTGCCATTTCCATCGCCCACAACAGTCAGAGCTGTGAAGCTNAAAATGCGACCACCTTTAACGACTTTGGCGACCCGATTTACCTGAACNAGCTTTTCTTGCAGTTCNCCCTGCTGCTGTACTTCTACCTTTGCGTTCATCGGATCCCCTTAAAACTCAAGTCCACTNTCACGAGCCGCNTCTGCCANAGCTTTAACGCGGCCGTGATAACGGAAACCGGAGCGGTCGAAAGCAACCGCCTGAATACCCTTCTCTTTCGCACGTTCAGCAATACGCTTACCAANTTCAGCAGCTGCCGAAACGTTTCCNCCGTTTGTCTNGCGAAGGTCCTTGTCTAGTGTCGATGCTGTGCAGATCACATTGGACCCATCACCAGTAATAATCTGAGCATAAATATGGCGTGGTGTACGGTGTACACACAGACGATTCGAGTTAAGCTCGCGCATTTTCGCTCGTCCACGGCGAGCCCGACGCAACCGTGATTTCTTCTTGTCTATCATGTCGGCTCCTTANTTCTTCTTCGCTTCTTTACGACGCACATATTCATCTGAATAACGAACGCCTTTACCCTTGTATGGCTCCGGTGGACGNAAAGCNCGAATCTCTGCGGCNACCTGTCCGAGNANCTGCTTATCNGCCGACTTCAANACAATCTCAGTTTGGCTAGGTGTTTCTGCGGTCACACCATGTGGAAGNTTANATACNACTGGGTGTGAGAACCCNAGNGNCAAATTCACNNTAGAACCTTGTACCTGNGCACGGTAACCAACACCAATAAGGGTTAGCTTTTTTTCAAATCCNTCTGCGACACCGGTAACCATNTTGTTAATAATGGCGCGTGCTGTNCCAGCCTGAGCCCAACCATCAGANGCACCTTCGCGNGGTTCNAACGTCAACGCGTTATCACCCTGANTTACAGCGACGGCCTCATTCAATGAGATCGATAGTGAGCCATTCTTTCCTTTCACCGTTACATTCTGACCAACNATGTTGACATCAACACCTGATGGTAATTCGATCGGGGCTTTTGCAATGCGAGACATCAACGACTCCTTAAAATACNGTGCAGAGCACTTCNCCGCCNATTCCGGCTTTGCGCGCTTCGCGATCAGTCATCAAACCNTTAGAGGTCGAAATGATTGCGACTCCNAGACCGCCCTGAACCTTAGGCAGTGTCTCTTTACCNTCATAACGACGCAAACCNGGGCGACTTGAACGTTTTATTTCNCGAATNACTGGNCGNCCTTCNTAATAACGAAGATCAANGGTTAATGTTGNCTTTACCCCCNCTTCATCAACNTTATACCCAGCCAAAAATCCTTCGTCAGCGAGCACCCNGGCAAGCGCAACTTTCTGTTTAGAAGAAGGCATAGAAACGACAGTCTTACCCGCCATTTGTCCGTTGCGGATGCGAGTGAACATATCCGCCAAAGTATCTTGCATGCTCATTTTCTAATNCACTCCTTACCAGCTAGCCTTCTTCAACCCAGGAACTTCNCCGCGCATCATTATTTCNCGCAGTTTAATCCGGGAAAGGCCAAACTTTCGGTAAACCGCATGCGGACGNCCNGTCACNCGGCACCGACGNTGTAATCTTACCGCTGAGGAATCNCGTGGCATNTTCTGCAGTTTTCGCTGCGCTTCCCACACTTCTTCATCTGTTGCTTTTGAATTTGCGATGGTCGCNTTTAATTCTGCTCGCTTTGCCGCNAACCGAGCTACGGTTTTTTGACGCTTTAGCTCGCGCTCTTTCATTGATTTTTTAGCCACCTATCGCCCCTTAGTTCCGGAATGGAAANTTAAACGCCNTCAANAGCGCCTNACCTTCCTCATCAGTTTGAGCAGATGTNGTAATCGTNATGTCGAGACCGCGTAGTGCATCCACTTTGTCNTAATCAATTTCAGGAAACATGATCTGCTCGCGCACACCCATTGAGTAATTNCCTCGACCATCGAACGACTTNCCNTTCAAACCGCGAAAATCACGAATCCGCGGTATTGAAATTGCTATCAACCGGTCCAGAAATTCCCACATNTGCTCACCNCGCANCGTAACCTTNCACCCAATTGGCCAGCCNTCACGGATTTTNAAGCCCGCNATNGACTTACGCGCTTTCGTCACTACAGGCTTCTGNCCCGCGATAGCTGTCATGTCCCTNACTGCATTTTCNATCTGCTTCTTATCTGCNACCGCCTCACCGACACCCATATTCANAGTGATCTTCTTAACACGCGGCACTTGCATCACATTTTTNTACGCAAACTCTGTCAGNAGTTTAGGTANNACCTTCTCTTTGTAGACTTGTTGTAGTCTCGCCATGGCTTATCTCTTGCTCCNAGGCGCAGGGGCTTATGCCCCGACTTCCTTGCCAGTNGATTTAAACACCCTTACCTTNGTGCCGTCCTCGTTTAAAAGAAAACCGACGCGTTCCGCNTTATTACTCTCNGGNTTTAANAGGGCTACGTTAGAAATATGAAGCGGTGCCTCTTTCTCAACGATACCGCCTTGCTTACCNAGCGTCGGATTTGGCTTCNTGTGCTTTTTNATCAGNTTCACTCCTGACACTAAAACNCGANTATCTGGACGCACCTGCAACACNNTACCGCGACGCCCTTTGTCTTTACCNGCNATCACNACGACCTCGTCGTCACGACGAATTTTTGCTGCCATCNGANCCNCCTTACAGTACTTCAGGCGCGAGCGAGACGATCTTCATAAACTTCTCACTACGCAATTCGCGGGTAACTGGTCCAAAAATACGGGTACCAATCGGCGCGAGGTTAGTGTTTAAAAGAACAGCCGCATTACCATCAAACTTGATCAAAGAACCATCCTGACGACGCACTCCGCTTCGGGTACGAACAACTACCGCGGTCATGACTTGACCTTTCTTCACTTTACCGCGAGGAATCGCCTCTTTCACGGTCACTTTAATGATGTCGCCGATCCGGGCGTAGCGACGCTTAGAGCCACCGAGTACCTTGATACACATCACTCGACGCGCACCCGAATTATCGGCTACCTCAAGCATACTTTCCGCTTGAATCATGATTCCCCTCCGTTAAACCTGAACTGCCCGCTCAGTGATTTCAATGAGACGGTACGCTTTCGACTTCGACAGCGGCCGACATTCGGAGATGGTGACTGTGTCACCAATCTTGCACTCATTGTTTTCATCGTGAGCTGCGATCTTAGACGAGCGTTTAACGTACTTACCGTAAAGTGGATGCTTNTCAAANCGCTCTATCANNACACTNATNGTCTTNTCNCCCTTATTTGAGACGACCTTTCCACTCAANGTNCGAACTNCTTTCGCCGTATCAGTCATNNGGCGACCTCCTTCTGNGCAATNACAGTCTTNATACGTGCAATATCACGACGGANTTGTCCCAACAGGTGAANCTGTGCAAGCTGGCCCGTGGCTTTCGCCATGTTAAGGTTGAATNGTTCNCGACGTAGCNNTAACAATTCTTCCNTCANGTCANCAACGCTTTTTTCTCGTAAATCTGNTGCTTTCATTACATTACTGTCCGACTAACAAAGGTGGTTTTGAACGGNAGCTTCGCGGCCGCAAGNGTGAANGCTTCGCGCGCNATTTCNTCNGGCACACCCTCTATNTCNTACAACACNCGGCCTGGCTGAATNTGGCATACCCAATATTCNACTGAACCCTTACCTTTNCCNTGNCGCACTTCCAATGGCTTCTGGGTAATTGGCTTATCAGGAAACACCCGAATCCATAACTTACCGCCACGTTTAACACGACGGGTGATCGTTCGACGGCCTGCCTCAATCTGACGCGCAGTCATGCGACCACGACCAGTGGCNTTNAGGGCAAACTCACCGAAGNTCACCTTGGANCCGCGCTNCGCAAGCCCACGGTTACGGCNTTTTTGCATTTTTCGGAACTTGGTCCGTTTCGGTTGCAACATGATCTTNTTTCCTTATCGAGNCGCTTTCGANCGGGCNTGCTCGCGACTAGCACGGACTGACTCAATTCCACCGAGNATCTCACCCTTGAAGATCCAAACCTTNATACCGATCACNCCATACGTNGTATGAGCCTCGTAGGTCGCGTAGTCGATGTCNGCCCTCAGTGTGTGCAGTGGAACACGACCCTCNCGATACCACTCAGTCCGAGCTATTTCAGCACCACCCAAACGACCTGANACCTGAACNCTTATTCCNTCGGCTCCAGCACGCATAGCATTCTGCACCGCGCGTTTCATTGCACGTCGGAACATTACCCGACGCTCCAATTGGCCAGCAATATTTTGCGCGACCAAGCGTGCGTCCAATTCTGGTTTCCGGATCTCTTCTATATTGATTTGGACCGGGATTCCCATCATCTGTGTCAGTTCTTTACGAAGCGACTCNACGTCCTCTCCCTTCTTTCCAATCACNATNCCNGGTCGGGCNGTNTGNAGGGTCACGCGTGCNTTNTGNGCTGGTCNCTCGATTAANATTTTAGAAATNTGAGCATTTTTAAGTTTCGCTTCAAGGAACTCTCGCACNTTAATGTCNTCAAATAACTTATCTGCATANTCGCCGCGCTCGGCATACCANACNGACGAGTGATCCTTNGTAATCCCNAGGCGAATGCCAGTCGGGTGAACTTTCTGACCCATAATGCTCCTCCTCAGGCCTCTCCGACTTTGACGGTGATATGACAGGTCCGCTTAAAAATTCGATCTGCGCGACCCTTCGCACGCGGACGAATCCGTTTCATNGTCATCCCTTCATCAACAAATACTGTTGTCACTTTCAAATCATCAACATCAGCACCTTCGTTGTGCTCTGCATTCGCAATTGCACTCTCAAGAATTTTCTTAACAATATGTGCTGCCTTCTTCGTCGAGAAACTCAGCGTATTCAGNGCCTCTTCNACNTGCTTACCGCGGATTTGGTCTGCGACCAAACGCGCNTTTTGGGCAGAAAGTCGAGCACCTTTTAAACGAGCTTGNACTTCATTCATAGCTTTACCTAANCCTTAACGCNTCGACTTCTTNTCAGCGACATGACCGCGNTAGTTGCGCGTTACCGCAAACTCACCCAACTTGTGACCAACCATATCCTCGTTGATCAGAACCGGAACNTGNTGCTTNCCGTTATGAACGGCTATGGTTAATCCCACCATATTTGGAAGAATCATCGAACGACGCGACCANGTCTTTATCGGACGACGATCATTTGCCTCAGNAGCCGCTTCAACCTTCTTTAGAAGGTGGAGATCGACAAATGGGCCTTTTTTTAATGAACGTGGCATCTATCTCTCNCCTTACTTACCGCGACGACGTACGATCATCTTGTCNGTACGCTTGTTTTTGCGAGTCTTGTAGCCCTTNGTTGGCGTACCCCATGGAGAGACCGGATGACGCCCCCCCGACGTACGTCCTTCACCGCCCCCATGTGGGTGATCAACTGGATTCATCACAACNCCACGAACAGTCGGTCGGACNCCTCGCCANCGCTTTGCGCCAGCNTTACCGAGTTGACGCAGGCTGTGCTCACCGTTTGAGACCTCTCCNAGCGTCGCNCGNCATTCCGCNAGTACTTTACGCATCTCGCCTGAACGCAGNCGCAAAGTNGCATGACGCCCTTCNCGAGCAACCAANTGAACCGANGCACCAGCTGAACGAGCAATCTGTGCGCCCTTACCTGGCCTCANTTCAANGCAGTGNATAACTGAACCAACAGGTATGTTTCGGAGGGGGAGACAACTACCAATTTTNATTGGCGAATCNTCACCAGAACGAACCGCATCNCCAGCCTGCATCCCNTTCGGNGCNATAATGTAACGACGCTCGCCATCTGCGTATAACACTAGTGCGATGTGCGCTGAACGATTTGGATCATACTCCAAGCGCTCAACTTTGCCTGCAATTCCATCTTTATTTCGCTTGAAATCTATGACCCGATAATGTTGCTTGTGACCGCCGCCGATATGGCGAGTGGTAATACGGCCTGCGTTATTACGACCACCCGACNTTGATTTCTTTTCCAACAACGGCGCGTGCGGAGCTCCTTTATGCAGCTCTGGGGTTACAATCTTGACCATGTGACGACGNCCGGCCGACGTTGGTTTACATTTTACGATTGCCATTACTTCCGCCTCATTCGCTCGCTGCAAANGAAATTTCTTGACCTTCACNCAGTGTCACGTANGCCTTGCGNGTATCACCGCGCTTACCNATGCCACGAGCTGTNCGCTTAGNCTTTCCTTTGAGATTTACAACATTAACCTTCGTAACAGAGACTTCGAACAAGGCTTCTATGGCNNCTTTGATCTCAGGCTTCGTCGCATCAGGGGNNACTTTAAANACATACTGATTATTCTGNTCAGCAACGATCGTGGCTTTTTCGGANACNTGAGGCCCTNTCAGAANANTNAAGATACGTTCCTGATTCATGCCANCTGCTCCTCAATCGCCNTCAGTGCGNCAACAGTNACCAACACCTTCTCGAAAGAGATAAGGCTCACTGGGTCANTAGCNTCNGAATCACGAACGTCAACATGCGGNAGATTGCGAGCAGACANATACAAGGCATCGGATACCTCACCAGCAACNATCANTACGTTAGATAAGTNCATAGCNCTCAATTTTTCAGCAAGNGCTTTNGTTTTCGGTNCATCGATACTAAGGTCATCTNTGACAANCANACGACCCTGACGAACCAATTCGCTCCAGATACTCTGCATCGCAGCGCGATACATCTTCTTGTTCACNTTCTGNGAGAAATCCTGTGGCTTTGNCGCAAATGTTACGCCACCGGAACGCCAGATNGGAGAGCGNGTNGTGCCCGCTCTCGCNCGACCNGTTCCCTTCTGNCGCCANGGTTTTCTACCGCCNCCAGCGACTTCNGANCGTGTTTTTTGGGCACGCGTACCCTGACGCGCGCCGGCGAGATATGCNGTCACCACCTGNTGNATCAANGCNTCGTTGAATTCACGACCAAACGNTTGNTCAGAGACTTCNACCGTTCCACCCGCTACTAGATTCAATTCCATNTNNGNCCCCCTCAAGCCTTNGCAGCAGGCTTGATGATTACNTCCNTTCCGTTTGCACCNGGAACGGAACCCTTCACCAAGATCAGGCCTTTTTCTTCGTCAATACGNACAACCTCTAACCCCTGCACAGTAACGCGCTCNGCACCCATGTGGCCCGCCATCTTCTTTCCTTTAAAGACACGGCCAGGTGTTTGNCAATTACCGATAGACCCTGGGGCGCGNTGNGANAGNGAATTACCATGCGTCGCGTCCTGCATCCGGAAGTTCCAGCGCTTTACAGCACCAGCAAATCCTTTTCCCTTCGACTGACCCGTCACATCAACAATTTGGCCGGCTTCGAACTGATCAACAGAAATTTCGGTACCGACCACTANCTCTNNAAGGTCTTTAACGCGGAACTCCCAAAGACCACGGCCCATACGCATTTCNGATTTNGCTAGATGGCCTTTAATCGGTTGCGAAACGCGATGTTGTGCCCNNCGNTCGCCTACAGTTACCTGNATNGCTTGATAACCNTCTGTCTCAACGGTTTTCACNTGACTCACCCGGTTCGGTTCTACTTGGACGACCGTGACAGGAACTGACACGCCTTCTTCAGTGAANACTCGGGTCATACCGGTCTTACGACCGACAACTCCAATTGTCATCTCGACTTCCTCTCTGCCTGCACAGGGGGCTTAACCCGCTATGGCCACAGTAAGTTATACAAACAGACCGCTTGTCACCNGGGGATGCGGATTTGGTANCCCCCTGCCNTTTTAATTCAGCCTAGGCTGATTTGNACATCGACGCCCGCAGCAAGATCGAGCTTCATTAATGCGTCNACNGTTTTTTCCGTTGGCTCAACNATATCGATCATGCGCTTGTGTGTACGNAACTCATACTGATCCCGCGCATCTTTNTTTACATGNGGCGAAANAAGAACAGTNTAGCGTTCGATTCGAGTCGGTAATGGAATCGGACCACGCACCTGCGCGCCAGTNCGCTTCGCAGTTTCTACNATGTCTTGAGTGGACACATCGATAAGGCGATGATCAAAGGCCTTCAGCCGAATACGAATTTTTTGATTTTGTACTGCCACCCGGCTNCTCCAACCAANATTTGCCCGTTAGTCACGNGCAGTAAAAACAAGGTGCGGCATTGTATGCGTCTGNCGGTGGTGAGTCAACCACTACTCNNGAAATAGAANGCCCCGAGCANTCGGGGCTTTNTNCATATCGCCTTGGCNAAAAATTAGTCGAGGATTTTAGAGACAACGCCGGCGCCAACAGTACGGCCACCNTCACGAATCGCAAAACGCAGACCTTCTTCCATCGCAATCGGTGCAATCAACTCAACGGATAACTTCACGTTATCGCCAGGCATTACCATCTCTGTACCTGAAGGAAGCTCACATGCACCAGTGACATCCGTCGTACGGAAGTAGAACTGTGGACGATAACCCTTGAAGAAAGGCGTGTGACGACCACCCTCGTCCTTCGACAAGACATACACCTCACACTCAAACTTAGTATGTGGAGTAATAGAGCTCGGCTTTGCTAGTACCTGACCACGCTCAACCTCATCACGCTTCGTACCACGCAGAAGAACACCAACGTTCTCACCCGCACGGCCTTCATCAAGCAACTTACGGAACATCTCGACACCAGTACAGGTAGTTTTCGTCGTGTCCTTGATACCAACAATCTCAATCTCGTCACCAACATTGATAATCCCACGCTCAATACGGCCAGTCACAACCGTTCCACGACCAGAAATCGAGAACACATCTTCAATCGGCATTAAGAACGCCTGATCAACCGCGCGCTCAGGCTCAGGAATGTAATCATCTAACGTCTCAATCAACTTTTGAACCGATGGCATACCAATGTCTGATGCATCGCCTTCCAACGCCTTCAGCGCAGAACCAATGATGATAGGCGTGTCATCACCTGGAAACTCGTACTGATCCAACAGCTCCCGAACCTCCATCTCAACAAGTTCCAACAACTCAGGGTCGTCAACCATGTCAGCCTTGTTCAGGAACACAACAATGTAAGGAACACCGACCTGACGCGATAACAAAATATGCTCTCGAGTCTGAGGCATCGGACCATCTGCCGCAGAACAAACTAAAATCGCACCATCCATCTGGGCAGCGCCAGTAATCATATTCTTCACATAGTCCGCGTGACCAGGACAATCAACGTGCGCGTAGTGGCGGTTGTGTGACTGGTACTCAACGTGTGATGTCGCAATAGTAATGCCACGTGCACGCTCTTCAGGCGCATTATCAATCTGGTCAAACGCTCGCGCGTCGCCACCAAATACTTCCGCTCCAACGCGCGTCAACGCCGCTGTCAAAGTCGTTTTACCGTGGTCAACGTGACCAATGGTGCCTACGTTTACATGCGGCTTACTACGCTCAAACTTCTCTTTTGCCAT
>PAWX01000054.1 GCA_002714245.1 Gammaproteobacteria bacterium | reverse complement strand
TGCCTCATGTGAATCAGCAAAATTTATCTCTGGGATTAGTTTTGGTCATGGCGCTTGCAGGTGGTCTGATTCTTAACTTGATGCCTTGTGTTTTCCCTGTGCTATCCATCAAGGCGTTATCAATCACAGGCAAAGCCAGCAAAGAACAGCGAGAAGTTCGGAGGGGTGCGTGGCTTTATACAGTCGGTGTTCTGACAACAATGTTGCTCTTAGCCTCTATTATGGTGGGGTTGCAGGCAGGTGGTGCACAGATTGGTTGGGGATTCCAATTACAAACACCCTGGTTTGTCGCTCTATTAGTATATGTCTTCATCATTTTGGGGCTCTGGCTCTATGGTTGGTTTGAATTCGGAATGGCCCTATCTGGTGTCGGTCAAAGCCTAACCGAGGGCCATCCGGGACGGGCTGAATTCTTTACCGGCGTTTTGGCTGTGGTTGTGGCGACGCCCTGCACCGCTCCTTTTATGGGCGTTGCGATGGGATACACACTGACACAACCTTGGTGGATTACCTTGATGGTATTTTCTGTGCTTGGACTTGGGCTCGCTGTTCCAATGCTGGTGTTCGCCATCTCGCCGCAGCTTGCTAGTTACCTGCCGCGTCCGGGGAGTTGGATGATCCGATTGAAGCAGTTTTTTGCTTTTCCGATCTTTGCGACAGCGATCTGGCTCCTTTGGGTACTAGTTAGACAAACGTCATCAGATGTTTTGATTCTGGTCCTTGGTGGCTTGTTGCTGCTTTTCTTAGGGATTTGGTTGTCTGAGAGCAAAGGTCGTTTTTCTCGAGGATTGGGTATCCTTGCGATACTAACCTCGTTCTTTTCGATCCCAAGCGTATCTCACCTGACACCTAGCTCTACTGAACAAGCTGTCGTGGATGTTAGAGCTGAATCCTACTCAGCCAGTGCTCTGCGAGAGTATGCCGATGACGGCCATTCTGTGTTTATTAATATGACGGCGGACTGGTGTATTACCTGCAAGGTCACCGAAAAACGTCTATTGGTCACAGAACCCGTTGATCAATTATTCGAGACCCACAACGTTGTTCGGATGACTGGTGACTGGACTCGGTATGATCCATCTATCACTGAATATCTCAACGCCTTCGACCGAGTTGGGGTACCCCTGTATGTTGTAAATCATCCCGGGATGAAACCGATTGTCCTGTCGCAATTCCCTAGTTTTGAGGAGCTGGCGCAGGCGATTACTGCAAAATTTTCTCCCTAATCTCGTCAACGATTTCAGTTGCGCCCCAATCCTTCATACCCTGAATGATCTCAACGGCTTTCCCGGACCCATTAATGAGGACTGTGGTTGGAACACCTCGAAGCCCATATGACCTCAGCCCTGACATTTTTGTATCCTTGAGCAACACAGTATTGTTGCCAAACAGCTCTGGTTTTTTATTTCTAAAGGCTTCAATTGTTTCGGTATTTTCGCCAAAGTTAATAAGGTAAACCGTAGCGTCTTTACCAAGCTTTCGGCCCAACATTTCCAGATCAGGCAGCTCTTTGATACATGGAGCGCACCAGGTGGCCCAGAAATTTACAACAGCAGGTCCTCGGACCTCAAACGGCTGATCCTTCAAATCAGTAAAGCTATTTGCATAGGCCTCGAGTGTGCTGAGCCATATCAAAATTGGAAGTAGGATTGTCCTACGATTGAACATTTTTTTATTCTCCTCTGGCCGCGACAGGAAATTGTCTCTGAGTGTGCTTAATAATAGGTGAAGAATTACAGAGGAGCGACACAATGATCTTCAAGATCAGAGTCTCAGTTTCAAATCTTAGTAAATCTGAGCGAGCAATCGCCGAAATAGTTTCGGCAGATCCTGAGCAGTCTGTCCATTTTAGTATTGCGCGGTCAGCTACTGTAGCTGGCGTCTTGGAACCCATGGTAAACCGCTTTTGCTGTTCTCTAGGGTGTCGAGGGCTTCCGGATTTCAAACTATGTCTTGCCCAAACGTTGGCCAATCCAGCAAATTTTGAAGCCCGTAGCCTGCAGGATAATGATTCTAACCTACAGCTAGCCGATAAAATGTTCGAGACTGCTCTGGCTCGTGTTGTTCGCGCGCGTGCTCGCTTGACTGATCAAGATTAGACAGGCGTGGTCAGCGAAATTGTAAATTGTAAGCGACTACTGATTTATGGGCTTGGACCGACGTCTGCTTTGGCTCGTGGAGCTCAAGACCTTTTTATTGGTGCACTGATGGCAGTAGCCGTCCATACCGATACCGTCATTCAGGAGCTCACTGCGAACACGGCGTCATCAGGTGATTTATTTTTATTTCTGTGCATAAATGGCGAAACTGCTCCGATGATTCAATCGGCAACACTTGCTGATGCGTGTGGAGCAAATCTCATCGCAATAGCATCAACCGGATCAGCTCTGGCGCGCGTCTGTCACCGTACATTAGACTTAGTTCTTGATTCCTCGACTACGACCATGACTCGCTTCACCAACCGACTTGTTTGTCAGGTTACTCTCGAAGTTCTGGGAGAGACTATTCGGAAGACTCTTCGTACGGATCGAAAATTAAAAAACCTTACATCGAATCATTCAGAACGGGCTGTTGGTTAAAAACTGGTCTATCCTGCACATGACGGGAGACCAGCGTGGCCAAAGTAAAATCTATCTATCAATGTCAGGAATGTGGCGCAACCTCGTCACAGTGGGCAGGGCAATGCCCGGGTTGCCAGGCTTGGAATACATTGATCGAGTCTGTTCAGGCGCCCGAGCCATCGCGAGGAAAACCTCACGGATATGCGGGCTCTGTTCCAGAACGATCCAAGTTATCAGCAATCAAACCGGAGAGGCTGGAGCGACTCGGCTCAGGATATACAGAGTTTGATCGTGTCTTGGGCGGCGGTTTCGTACCGGGGTCGGTGATTTTGGTTGGTGGCGCCCCCGGTGCTGGAAAAAGTACCTTACTTTTGCAGGTTACAACGCAGCTCTCATCTCAGAAGCCTTGTCTGTACGTTACCGGTGAGGAATCACTTGAACAAATTGCGCTCCGGGCAAAACGCTTGGGTTTGGCTGCAGATCAACTTGAGTGTGTGTCTGAAACACGAGTAGAGGCAATTGCCGCTATGGTTGATCAACTAAAACCAGCATTGCTGGTAGTCGATTCCGTTCAAGTCATGCAAGTAGAGTCATTAGCCGGAGCGCCAGGTAGCGTTGGTCAAGTTCGTGAGTCCGCTGCTGAGTTGACCCGTCTTGCAAAAGCGACGGGTATGATTGTTCTACTTGTAGGCCACGTCACGAAGGAGGGCGCATTGGCGGGTCCGAAGGTGCTCGAACACATTGTGGATACCTCTCTTCTCTTAGAGGGGGACAATGCGGGTCGTTTTAGAACATTGCGCGCACACAAGAACCGATTTGGATCTGTGGGGGAGCTTGGTGTTTTTGCTATGACAGAAACTGGTCTCCGGGAGGTAAAAAATCCATCTGCTATTTTTTTGAGTCGTCCAGACAGCATAGCGTCAGGTTCGGCAGTAATCTGCACCTGGGAGGGCACTCGGCCTTTATTGGTCGAGGTCCAGGCATTGGTCGACGCCAGTCTAGGTGGTTCCCCTAAGCGCATAGTTGTGGGTCTTGATGGTCAACGCCTCGCGATGTTACTTGCAATTCTGCACCGTCATGGCCATCTTCAATTAGGGGACCAAGATGTCTTCCTTAATGCTGTTGGTGGCGTCAAGATCACTGAAACCGGAGCAGATCTTGGAGTACTCCTTGCGTGTATTTCTAGTTTCCGAGGAAGAGTGATCCCCAAAGACTGGGTGGTCTTTGGGGAAGTCGGCTTGTCCGGTGAGGTTCGTCCCGTAGCCTCCGGACAAGAACGAATCCGAGAAGCCGCAAAACATGGCTTCAAGAAGGCAATCGTGCCGTCAGCGAATGCGCCTAAGAANGCAGTAAANGGAATCGAGGTGTATCGAGTGGAACGTATCAGTGAGGTACTGGAGTTATTTGATGAGTCGTGATTTGGAGGGCCTACGTCGGGANTATCAAGTNGGACAATTAAATGAACATGATGCGGGATNGGACCCGATTGCTCTGTTTGCCCNATGGCTTGGTGATGNAAAAAANACGACGCAGCTNGAGCCAAATGCGATGACGTTGGCGACGNTAGATANTATGGGTAAACCTCACGCCCGAATTGTCTTGTTGAAGGGACAGGACGGTCGTGACTTTAAGTTTTACACCAATTACTGGAGTCATAAGGGNGAGGAACTTACGGCGTCTCCCTCAGCCGCNCTNGTGTTTTGGTGGGATCAGCTTGAACGTCAGGTCCGTGTTGAGGGCGANGTTGAAAAACTTTCAGATNAAGAAAATGATGCCTATTTCCAAGAAAGACCCAGGGGTTCGCGGTTGGGTGCGTGGGCTAGCCAACAATCTGAANTTATTGATTCACATGACGTGCTTACAAAAAAAATGAGTCAGCTTGAGGATCGATACNNGACTGACGTCCCGAGACCNAGTCATTGGGGTGGNTACATGGTTCGCGCGACCCGAATCGAGTTTTGGCAGGGTCGATCNTCGCGNTTACATGATCGCTTNGACTATCGNTTCGACGGTAGGACTTGGGCTCGCGTGCGTCGTTCCCCATAATATATTGCATTGCAAAAAGGCGTCCTATGNTGCGGTTGCGTAAATTATTTTTAGNTTCTCTCTGTTTTGCTAGTACAGCAGTNGCGTCAGATAATGTGTACGTGACTGTCGCGCCTTTAGTTGAGTTACAGGAAAATATTGCTTCTGATTTTCCTGCGAATGTNGTGCCCATCGAGAGGAGNTTANTAGCGGCCGGTATTTCNGCAGAAATCNNNGCCATTAGTCTGCGTCCTGGTGATGANGTAGNAAAGGGATCAACCATAATNCGGCTTGACTGCAGAGATACNNAANTACNTCGAGATCTCGCTGCTCAGGACCTTAAANAGGCTGAGGTNCAATTAAAATTCAGCGANCGNCAATCAGCTCGTATCGCTAAGCTGGCAGAGACCAATATTGCTAGTGAAGAACTTAAAGATACCCGGNNNACAGAATTACAACAGGCGNTCATAGGTTTAGCGTCAAAACGTCTTTCGTTGAAGGAAGCCAACTTGCAGGTCTCNAAATGCGANGTAAAAGCACCCTTTGATGCNATTATNGTTGANCAACTCGCNTCNGTAGGAACNCGAGTATCTGTTGGCAACCCTATCCTCGAAATTGTATCGAAAGCCTTCGATATCAGAGCGCGAATTCCGTTNGACTACGTGGCGGATATCCAGCAGAACGTTTCATTTATTGTTCAGAATCGGGAAATCCCNGTGAAAATACTNGCCGAGAGCGGTGCAGTAGATACAGGAACTGGCACGCGATTACTCCGGTTTAAGTCNGTTGAAANTATCGATCCNGGTNTACCCGGTGTGCTTCGAATACGCTCGAAAAAGATGGTANTTCCGGCAGATTTCCTNGTNGAGCGAGACCGCACCNNTGGAATCATGGTNGCTAANNNGGNGCNAGCNAAATTTATCNCCCGNACAAACGCGACACTTGGNCAACCAGTAGANGTNACAGATCTTGATCCGGGGACACTTTTGATCNANGAAGGTCGCTTCAAGGCTCGTGANGGTGATCAGTTGGTGATTCGTCAATGATCGGAATTGCACGATTATTGATCNGNAACAAAGTACTCACAAACCTCACTTTCATTTTGGTNTTGGCNATGGGTGTTCTCGCCTATTGGTCACTGCCTCGNCANCAAGATCCAACGATTAACTTNAATTGGATAGTTATNACAGTNNCGTGGCCTGGCTCAGCTGCGCTCGANGTAGAGAGTCGGATTACCGACCCAATTGAAGAGGCNATCCAGAGAGTNGACNACCTCGATTTTGTNTCNAGTTATTCAAGAGAAGGNTTGGCNTCGATTCTGNTCCGCTTTGAAGANNTTCCAGAGANTGTATTCGAACGCCGGCTGGGTGANCTGCGCCGTGAAGTTAACGCAGCGGAGGGNAGTTTTCCNGAGGAAGCNGGGGATCCAATATTTATTGAGATNACCTCNTCGAATGCNTTCCCTGCGGCAACNATNGCGCTGGTTGGATCCGGTGATGATGACAGTCTTCGTGAGCAGGCGGTCCTNATCGAGAAAGAACTNGAACGCCGCGAACTTATNGATCGAATTGANACCCAAGGCATGGCTGNTCCAGAGATTAGGATCGAATTTGATGCCACNCGGCTTGCCGCCCTTGGGCTTGCGCCATCCGATNTAGCCACAACCGTNCAAACCTATTTTCANGACTTGGCTGCNGGCGAGCTNGACGTTGCAGGATCTAACTGGCTGGTAAGGTTAAANGGTAAATCAACAGATGCCTTTGATTTAAATCGTTTTCCAATTTTAGGACTAGACGGCAGCCTGCGAATTGGTGATGTTGCCCGAGTCACTCGNACACAGGCGGAGCGGTCGGAACTCGTTCGNTATAGAGGCTNACCNGCTGTGCTGTTGGCCGTCATGAAAGCCGAAGGNNCCAATACNCTCGAACTCGTCGATGAAGTNAAGGCCTATATCAGTNCCAGAAACGAACTTGAGTCNGTGACAGGTACTANGCTTGTTTTGATCGANGATCAAACAATTCCTACTCGGAAAGCCCTGACGATCATGCANANTAATGCNTTGATTGGTNTGATCTTGGTCNTGATTGTCGCNTGGATATTTTTGGGGATTAAAATCGCGGCACTTACNGCGATCGGTATTCCCTTCATNCTNGCNGGTACCTTCTGGATNTTGCAGGGGATGGATCAGACACTGAACGTCACNGTACTGCTCGGGGTCGTGATTGCGCTTGGTATGNTGGTTGANGATGCAGTAGTTGTNGTTGAGGCNATTTACTACCGANTTGAGCGNGGATTNTCTGGGATTGATGCAGTGATTGACGCNTTGTNTGAGACGGCAGCGCCAGTAACGGCTGCTGTATTAACCACCGTCGCTGCGTTTATGCCTNTGATGCTNCTACCGGGAATTCTCGGNAAATTTATGATGGTTATTCCNTTGGTGGTCTCAATCGCNCTGTTGATNAGTNTGATAGAAGCATTCTGGATGCTNCCCAGCCANNTGCTCGGCTCTGGCGTGACCATGGATCNTNNAGGCCGNANGCAGCGGTTCCGTACNCGGCTNAATCGCGGTATCCGGCANANCTATNNTNGTTTANTNATNNGTGNGATGNGGCGTCCGATCGTGACACTGGCGATTTCTGGAATCGCGNTGNGNGGNGCGGTTGGNTTGTTGGCNAGTGGNNAAATTCGAGCAGATTTCTTTGCATCTGATCCNATCCGGGTTTTCTATGTCAATATCGAGACAGAGTCAGGCACGCAACTTGAGCGNACNCTNGACCTAGCTCTCGCGGTTGAGCAAGTCGTGCGATCTAATCTACAAACCNANGAGGCGCGAGGAATTGTCACNTACGCTGGTCAGCAATTCACGGAAACGGAGCCGCTNCGNGGAAGTCATAGGGGTCAGGTGCTGGTTGGCTTGAATCCNGANGGACGGGAGGTTTCAGAGATNATTGAAGGCATGCGAGAGNTCNTCCTNCAGGTNCCTGGTCCCTCAAATGTTACTTTTCTNGAGNTGGCNGGCGGACCACCNGCGGCGAAGCCNATTTCNATTAAAGTNCGTGGTTCTGAGTTTNCAGAACTCCGCTCAGCTGCTGATAAANTCAGAAANATTCTCGGTCAGACCCCCGGNATCAGGGANATTGTTGATGATGCGCAGGNTGGTCGGCTNGCGTTNCAACTTAAGCTGGAACCTGACCAAGTTGCNCGATCTGGGATTAGCCCNGAAATNATTGCTCGGAATATTCGGATTCTNGTNGATGGCGAGATCGTTCAATCNGTTCAGGANCAAGGAGAGACCGTTGANATCCGAGTNGTGGCTGCCGATGGNCAGTTCTCTTCGCCCTCGAAGTTGTTAGCAGTGCAGTTGCCAACAGTTTCAGGAGAGATGATCTCATTAAGNGAGCTNGTTGATGCTGAGCGGTCACCTGCACTNGCTACCATTCGACACTATAATTTCAGACGNACGATTACCGTAGAGGCANATATTAANTCGGAGCTGACCGACACCGTAAGCGCCAATCAGGCAGTGATGGATGCCTGGACTCAATTCCAATCATCTTACCCGAACGTAAATTTGGATTTCTCAGGTGAACTAGATGATATTCAGGAAAGTTTAGATTCTATAGGTATCTTGTTTTTGTTTGGAATTGGAGTGATGTATCTCATTTTGGGAACACAGTTCAGAAGTTACGGTCAGCCATTACTGATTCTGGTGACGGTACCGCTTGCATTTACTGGCGTAGTTTTGGGCTTGTTTGTGACGGGTAATCCGTTGTCTCTGTACACCTTATACGGAGTAGTCGCGTTATCTGGGATTGCAGTAAATTCTGCGATCGTCCTAATCAGTGCAGCAAACGATCGCCTGACTTCGGGGATGAGCTTGAAACATGCGACTTTGTATGCCGGGCGGAGGAGAGTCGTACCAATCGTAATCACTGTAATGACAACGATCGCTGGATTATTTTCTTTGGCCGCCGGGCTTGGTGGTTCCTCACTAATTTGGGGTCCAGTCGCCACGGCAATTGTTTGGGGTCTTGGTTTCAGTTCGATACTGACCCTTTTCGTTGTTCCTATCCTCTATTATCTGACCGGTAAAAATCGAGAAAGGCGTCTAAACCCCGATGCTTGAAAAATTCTGAAGTGATCATATATTTTAAGAGGGATGCCAAAATGGGTCCCAGCAAATCAATAGCTCTGTCGTTAAGAAGAGTAAACAATCTGATCGCTTTAGGAGGATCACATGACAGTAGACCTTTCACCCTTATATCGCACCGCAATTGGCTTCGATCGTTTAGCAAGCATGCTTGAGAATGCGAATCGTCTCGAGAGTGCAGGATATCCGCCGTACAACATCGAAGTAACAGGTGATGATGAGTACCAGATCACGATGGCTGTAGCTGGATTCACTGACGATGAGTTGTCGATCGAATCTAAACAGAATGAGCTCTCTGTTTCTGGGGAAAAATCGGAAACGGAAGATGAGCAGAAGTTCCTGCACCGTGGCATCGCGACACGAAGCTTCGAGCGCAAGTTCCAGTTGGCAGACCATGTTTACGTTAAAGGTGCAAACCTCGAACATGGCTTGTTGCACATCGAACTGTATCGGGAATTACCCGAGGCCTTAAAACCTCGCGCAATTTCGATCGAGACTGGAAAGCTTATCGAGAGCGACGCTTAGCTGTGGAAGGCCCGGGAGACCGGGCCCTTTTGTGTCTGCTCTCTTTAACACTTCTTAGAGGTTTGGACCCATCTTACCGAACAGCGTCCTGATCTTCGGCCGATCTACGCTCACGCTGAGTTATAGTAAAAAGAAAAAGGACAAATATGAGTTTATTCATAAGGTCATCAGAACTGAAATAGATTAACAACGTGCTGGAGCTCGGTATTGCTCGTTAATCGGCACAGAATTAATCTTTCGCGATTACTAAATTTTTTCTGCGAAGTTTGGTATAACCTTGTTTTTCAGGAGGAATGAAATGAAGTTGTTGAAAGAACTAACTCATGGCGATACGGGATTTGCACTAATGCTGATCGTGATGGCTGCGACTATTATGATGCTAGCATTCTGATGGGATGCGATTATCATCTTAAATGGTTATATGTTTAGTCACAATTTCTAAGCTCATTAGCTTTCATCACGTCATAACTCAAACCCATCGCAGAGTCCCCGAGTCATGTGTACGTATACGTTGGGCGTGGCATGGTCGTCTAGATGGATGAACTTAGTATGAAATTGGTTGGGCTGTCGAAGGATTGTATCGTGCCTATCGCTGCCGTATTAGCGGTTACAGATGCTATAAATCTCTCTGGCTCCCAGCCCTCTATTGAGTCTTTCGCGCTCTTTGTTGCAGTCATGATAATTGGTACTTTTGCGATCGATGTTGTCAGAGTTGGGTTAACAGAAACCATCGAATCTCAATCGGTGCGAGCCCTTTGAGCCCAAAGGATTTGCTGAGAGCTGCCTTTGATCAAGCAGTACACGCTGCCCAGGCTAGTTGCCTCGTCCCCCACCTAACCCAATTAGAGCCAATCGAGGGTCGAACAGCGTTTCTGGTGGTTGGCAAAGCTGCTTCGCAGCAAGCTACTGTTGCCGCCCAGTGCCTCGGTGCGATTGATGGGCTGTGTATTGTTCCGAAGGGTCACAAAATCAACACCAGTCTCGATGTTATCGAGGCCTCCCATCCTGTTCCGAATGCAGGCAGTCTCGCTGCTGCTGAACAAGCGTTTAAGTTAGCACGATCAATCGGCCCATCGGATCGGCTCGTTTGTTTGATATCGGGTGGTGGTTCGGCCCTGATGTCAGCGCCACTGCCATCGATGGATCCAGACCTTAAAATGCGCACCCACCGGGCATTGTTGGTGTCAGGGGCGACGATTTCGGAGTTGAATACGGTGCGTAAGCAACTGTCGCTGGTCAAGGGCGGTCGGCTTGCAGAGGTGTGTCAAGGCCAGGTATTGAATTTCCTAGTTTCAGATGTACCTGGAGACCGTGCCGAATTTATTGCTTCAGGGCCCACCGTTCCCGCGAACACAAATCAACAAGATGCGATCGATGTGTTAGCCCGTCACCAGATCGATATTCTTGACGAGCTTCTGCCATGGCTGAACGATGCGAAACACGCAACACCAGCGCCCGATTCAGACTGCTTTCGACGAGTGAAAACCACCATTGTGGCTGCGCCGTCACAATCGTTAGGAGCCGCTAAGTCATTCATCGAGTCGCAAGGGGTGGACTGTTGGGTCTTGGGCGATGCGATCGAGGGTGATTCGGAAACTATTGCTCGCGTGATGGCAGAGACAGCACTATGGCAGCAGCGTCATCAGAAATTGGACCGGCCACTATGCTTGTTGTCTGGGGGTGAGACCACGGTCAAGGTGACAGGTACCGGTATCGGTGGTCCTAATGCGCATTTCGCATTGGCCCTGCTTGATGCGTTAGATGGAGCCCGAGGTATTTCCGCAATCGTTTGTGATACCGATGGTGTTGACGGAGCCGCAGAAATTGCCGGAGCCTGTATCGACGACGAGACCCTTGAAAAATCGAAGGCGGTGGGACTAGATCATCGGGATGCCCTTTTACGCCAAGATGCGCACACTTTCTTTCAATCTGTTAATTGTTCGGTGGTTTCTGGTCCGACTGGGACAAACGTCAACGACTTTAGAGCGATTTTGATTGAACCCTAACCATTCTCGAGCATTACGATAACGACGCTAATCGTGACGATCGACGAGATGGTCGAAATAAAGATACTGGTTGTCGCTGTTGACGGTGATACTTGATAGCGACTTGCAAAAAGGTACATATTCATGCCGGTGGGCATCGCGGCCAACATCGTTGCTACCGATAGCCAGAGTGTGCTGAGACCCAACCAAGAACCTAAAAAGAATACAGCTCCCGGGTGGACAGTATTTTTCAGTACAGTAATCAGAACCGCGGGCCCGACGGAGCCGGAAATTGAATAGCTAGCCAATGAACTACCAAGAATAAACAGGGCCGCTGGGACTACACTGGTTGAAACGAGGTGAAACATATCAGCAGCAACCGGATGGAGCCCGATGTTTGTTAGTTTCCACAAGAAGCCCGCTACTAAACTGACGATCAGGGGATTGGATATGAGACCGAGGAGAACCTGTTTTGGTAGGTTGAAAAGCCCTTTATCCCTGCCGCGGGCGATCTCTATAGCCACTGTCACAGCTGTAAAAATGGTTATGCCATGCACTGATATCAGAAGTAGTAGTGGGAACAGAGCATCCTCACCTAACGCACGGGGAATCAGGGGTATACCTAGCAAGACAGTATTTGAAAAGGAGGCGCCGAGTCCGATAATTATGCCCTCAACGGCCGAACGCTTAAATATTAGCCAACTAATAAACAAGCCCACCATGAACACCAACGCAAGCGGGATGTAATAACTGGCGAATAAATTGATCGTCGAAACTTTAGGTGGGTTAAGTTGAACGACTGCTGAAAATAAGAGCATCGGAACGGCGAAATCAAAGACGTACTTAGATAAACCATCGCGATGAGTACTCTTAAAGAAGCCAAGCCGTGTGGCAACGTACCCGATCATCCCCAGCACAAGGACCGGGGTAAGTATATTAAAGACGTCGCTCATTAGGCTCCTTAAGGAAAGAGATAGGTCTTTTGATCGGGGATATTATCAATGAGGTCTCTGTCCTTCATGAAACGTGCAAAATGATTCCAGGAGTTTGGATCAGTGTGACGAGTTTCACGAGCAAGTTTCGGCAACGTATCACGCCAGGCTCTACGATTTAGTTCGTTGTCCAGGTCATCGGGCCGGAAACTGACAAACGAGCGATAGTACGTCTCCGGATCGTTGATGATCATGTGTGTCGCTTGATCAAGAACGGTGAGGAATCGCTCTAGTTTGTCTGTTCCCGCAAAGTCTGGGTGAGTTACAAGGATAAGTTCCTCGTAAGCGGGAACACCGTAGTCTTCTGGATAAAATGCACGACCGGGACGACCATCAATGTCCATCTGGTTCAGTTCGAAATTTCGGAATGCACCAATAACAGCATCGACTTTTCCAGCATACAAAGATGGTGAAAGTGCAAAGTTGACATTTACCAGATTCACGTCATCGAGAGTCAGACCCTGAGACTCCAGCATAGCTCCTAGGACTGCGTCCTCGAAGCCTCCGACTGAGAATCCAACAGTTTTATCCTTGAGGTCAGAAATACGTTGAATCCCTGAGTCAGCGAGTACCACCAGCGAATTCAGTGGGCTGTTGACGATCGTCCCAATTCGCATCAAAGGAAGCTGATTATTTAGGTCCACCATCAATGAGGGCTGATAACTGATGGCGACATCGGCCTTTTTTGCGGCGGCCAACTTGGGGGGTAACGATGGATCCGCGGGCTCTACCAGAGTTACATTCAGACTTGCCTTATCAAATAACCCTGTCTGTTCAGCCACTACCAGTGGCGCATGGTCTGGGTTGATAAACCAATCTAAAAGTACGGTTATCTCTTCTTTTGCAGCATGACTCATTGAGCTCACCAGTAGTGACAGCATGGTGACAAGTGTTTGGAGATAAATTTTGATATGCATATTGTTGCCTCCTGATCAAAAGTTGCGTGCAGTAGGTCAACAAAAGGAAGGTTTGTTGCTAATGGCTTCCTACGCCGGTGTTAACCGGATCAGGTTCGAAGGGTACTTCTCAGCTTGTGCGCCCCTGCCGCGGGCGAAAGTATACACGTAGCGGGCCTAGAATGTTATTCGTATAGTTCAGGACATATATCGCGAGTACTCATCGTTTTCCCTTGTTCGCCTTTGGACCGGATGATGTCGCCACGTTCCTCGATATACCGTTGGAAGTTTGGTTCGCGCTTGTATACACCTCGAGCGACATACTCAAGAACTGCCTCTGTGTGGAAGCTCCTCAGTTGCGATTCAACACGGATAATTTCGTGACCCTCGGTATCGAATAATACCAAGCTGGGAGCATATGTGATCTTCAAGTCTCGGGCGAAATCACGCGAGGTCGTCATGTCACCAGACGGGGTAATGACAGGGGCTTTTGACCACATATTAAGTTGTACAGTGTGGAACGGTTCGAATCGATCTCTCACTGCATCAAGTGACAATACACAGCGGTGAAAAAGATCACAATCTGGGCAGTTCGTCTGTTCAAATAAAATTGCTCTTGGTTGGCCCGATGCATCTAGATCGTCGTCAACCTGAATAAACGGTTGAGAATTTAGAGAAGCATTTACTGACTTGGGTTTGTTTGCCGCCAGATATTCAAAAATGGTTTGTGAATAGTACCTTTCCGCATGTACATAGGCGAGAGCAACTTTCATCTCTGCGGGCGATACATAGCCATTCAGTCGGAGAACCGGTTTACCGTTTGAATCAAAAAAGATGATTGTCGGCGTGAACTGGACCTCGAGTGCACGCGCTATATCCTTTTCAGTCGTTACTTCACCACCTAACCCGAAGACCTCTTTTGAACCCCAAATGTTAAGTGCAACCACTTCAAAATATTCATCAAACATTTGTCGGATGGATTGTTGGGTAAGATTTTTTTCGATGGTATCTTTACAGTATCCGCAAAAGTCTTGCCAAAAAAATATAACTAAATGTTTGTTCGACTCCACGGCCTCGAGGTTGTCTTCCGACAGATCGAGGAAGCTAATTTTGAACCATTCAGGTAGCTCGAATGTGTCAAACGAAGTGACCTGTTGGACGGGTTCTGGACTTTCCGTAGCCTGCATCGTTGGAGGAATGAAGCAGGTCAATGCAATGAAACAGTATCGTATTATCGTTTTTGACATACATCCCTCCGGCAAGGCGCGATATAAATATGCGCCCACACAAGGGTGTGTCAAGTTTTGCTAGGCGCTTTGTTTAAGTTCTAAACGACGACGATGAAGGACAGGCTCCGTGTAGCCGTTTGGTTGATCTACACCTTTCAAAACCAAATCGAGCGCAGCGTTAAAAGCAATGGATTGATCAAAATGGGGTGCCATCGGTTGGTAGGCTGGATCAGTTGCATTCTGACCATCCACCACTTTGGCCATCCGCTCCATGGTCTCTCGCACTTGGAGCTCGCTAGTAATCCCGTGCGTCAACCAGTTTGCAATTGCTTGGGAGCTAATACGGAGCGTTGCTCGGTCCTCCATCAAGCCAATATTGTTTATATCTGGGACCTTTGAGCAGCCGATTCCCTGATCTATCCAACGAACTACATAACCGAGGATACTCTGCGCATTGCTATCGAGCTCTTGCTGAATCACCTCGGGTGACCAGTTTGGATTTTCGCGTAGTGGTATTTCGAGTATTTCATCAACCGTATTCCGACGACTGCCTTTCATTTCGTTCTGCACAGCAAGTACGTCAATCTGGTGGTAGTGCAGAGCATGTAAAGTCGCGGCGGTCGGAGAAGGAACCCAGGCGGTATTCGCTCCCGATTGCGGATGCACGATTTTTTGTTCGACCATGGCTGCCATTAGATCTGGCATTGCCCACATACCTTTACCGATCTGAGCTTTTCCCTGAAGTCCACATTCTAATCCAATGTCGACATTCCAATTTTCATATGCGGATATCCATGTGGCTCTTTTCATATGCACTTTGCGGATCATTGGTCCGGCGTGCATGGACGTGTGCATCTCATCGCCTGTCCGATCTAAAAAACCAGTGTTAATAAAAGCAACGCGGTCGGCTGCTGCGTTAATGCATGCTTTCAGGTTGACAGTAGTCCGACGCTCCTCGTCCATGATGCCTAGCTTTACAGTGTGACGAGGGAGCCTCAATATATCCTCGATTGAGCTAAACAGACGGTTCGTGAAAGCAACCTCTTCTGGGCCGTGCATTTTCGGCTTCACAATATAAATAGAGCCTTCACGTGAATTCTTGTTGTTAACACGCTTAAGATCGTGAATTGCGATTAGTGTCGTGAAGATACCATCAAGGATTCCTTCAGGTACCTCAAGGCCATTTTTATCTAGAATTGCCCCATTAGTCATCAAATGGCCGACATTACGAATAAACATCAGCGAACGTCCGGGCAACGTTAATTCCCCGCCTTCAGGATCTTTATAAACACGATCCTTGCTGAGTTGGCGAACAATATTTTTTGTATTTTTGAACACAGACTCAGTCAAATCACCTTTCATCAGACCGAGCCAATTTTTGTACACAAGTACTTTATCTTCAGCATCGACAGCCGCCACTGAGTCTTCGCAGTCCATGATGGTGGTCAATGCTGATTCGATAAGCATGTCGGCAATACCGGCTGGATCTGAATTACCGACGGGCCTTGCTTTGTCAAATTGAATCTCAACGTGCAGACCATTATTTTTGAGTACCACCGCGGTTGGTGAACCTTCATCGCCTTGATGTCCAACAAATTGTTCAGGGTTTTTCAATCCAACCAGTCCGGTAGGAAGGTTAACTTTGAGTGAACCACTTATAACCTTGTAAGACGTTGCATCAGCGTGGGTTCCACTCTCAAGGCAAAAGGTTTGATCGAGGAAGGTTTTTGCGAATGTGATGACTTTTTCACCACGAATGGGATTATATTCAAGTCCAGGGGATGCATCACCATCGTTGGAAATGACGTCTGTCCCATAAAGCGCACCGTATAGACTACCCCAGCGCGCATTAGCTGCATTCAACGCATACCGGGCGTTCATTACCGGAACGACCAGCTGAGGTCCTGCCGTGGTTGCAACTTCGGGGTCAACATTTTCTGTTGTTACAGATACGTTCTGTGGTTCAGGCAACAGATAACCGATTTCTTCGAGGAACGCTTTATATTCAGTAGCATTGTGGGGCTGACCGTTGCGAGACTTATGGTAGGAATCTATTTTTTCTTGCAACACGTCTCGTTTAGCAACAAGTTCGCGATTAATGGGAGCAAGCTCATGAATTAGGGCGTCTATCGCAGTCCAAAATTCACGAGCATCAATGCCAGTGCCTGGGACCGCCTCATCAGTAATAAACCGATAAAGCACGGTAGCAACGTCAAGGCTACCGCTCGCAGTACGATCCGTCATCTCATTTCTCCGCAAATGTTCTGTCGAGAAGCTCAGGAGGCGAAAGGTAGCACAAAATAGATTGACTTCAATAAATGAAGGCAATTTCCAATTTTTTTTTCCAAAGAAGTAATTTTCAAAGGTTCTTCGCTTCAGATAGGGCTATTGAGGATTAATACATACCTCATCGACTGGCCCATGACAGGACTTTAACTAATTGAAAATACGGTTTTATTTTTATCATGGTATGCGGCGGGACGTTGGGGACTGAAACCGCACGCTTACCGATTGACACCCGAAAATTATAAATCTAGATAAGTTTCAGCCTACAAAAATATAACATTATTTTATGTCAAAGATACTTGCCTAGTAGTCAGCCAACCCTGCATGCCTTCCGCCACTGTCGTCCTTCATCGATCTACAGCTATCCCTGACCGACCCTTAGGATTGGGCGGTGAGTCGGATAGTCATATCTTCCGAGTATGAAACAAATCAGTTAAATTTTTTCCGTGCTTTTTTAAATACAAACCTGATGATGGTTTTTCCGGGGTTCGGTGCTCATTATCAGGAATGTTGAAATGCCAATAATCATAGAGACTTTCGGATGGGCGCTCGCAAATACGCACAACTTGAGCGTTACCTTGCAAAGTTTAATCCAAAAACTGAAATGTTCTTCTGGATCATGAAAGAAAGAGGTTATTGGTTAAAATTTAAAGGAATATTAGATAAGACGATAATTATCGAGTTCATTTGCGGGGGTATAGCCTTTTCCTTAATCTTTATAAACACGAATAATCAGGAACCTAATTCGCTGTAATTCAGGAAGTTTGCTTTTTATATCATATGAGACGGTATAGTCGAATCAAGGTGAAAATATTAGGCTCAGATCAATCAGAGGCCCAGTGCGACAATCATCGGAAATATTGATCAATGAAAAAACCTAAAAAACTAATCCATATCGGCCTTGCAAAATCTATGTCCACAACTCTTCAGATGCTTTGGAGAAATTCTGATAACTACGTGGAAAAGAATCTTAAAGGGATAACTGACAAAACCGATTCATTTTTTAATGAATATAGAAATGATATCGATGGCTTAGTTGCTCAATTGGAAGGCACACCACTACCTTTCGGTTTTGAAGCCAATGATAAACTGCAAGTCTTGAGTGGGGAGGGACTAGCTTCTAGCTGGCTTTGCCAATCGCCCGAACTATCAGAACATATCCCTAAACGTCAGAAGTTATTAGCAACCATGTTTGGGCCGCTTGCCGATAAGATTCTTATTATAATAAGAAATCCAATAGATTGGATTCGCTCTGCCTACTCCCAATCGCTCAAAGAGGGCGGATCTCTGGGCCCTGACGAATATATAAGTGATTTTAGAGTATCGATAGAGAAAAATTTAGATCTGAGAGCCCTGGTAGCGTACTGGGAACAGTTTGAGGCCGAGGTGGTTATTCTTCCTATGGAACTATTCAAGGAGAACGAGGAATCATTTTGGATTGCATATGAAAGAATGCTGAAGATGTCTCGACCCGAAAGCTCTCGGTCCCAAAAAGTCGTTGCAAATCCGAGCTTTTATGAGACGTTAGAAATTCATCAAAGCATCAATAAAATATTGAGTATTCTGGAAACGGCGTGTGTTGAAAATGAGGAATATCCGGTTGTAGACGGCGTCATAGAGGGGCTAAAATCCGCTCGTGAATGGGGTTCGAGATCGGCAATGGAACGGCTCAAGTCAGACCAAATTCTTGAATTAACAGAGCTACTATCCCGAACAAAAGAATCAGGAAGATTAGAATTACCAACCGAGCTAACTGAACATTTGCAAAAAAACTTCATTGATTATCTTGGAGAGACTGCGAGTTTTGCTTTTGGGCAAATTCTTGAAAAATATCAGCAATCTGTAATTTCAAGTTATCGTAAACCCAAGTATTAATAACGTCACGATTTCAAAAAATCGATAGGCTTTATTATTTGTCTCTTCAGTCACTTTGTACCTCGGTATTATGTGTATATACACTTAATTACTTGAAATTTATGCTTGAAGGAACCGTTTGCATCAGCCAGCTATAGCCTATATTGGTAGGTTTGCAGATACCCTCGGCTCCGGCAGTTTCTATCTTGTGAGCGCAATTCTGGCAAGTAGGAGAGCTTAGCTGCCAGCTTTGGTCTCGGATTTAATGATGTCTGCGACACTTTCGGGTGCTTCCAAGAAAGAAAAATGCCCCGTATTTACCAACTCAATATAATTCTTTGGATTCATCAATGCTCGGCTGTCGCTTCTTTCCTTTGTTGTTGACCAGTCGTGATCACCATAAACCAGGGTGGTTGGAATCTTGAGTTCTTGATACCGTTTTTTTGCGCTTGTCCAGGATTTGAAATTTAGAAAAACATTCCTGGTATGATAAACATTCCCGGGCTTTCTTATCGAGGAGGTGAGTAATGTTAGATACTTCGAAGTGATAGCTTTTTTATTGTAGACACCACCCCGAAAAATGCCCCATATGATTAGCCTATTCTCGAGGGCAGCGAAAAGATTCCCCAAGACTGGCAAGCTCATGTTCCAAATGATAAAACGCGCAAACGGATTTGCGCGACGAACACCTTCGCCAAAAACTGTATCGTAGTCATAAGGATTGAATACAAATATTTGCTCAACCTGCTTTGGAAGCTTTACGGCAACTGAAGTGCACAATACCCCTCCGATTGACTCCCCAGCCAAAATCAATTTATTGAGTTTATTTTTCACGATGAATTCAGCTAACGCATCCGACATGTATGGTTCATCATAATTGACCGCTTTGCTAACAGGCGAAGCTCCAAAGCCCGGCAGGTCCAGAGCGTACACCGTATATGAATCTTCTAATAAGGGCATAATTTGATCAAAATATTCTAGTCGGTTTCTGATCGTGTGGAGCAAAACCAAAGGCTTACCAGATCCAGATTTTTTGTACCGAATAAAGGAACCATCTTCCAAGAAGAACTTTTCACTACTTGCCACGTATCTACTCTCCTAAAAAAATTACATTTAAAATTGAAGAAGCGTTAACGTCACGATTTCAAAAAATCGATACGCTTTATTACTTATCTCTTCAGTCATTTTGTACCTCGATATTATGTGTATATACACTTAATTACTTGAAATTTATGCTTGAGGGAACCGTTTGTCTCAGCCAGCTAGTGCCTAATTTGTTGCGACTTCACTGCTGTTTCCAACGTAGCCAAAAATCCGGAGAAGTTATCACCTAACCCTTTCTCCATAGTAGCCTGCGCTTCCTCCCAAAAGGGTATCGCATCAGTTAGCCGCTTTAGTCCCGTGGGTGTGAGTGCAACAAATCGCTGCCTACCGTCGTCGCCTTGATGTTTTTTGATAAGTCCTTCTCTCTCCAAACGGACGAGCCCACGTGTCAAAGTGGTTCGTTCCATACCTAGTGAGTTAGACAATTCCTTGATCGTCATCGTGCCTTGGGTCATCTCTCGTTCGTTAGCCAGAACTGCCAAAAGCGTAAACTGGGTTGCCTTGATGCCCGATGGTTTTAAGGCATGATCAAACAACTGAGTGATCATCCGACTAGTCTTGCGAACATTAAAGCACGCGCAGTTTTGCAGACGCCTAAAATCCGTATCAACCATAATCATTCCTATTAAGTGCATATACACTAAAGTAAATTTATCAGATTATCAAAAAAGAGCTGCCCTGAGGCAGCCTTAGACGTGATTATGGTGGAGACGGCGGGATTTGAACCCGCGTCCGTCAGTCCGCTACCAAACGCTCTACATGCTTAGTCGCGTTTTTTCATTTAAGTCTGGGTCTCCCAACGCACAGGGATTGCCGTTCCGAGTCCAATAAAAATTTAGCTTCTTCACCTCGGACAAAGCGTTGAAGCGAGTCTCTGTTTCGAACCCTGTTGATAAAGACCAGAGACGATCCCGATCCAGGGTCTAGCTTATGCTGCTAGAGCGTAGTTTTCGTCGTTGGCAGTTATAGCTAACGAGTCCACAGTTGGGTTTACGAGCACTGTAGAACTACTCGGCATGCACATTTGGTTTTGTAACCGGCGTCGAATCCATATCGTCCCCGTACGGTCAATTATCGACTATTTCGATTAAATTTGAAATCTCTTGGGTGAAAATCCAGAGTCCTGAGAGAATAAGAAGGTACCCAATAATCCGATTGATGAGTCGAATGCGGTTTGCGTCGAGCGCCTGTCTCAATGCCATCCCGGTGATGGCGACGCACATGTATACGAGTGTATCAATTCCGCCTGCGAGAGCTCCCATCAAAAGTTGTGTTTTTACAGAATGTGTGGGCTCGACAAAAGGTCCAAATACGGCTAAGAAAAAAACCAAAACCTTTGGATTTATAATGGCGATAAAAAAACCGGCGATGAATCCTCCTTGCGTGGTCAATCGCTCGGGCAAGGCCGGTGAACCGGCAGTGATAAGTTGGTATCCAAAATAAAGAAGCAGAAACAAGCCTAAGAATGTGAGAGCTGTAGTAAGGTCGGGCATCGCAATTAGTAATGCAGAAAGTCCGAAGACAGTGGTCAAGGCAAAGATTGTGATCCCAAGCCCATGCCCGATGGCTCCACTAATGCCAACCCGCATACCCCGAGCTGCTGACATTGATAAAATCAGTAGCCATGACAGACCGGGAGATGCGGCTCCAGCAAGACAGAGTAGGGCCAGTTTCGCCCAGTCTGCTTCTGTCACTAGCGAGCCCGGTGTCTCACGGCACGCTGCTTTTCAATGTTCCACTCACGGTCCCGAATGGTATCCCTTTTGTCATGCTGCTTTTTACCCCGCGCGAGACCAATTTTTATTTTTACCAAGGGACCCTTCCAATACATCTCCAGGGGAACGCATGCATGTCCTTTCTGACTGAGAGCGCCGTGAATCGTTGCTAATTCTTTTTTATGCAAAAGTAACTTTCGGGTACGAGTTGGATCCGCTATGACGTGCGTTGATGCGGATTCGAGTGGAGTGATTTGTGAATTCAACAGGAACGCCTCACCATTCCGAACGATAACGTAGGTATCACTCAGATTGGCTTTGCCGGCTCTTATAGATTTCACTTCCCAGCCGTGGAGTTGCATGCCAGCCTCGAATGTTTCATCGATATGGTAGTCAAATCGTGCGCGCTTATTCTGCGCGATTTGGTTACTGTTGCTTTTTGATTTTTTGGCCATGGCGCGCGACTTTACGTATATTTGTTGATTGGTAAAACAGTTGGGGAACGGATGCCTAAAATTTCACGGAGCGCCCTAGTGTCTCATACTCCAGAACAAATGTTTGACTTGGTCAATGACTTTGAACGGTATCCAGAATTTTTACCGTGGTGCGGCGACGCCCGTGTTGTCGAGGCAACAGACACGACAATTATCGGAGAATTGTGCATACAGAGGGGTGGTATTCGGCAATTTTTTACAACCAAGAACACGCTGACGCCGCCGGAACGTATTGATCTGTCCCTCGTCGAGGGTCCGTTCAAATCGCTTGGAGGTCATTGGCGCTTTGAAGCTGTTGGATCGGAAGCTTGTCGCGTCTGTCTAGACCTTGAATTTGAATTCGCGGGCCGTCTGATCGCTGTGGCTATCGGCGCTATATTCTCGCAAATTGCTGGCAGCCTGGTTGATGCATTTTGCGATCGTGCGGATCAGCTTTATGGACAATGACTCGTGAAAATAAAGGTGGTTTATGCAAAGGCTGATCGTCAGCACACCATTGATTTAGATGTAAGTGAAGGCACGACTGTTTACCAGGCTGCAGAACAATCGGGTCTGGCTGAACTCTTCCCTGAAATTGATCTTCAAACAATTTCAATGGGTGTATTTGGTGTCCGTGTTAAAAAGGCCACCACCATGATCCTTCGTCCGGGCGATCGGGTGGAGTTGTATCGATCTTTGATAGCGGATCCGAAGGAGAACCGCCGGACTCGCGCTGAAAATCAAAAACTAAATCGTCCTTAAAGTTTACAATCAGATAATTATTTTGCTGTACTTTCCCGTCGAAATCTATGCGTTCCAAATAAATCCAGCGGTTTGGATTGAAAGTGTTGACTGTGATTGGTGATCCCAGGAGGAACTGAACCTGATCTCTGGTCATACCTATTTCCAAACGTTCAACCCGCTCGGTGATTAGCTGGTTTCCTTGCTTAACTTGATCCTTGTGGATGCCGGGAAAACTGCACCCTGCTAGTACAAGCGTGGCAAAAATAATGTGGATGGAAATCGGGCGCATTAATATCTTCCTACAGAAATTCTTGGCAGAATGATAAAGATGACTAGCAAATGAGTCCATTGATCATGCAATACGAAACTGACGAATTGAAAAAAGTGGGTTTAAAAGCGACGTTGCCAAGAATTCATGTCTTGCAACTCTTGCTGTCCAACGAAGGTGAGCATATGTCGGCTGAGGTCGTTTATCGAAAACTCTATGAATCAGGCATAGATGTGAATTTAGCAACGATTTACCGCGTCTTGACTCAATTTGAGGAGGCAGGACTAGTGGAGCGCCATCAGTTTGACGCAACGACAAGCGTCTTCGAGTTGAAGCCAGATGATCACCACGACCACATGGTCTGTATTCGATGTCACAGAGTGATTGAATATGTCAGTCCTGAGATTGAGGCATTGCAGGAGAAAATAGCCAAAGACCACGGATTCGAAATAGTCGATCATACGCATGTAATTTATGTTACGTGCCCTAATGCTGATTGTATTATGCAAACCTAATGGAATCGAGCCCTCTTCTAGACCCAAGTGTTCTTTTTTTTATCCTCGGATTGTTCGCGGGCCTTGTCCGCTCAAATCTTGAAGTGCCCGGTGCAATAGCCCGTTTCTTGTCTCTTTATCTGCTAATGGCGCTCGGTTTGAAGGGCGGGTTTTCGCTTGCTGAGAGTGGATTTAATCCTACGATCTTGAGAGATCTGATCTTCGCAGTAGGGTTGGCGCTAACGATCCCATTTTTGAGTTTTGTGCTCTTGACGCGTGTTATTAAACCACTGGATGCACTTGCAATTTCTGCTACCTATGGCTCGGTATCCGCCGTAACGTTCATCACTGCGACTCAGTTTTTGGAGACCAATGGTCTTGAATATGGTGGCCACATGGCGGCGGCGATGGCTCTTATGGAATCTCCAGCGATTATCTTTGCAATTCTGATGGCCAATTTGTATCGGAGCCAAGAGGCGCGGCAAGAGCATGCTGGGCTTTCAGCTGTTCTTAAGGAATCCTTTACTGAGGGCGCTCAGATTTTATTATTAGGTGCCATGGTGATTGGAATTATCACCGGTGGCTCTGGCAAAACGATTATGGATCCTTTCACGGGTATGATTTTCAAAGGCATGCTCGCGTTCTTCCTACTGGATATGGGTGTTGCAACGGCGAAAAGGCTGACAGACCTGCGTAACGTTCCGAAGCGTTTGGCATTCTATGGGGTGCTCGCGCCGATCACTCATGCGTCCATAGCGTTATTGCTCTCTTGGGCAGGGGGTTTGTCGGTTGCCAATGCCACGCTTTTCGCAGTACTGGCGGGGTCGGCGTCATACATAGCGGTCCCAGCGGTGTTGAAGCACGCTCTACCGGAATCGAACCCGAGTCTTTACCTTGGCCTCTCACTCGGACTCACATTTCCTTTTAATATAATCGTAGGTATACCACTATACTACTGGGCCGCCAGTCAATTTATTGGTGGTTAGCCACGTAGTAATTCAGCTGCCGCTGAGCGAGTGCTGTCGGTGATGAAGTGGCCCCCCAACATTCTGGCAATTTCATCGATACGCTGTTCGTGATCGAGCAGGTATGCTTTTGAGATCGTGACATCTGAATCTGATTGTTTTTGCACATGTAGATGTTGGTCTGCCTGGCCAGCGACCTGTGGCTGGTGCGTGACGACAAGAACCTGTGAATTACACGCAAGTTCGGTTAGTAGCTCGCCAACTTTGGCCGCAGTTTTCCCCCCAATACCAACGTCCACTTCATCAAAAACAAGAGTTGGCGTGGCTAATCTGGTCGCCGCTATGACTTGAATAGCAAGACTTACCCTTGACAACTCACCACCCGATGCGATTTTCGAAAGGGGCCCACCTTGTTGTCCAGGGTTTGGCTGGAAGAAAAACTGAATTGTCTCTGCGCCGGTCGCCGTCATTGTGTCATTTGGGATCAATTTGATCTCAAGTATTCCATGCTCCATACCAAGTCCATGGAAATTGGTGGTTACCTTTTGAGAAAGTTGTTCCGCTGCTGCCGATCGAATTGCAGTTAATTCGGTTGCTCTTTGGCGAGCAACTGCGTCAAGTTGTGCGACCTCACTTTCAAGCGCTGGGATACGGCCACTAGCTTCTGCAATACCATCGAGGCGTGACTTAAGACTTTCATGATGTTGAACTAATTGGACTGGATCAATCTTATGCTTACGAGCAAGCTGAAATATCTGAGCAAGACGGTCTTCAACGAACTGAAGACGCTCTGGATCGAGGTCAAATTGGTCTCGTGCGTGCTGTATTTCGTTCCTTGCCTCGCCGAGTGCAATAGCCGCCTCATCTAGCAATATGGAAGCATTTTGGAGTCGGCTATGACCGTCTGCGATTTGATTAAAATCGGTTAGCAATCGTTCGGTGTGTTTGATAATACCGCCGGTGTCATCTCCTGATAATGTCGCGAGCGAATGCTCCGTTACGCGGATAAATGTATCGCCAGACGCAAGCTGGCGTTGCTCTTGATCGAGCTGCTCGAATTCGCCACATTTAAGGTTAAAGGTATTGAGTTCTTCAACCTGAAATCCTAATAGCTCCCGTTCCGTGTCTGCTTTTGACGCGTCAGCCTTCAAGGTCTGCAACGCGGATAATGCACTCGTCCATTCTCGGTAAGCGGTTTCAAATGCGGTACGGCCCCGGCTCTGATCTGCAAACTCATCGAGTAGTTCGAGCTGATGTTTAGGTTGTAATAATTTTTGGTTTGCATGCTGCGTGTGCATCAAAACCAGCTGTTCAGATAATTCTCTCAGTTGCGATGTAGAGATCGGCGTGCCATTCACGTAAGCCTTTGATCGGCCTTCCGAATTCAGCGTACGTCGAAGCACTAACTCATCGTCCTGATCGAGCTCGTTATCGCGGAGCCACTTCTTCGCAGACGGCAAGAGCGCGATATCAAACTCTGCGATTATTTCAGCCCTTTCAGTCCCGGCGCGAACAAGTCCTGTATCGGCGCGGGCGCCGAGTGCGAGTTCAAGAGCATCTAGAATCAGCGATTTACCTGCCCCCGTGTCACCGGTCACAGCGATACAGCCCCTGGTCAACTCCAGGTCAACCGAAGCCAGCGTAGCTAAATTTTTAACATTCAGTTGTAAGAGCATTTTTTGTCTGTTGAAACTCGACGATCTGACCTTATACATCCGTTGCTTAGCTTAGTGTATCTCACTCGCAAGACAAACATGGAGGAGAATATGGTTGACGAAACATCATCAAAAAAAGATGACGTCACGAAAGGCACAGTGGATGGGTCTGAAGTCAATGAAAGGCCAGAGAAGGAGGCGGCAGAAGCGGATGAGACTGTTGAGCAAGTTGCCGCAACTTCATACGATACCGGCGATAGCGCGAGTCTAGAGACTCAGTTAGAAGAGCTGAAGGAAGCACTACTTCGTAGCCAAGCCGATATACAGAATGGTCGTCGTCGAGCAGAGCGCGATATCGAGAACGCTCACAAATACGCAATCGAAAAGTTTATCAAAGACCTCCTTGCTGTGCTCGACTCGATGGATAGAGCACTAGAGTTAGCTACCACAACAGACGGATTCGATATGGCTATGCTCGAAGGAACTCAGATGACCCATAAGCTATTGCTCGACACAGTGTCAAGGCATGGTGTCGAGGCTATTGATCCGGTTGGCGAACGCTTCGACCCACAACAACACCAGGCGATGAGTATGGTCGAGTCGGAGGATCAGGAACCAAATACGGTGACGGCTGTGATGCAGAAGGGCTACAAGTTGGAGGGGCGAGTGATTCGGGCAGCGATGGTCGTGGTTACTAGGCCGAAAGCGAACTGAAGACTTGAACACCGTTAAAAAACCGCAATAAACAACATAACTAATCCGGGTATCCGGGCATGGAAGGACAGAGAGGCATAACCATGGGAAAGATCATCGGAATCGATCTTGGGACAACAAATTCGTGTGTAGCTGTATTGGAGGGAGGCAAGCCGCGGGTAGTTGAGAACGCCGAGGGCGATCGGACAACACCTTCAATAATTGCGTATACGGATGATGAAATTTTGGTTGGTCAGCCAGCGAAGCGTCAGTCGGTAACTAACCCAAGCAATACTGTGTTTGCAGTGAAGAGACTCATCGGTCGCAAGTTCGGCGACGAAGTTGTTCAGAAAGATATTAAAATGGTGCCTTATAAAATTGTTGGCGCTGACAATGGTGATGCCTGGGTCGAAGTCAACGGCGATAAGCTCGCTCCGCCACAAATCTCCGCTGAAGTTTTGAAAAAGATGAAGAAAACTGCAGAGGATTACCTGGGTGAAGCCGTGACTGAGGCTGTGATTACAGTTCCGGCATACTTCAATGATAGTCAGCGGCAAGCGACGAAGGACGCGGGGAAGATCGCTGGGTTGGATGTTAAGCGTATCATCAACGAACCAACCGCCGCGGCGTTGGCCTACGGGATGGACCAAGCGCGTGGAGATTCGGTTATTGCCGTTTACGATCTGGGCGGAGGTACGTTCGATATTTCGATTATTGAGATTGCAGAGGTTGACGGCGAACATCAGTTTGAAGTGCTGTCCACAAACGGCGACACATTCCTTGGGGGCGAAGACTTTGACCTCCGGGTAATTGATTACTTGGCTGATTCTTTTCAGAAGGATCAGGGGATGGATCTCAGGGGAGATCCTTTGGCAATGCAGCGTCTGAAAGAGGCGGCAGAAAAGGCCAAGATTGAGCTATCGTCAAGCCAGCAAACGGATGTAAATCTTCCCTACATCACGGCGGACGCTTCTGGCCCAAAGCACCTCAATTTAAAATTAACCCGCGCAAAGCTTGAGTCTTTGGTCGAAGATTTGGTGGAACGTACGCTTGCTCCAGTGAAGCAAGCACTTGAGGATGCAGGTCATTCAACGTCTGAAATTAACGATGTAATTCTCGTTGGTGGTCAGACCCGCATGCCTTTGGTACAAGAAAAGGTCAAATCATTTTTTGGGAAGGAGCCTCGCCGCGATGTTAATCCGGACGAGGCGGTTGCGATGGGTGCGTCCATTCAAGGAGCGGTGTTATCGGGTGATGTTAAAGATGTCTTATTACTAGATGTTACGCCGCTTTCTCTTGGCATCGAGACCATGGGTGGTGTGATGACTGCTTTAATCGAAAAAAATACCACAATCCCGACAAACAAAACCCAAGTTTTCTCGACCGCCGAGGATAACCAAACAGCTGTGACAATCCACGTGTTGCAGGGGGAGCGCAAGCAGGCAGGGCAAAATAAGTCTCTCGGTCGGTTTGATTTGGCAGATATCCCTCCATCTCCACGCGGAATGCCTCAGATTGAAGTGGCGTTTGATATTGATGCAAACGGTATTTTGAATGTGTCAGCAAAGGACAAAGCCACGGGCAAAGAGCAATCAATCGTGATCAAGGCTTCTTCTGGGTTATCCGATGAAGAAATCGAAAAAATGGTTAAGGATGCTGAGGCTAATGCAGATGCCGATAAACAGTTTGAAGAACTTATCAGCGCTCGGAACATAGCCGATGGAATGATTCATGCGACAAAAAAATCGATGGCTGAAGCAGGTGACAAGTTATCTGCAGAGGAAAAAGCGCCCGTCGAAGCAGCCATTACGGGGCTCGAGGAAGCATTAAAAACTGAGGACAAAGAATCAATCACAGCAAAGACAACTGTTCTGACCGAAGCGTCTGCTAAGATTGCAGAGAAGCTCTATGCGGCTGCCGATGCCGGGGCAAGCGATACAGGCGCCGATACTGAGCCACCAGAAACTGAGGATGATGTCGTCGATGCCGAGTTTGAGGAAGTAAAGAACGACGAAAAGAAGTGAGTCGAACGACTCAATTCTCACGGTGGGAGACCTGAGTGGCCAAGCGTGACTGTTATGAGACTCTTGGGGTATCGAAGGATGCCTCAGATTCAGATCTCAAAAAAGCCTATCGTCGCCTTGCAATGAAGTGTCACCCAGATCGTAACCCGGGCGATGCTGAGGCAGAAGCCAAATTCAAGGAGTTGTCAGAAGCCTACGAGATTCTATCGGATGCCGAAAAGCGGGCTGCTTATGATCGTTATGGCCACGACGCTTTTGAGGGTGGTATGGGCGGCCCTGGCGGCGGATTCCACAGCAGTGGCGCAAGCTTCTCGGATATCTTTGGCGATGTGTTTGGAGATATTTTTGGCGGTGCAGGCCCTGGGGGAGGTGGCCGCTCTTCTGTGCAGCGCGGAAGCGATCTTAGATACACACTTGACCTGACTCTCGAAGAAGCAGTTTTCGGTGCAGAGAAGACCATTCGAGTCCCGCGTCTTGCAGAGTGTGGTACCTGTAAGGGCTCTGGTGCAAAGCCTGGATCGGCTCCGAAAACTTGCCAGACCTGTAATGGACAAGGTCAGGTACGGATGCAGCAGGGGTTCTTCGCGATTCAGCAGACCTGCCCACGATGTCATGGACAGGGAAAAGTGATAACCGATCCTTGCGGTGATTGCCGTGGCCAAGGCCGTAAAGAGGAAGCGAAAACTCTATCTGTCAAAATTCCCGCTGGTGTCGATACCGGAGATCGTGTTCGTTTATCAGGCGAAGGCGAGGCGGGAGTTAGTGGTGGGCCGGCCGGCGATCTCTACGTTCAAGTGAATGCCAAAGAGCATCGGATTTTTACCCGTGACGGCAAAGATTTGTACTGTGAAGTTCCTATTTCATTTACGGATGCGGCCTTAGGCGGTGAGCTTGAAGTGCCGACCCTAGATGGGCGAGTGAAGCTCAAAGTACCTGTGGGGACCCAGTCAGGTAAATTGTTTCGGGTGAGAGCTAAAGGGGTGAAGCCAGTACGTGGAGGGGCTCAGGGCGATTTGTTGTGCCGAGTGTCTGTTGAAACGCCCGTAAACCTGACGGCAAAGCAGCGCGAGTTACTCGAGGAGCTGCATGAGACTCTCAACCACAAAACGCATGCGCCAAAACGCGAAGGATGGTTTGATAGCGTAAGATCTTTCTTTGATGAGATGAAGTTTTAATGGTTTCGATTGTAATTGCGGGTGCATCAGGACGGATGGGGCGTGCGCTCGTTGAGGCTACCATCGAAACTATCGATGCGGAGCTGATCGGCGGGACTGTGCGTTCCGGTTCCTCTTTGGTTGGCGCGGATGCTGGTGAGTTGGTTGGGAAAAAAAAGATTGACGCGCCGATTCATGACTCGCTAGAGGCTTTTTCTGGTCACAAGCTGGTTGTGATCGATTTTACTACAATTGATGCAACGATCAACCACCTCTCGTGGTGCGTAAGCCGCGAGGTGCCCTGTGTGATTGGAACGACAGGATTTTCTGCTGATCGGGAACAGAGCATCTCAGAGGCCGCAAAAACGATTCCTGTAGTATACGCACCAAACTTCAGTGTGGGTGTTAACGTTGTCTTTGATCTGCTCGATCGGGCTGCACGTGTCTTCGGGGATACAGCCGATATCGAAGTAATTGAGGCGCATCATCGCCATAAGATCGACTCACCCAGCGGGACGGCACTTGCTCTCGGACGGGTAATTGCAAATGCTCTCGATCGTGATCTTGAAACGTCTGCTGTGTTCGGTCGCGAAGGACAAACAGGTGTGAGACCGCGCGAACAGATTGGCTTTGCAACCGTTCGAGGTGGTGATGTAGTCGGTGATCACACGGTACTTTTCGCCGCAGATGGTGAACGTGTCGAGATCACGCACAAAGCTTCGAATCGGAGAACATTTGCTAATGGTGCCGTAAGGTCGGCCGTATGGGCTTCTCAGCAAGAACCGGGCCTTTATTCGATGAGGGATGTCCTTGGTATCTGAGTAAAACCTTCGGGCTTCGATAGACTTCTCAGTTTAACCTCCCTAAACTTCGGCTCCAATCGCTCGGCGTCTGCTGAGTCTGTCGAGACAGAGGACTCCCGGTTGAATCCACCTGCAATTTTATTACTCTCAGACGGCACTCAGTTTGTCGGCCGCTCCATTGGCGCGGATGGAATGTCCGTCGGCGAAGTCGTTTTTAATACAGCTATGACGGGTTATCAGGAAATCCTGACCGATCCGTCTTATGCTAAGCAGCTTGTTACATTGACATATCCGCATATTGGAAATGTTGGTGTTAACCCAGAGGATGAGGAGTCCTCGGTTGTTCACGCTGGCGGGCTGATTATTCGTGATTTACCTTTTTTGCACAGCAATTTCCGAGCGAATCAGGCATTAGATTCATACCTGAAAATCTCGGGCGTGGTAGGAATTTGTGAGATCGACACCAGAAAGCTCACCCGAATCTTGAGGGATAAGGGCGCGCAATCTGGTGTGATTCTTGCCGGTGAAGATGCGTGTTTCAAGGCAGGCTTGGAAAAAGCGAGGAACTTGCTATCTGCTTTCCCAGGCTTGGCCGGCATGGATCTGGCGAAAGAAGTCACAACTAAGGCGAGCTATAAGTAGGCTAGCGGGTCATGGCGATTGGGAAAAGGCCATGTTCAAAAATCAGATCCTCGGTTTCATGTCGTGGCTTACGACTTTGGCGTTAAACACAATATCTTACGCATGCTTGATGATCGTGGTTGTGGACTAACAGTCGTTCCAGCGACAACGCCAGCAAGTGATGTCATAGCCATGAACCCAGATGGAGTATTTTTGTCTAACGGCCCTGGTGATCCAGAGCCCTGTACTTATGCGATTGAGGCAATCCAACAGATTCTGGCCACGCGAATTCCTATTTTTGGTATTTGCTTGGGGCATCAATTACTTGGTCTAGCCTCGGGGGCTAGAACAAAAAAAATGAAATTTGGNCATCANGGTGCTAATCATCCTGTTCAGGATCTNGAGACTGGTCTTGTGATGATTACAAGCCAAAATCATGGATTTGCNATTGATGAAGTTNCTCTTCCGTCTAATCTTAAGGTGACNCATAAATCTCTATTCGATCAGTCTCTTCAGGGNATCTCCCGNACAGATACTTCTGCATTTAGTTTTCAGGGTCATCCAGAAGCGAGTCCCGGTCCACATGATGTGGCNCCTCTNTTNGACCAATTTATCCTNAATATGGANGCTNACTAGTGCCNAAACGNGCNGANCTTCAATCGATTCTCATCATTGGCGCNGGTCCAATTGTCATCGGGCAGGCCTGTGAGTTCGACTATTCAGGNGCTCAAGCATGTAAGGCGCTGCGAGAAGAGGGCTATCGGGTTATTTTGGTNAATTCGAANCCAGCAACGATNATGACNGATCCACTTNTGGCAGACGCCACTTATATTGAACCAATTCGTTGGGAGTCCGTNGCNAAGATCATTGAAAAAGAACGCCCGAGCGCTTTGCTTCCTACGATGGGGGGNCAGACTGCNTTNAATTGCNCGCTNGATCTTGATCGTAAAGGNATTCTTGAACAATTNGGTGTGCAGTTAATCGGCGCCAATGCCGACGCAATNGACAAGGCTGAAGATCGGGATCGTTTCGATAANGCTATGAAGGCGATTGGGCTTGATACGCCAAGGAGTCATATTGCGCATACTATGGATGAAGCNCGNGCAGCCTCNGATGANCTCGGATATCCATGCATTATTCGTCCTTCNTTTACTATGGGTGGNTCTGGCGGTGGTGTTGCTTATAACCGAGAAGAATTTGAGGAGATTTGTGAGCGTGGTCTCGATCTNTCTCCTACAAANGAGCTNTTGATTGACGAATCGNTANTCGGCTGGAAAGAGTATGAAATGGAAGTGGTGCGGGATCGAAANGATAACTGCATCATCGTCTGNTCAATAGAAAATNTTGATCCGATGGGNGTTCATACNGGTGATTCNATTACTGTTGCTCCTGCGCAGACTTTGACCGATAAAGAATACCAAATCATGCGAAATGCNTCGATTGCGGTGTTNCGCGAGATTGGTGTTGAAACNGGTGGTTCGAATGTTCAGTTTTCTGTTAATCCNGGCGATGGTCGTTTGGTTGTTATCGAGATGAACCCACGCGTGTCANGGTCATCCGCGCTTGCATCNAAAGCNACGGGNTTTCCAATNGCAAAANTTGCNGCCAAGCTCGCTGTCGGATATACGNTAGATGANCTTGCGAATGAGATTACCGGCGGTGCTACACCAGCGTCATTCGAGCCATCGATTGATTACGTNGTTACGAAAGTTCCACGTTTTACTTTTGAAAAGTTTCCTCAAGCGGACAANCGATTGACGACACAGATGAAATCTGTGGGCGAGGTGATGGCGATTGGCCGAAGTTTTCAGGAATCAATNCAAAAAGCACTNCGCGGATTAGAAATTGGTGTTTGCGGGNTAGATCCAACNTTTGAATGGGATTCTGNTGAGGCAGAGCAGGCGATGCGCCATGAGTTAGCAAATCCCGGCCCACTTCGTTTGTGGTGTGTNGCCGATGCATTTCGCAGTGGCATGAGTNTTGANGAANTNTATCAAGTATCGAAGATCGATCCATGGTTTCTTGCTCAAATTGAGGACTTGATTTGGGAGGAGACAAACCTTTCCGAGANAGCTTTATCCGATTTGGATCATGANTCGATGCGGCGTTTAAANCGGAAGGGTTTCTCAGACAAGCGATTGGCTATTTTGTTGGACNTGTCTGAAAAAGAATTGCGTGAGCGTCGCATNAGGCTGGGGATTNGTCCCGTCTATAAACGNGTTGANACCTGTGCTGGAGAGTTCGCTACGCCGACGGCATATCTTTATTCAACCTATGAAGNGGAATGTGAAGCGAATCCNTCAAANCGAGANAAAATCATGGTTTTGGGTGGTGGNCCCAATCGAATCGGNCAAGGCATTGAGTTCGATTATTGCTGTGTGCATGCTGCCTTCGCAATGCGTGAGGACGGTTACGAAACAATCATGGTGAACTGTAANCCAGAGACNGTATCCACTGATTANGANNCCTCTGATCGGTTGTTTTTNGAGCCGGTCACACTCGAGGANGTTTTGGCAATNGTAGATATCGAGAAGCCTAAAGGAGTTATTGTNCANTTTGGTGGGCAAACACCACTTAAGCTAGCCCGTGATTTGGANGCAGCTGGTGTGCCGATCATTGGAACGTCCCCAGAAGCGATTGATCGGGCNGAAGATCGTGAGCGATTCCAGCAAATGGTTATGAGACTNGGNCTTAAACAGCCAGCAAANGCAACGGCCNGNAGCCTAGAAGAAGGCCTTTCANTGGCNGAAGATATCGGATTNCCCTTGGTAGTCCGNCCATCGTATGTTCTCGGTGGTCGNGCTATGGAAGTTGTATCGAATATGACNGAGCTGAAGCGTTANCTGCAGGATGCNGTAGTTGCCAGCGATGACTCACCGGTCCTNTTGGATCACTTTCTTGATCCTGCTATCGAGGTAGATGTTGATGCTGTGAGCGACAGCGAGCGCGTCGTGATCGGTGCAATCATGGAGCATATTGAACAAGCTGGGGTTCACTCAGGAGACTCGGCNTGNTCCTTACCCCCNTATAGCCTTNCAAAANNTATTCAGGACAAGATCCGNGANCAGGTTATTCGGATGGCTCGAGAGCTAAACGTTATAGGTTTGATGAACGTTCAGATGGCGGTCCAAGGNGAGGANGTTTATGTGATTGAAGTNAATCCTCGCGCTTCNNGAACGGTTCCNTTTGTATCNAANTGTATNGGNGTGTCACTTGCCAANNTTGCTGCTCGTTGTATGGCAGGCACATCACTTGACNCACAAGGCGTNACNTCGGAATTAATTCCACCACACTACAGCGTGAAAGAAAGTGTCTTNCCGTTTGCNAAATTTCCGGGNGTCGATCCNATCCTTGGACCTGANATGAAGTCAACNGGTGAGGTCATGGGGACNGGTGANAGTTTCGATGANGCATTNGCAAAAGCGCACATAGCGGCAGGTGANCGGTTACCGTCTATTGGCAAGGCATTTATTTCAGTTCGGGACGCAGACAAATCGAGNNCAGGATCCCTCGCGCGGAAACTTATTGAAATNGGGTTTGAACTGGTTGCAACCGNCGGTACTTGTGAATANNTAAAGANTGNGGGTATTACNTGCGAGCCCGTGAATAAAGTGATGGAGGGGCGACCGAATATTGTTGATATGATAAAAAACGACGTTATAGCNTTTATTGTAAANACAACAGAGGGTCGACAAGCGATNATGGATTCTGCAACNATTCGTCGTTCGGCNCTTAACCNCAAGGTATGTTATACGACCACNCTGGCNGGTGGCGAATCGATNGTTCGNGCGCTGATGTTTGGNGANGAGCGTGACGTTCGCAGGCTCCAAGATCTGCATAGNTGCGTNGGACGNAANNATAAGGAATCGAATGAGTAAGATACCGATGACGAAAGTCGGAGANTTAGCTCTNCGTGAAGAATTACAGCGCCTCAAACAAATTGAGAGGCCACGGATTGTTTTNGCCATTGCCGAAGCGCGNGANCATGGTGATCTAAAAGAAAATGCTGAATATCANGCTGCGCGAGAGCAGCAAGGGTTCTGTGAGGGAAGAATAAAAGATATCGAGGCNAAGCTTTCNCANGCNCAAGTGATNGACGTAACACAAATCGAAAANACNNGAACAGTNATTTTTGGNGTGACCGTTAAACTTATAAATCTAGATACAGATCAATCGGTNAGCTACCAGATTGTGGGNGAGGATGANGCTGATGCGAAAAATGGAAAGATTTCTGTGACCTCGCCTATCGCCAGAGGNCTAATCGGAAAANAAGAGGGAGAAGTGGTTGCAGTGACTACACCGGGTGGTGTNGTCGANTACGAAATAGATATTGTTGAACATTTATGATTGCTAGATNGGACGAATTAGNTTCGAAAGACGGGGATTNGGCTTTTNAGCNGCGCGGAATAATANAGCCATCGCGCCNGTGGATTGNACGCANTGTGCACCCGTTTCCTCNCACAANGAAGCGATCAAAATCTTGCGGGTATCACGTTCTGCGCGCACCTTGACTTTAATCAACTCATGATCTTCTAGGGCGCGGTCAAGTTCTTGAAGTAATCCGGTTGACATTCCGTTATCACCGATGAGTACAACCGGCTTCAGGTGATGCCCAATCGCCCGCATTTGTTTTTTGCGTTCTGGAGTAAGCATAATTGTCTCCTAAAAAGCGGAGCGCGAGTGTAGAGCAAAATATGACACGATCCAAGTCCAGCGGAAGCTGGTTGAGAGAGCATTTTGACGACCCCTACGTGCAAAAGGCGAGGGTGGAGGGTCGTCGATCTCGGGCGAGCTTCAAGCTTGAAGAGGTTCAGGTTAAAGATTGTTTGATCAATCGAGGCGATATTGTCGTCGATCTTGGGGCTGCCCCGGGGGGCTGGACTGAGCTCGCTACTAAATGGGTAGGGATGTCAGGTCGGGTATTTGCGCTTGACCTGCTACCAATGAATCCGGTTACTCATGCACAAATAATCGTTGGAGATTTTACCGAGGAAATAGTCTTAGACGAGCTTTTGCGGTCGCTTGGAGATAGGCGCGTAGATGTTGTGCTGTCGGATATGGCGCCGAATATGTCGGGGAATCGATCTATCGATCAACCAAGAGCGATGTATTTATGTGAGCTTGCTCTAGACTTTGCGCGACAGACACTGAATCCGGGTGGCTCATTCTTCGTAAAGACCTTTCAAGGTGAGGGTTTTGAGACTTTTTTTCGCGGGCTTCGGGCTGATTTTTCGGACTTAAAAACTCGCAAACCCAAGGCGTCTCGTTCGCGTAGTCGAGAAACTTATCTACTAGCAACCGGCTTTCGCAATTAAACCCCTTTGAATTCAGTTGGCCTGCCCAAATAAACGACTGTATATTGAGGGCATAGACTGCTCTGAGGGAATGGAGAAGCACATGGCGAGAAATATGGTTCTGTGGTTGGTTATTGCAGCTGTTTTGTTAACAGTTTTCAATAATTTCAGTGTGGAAACGAAATCACAGCAGATCAACTATTCTCAATTCGTTGAGGAAGTAAATCGTGATCAGATTAGACGCGTAATAATCGATGGTCAGTCGATCATCGCGACTCGAGCAAATGGCGACGTTTATGAAACTGTCAGACCGGCAGTTCAGGATCCACGTTTGATGGACGATCTTCTGCAGCATAACGTCGTTGTAGAGGGTAAAAAACCAGAGCAACAGTCCGTGTGGATGCAACTGTTGGTAGCGGCATTCCCTGTACTGATCATTCTAGCGATCTTCATGTTTTTCATGCGTCAGATGCAGGGCGGTATGGGAGGTGGTCGAGGTGGTCCCATGTCCTTTGGAAAGTCGAAGGCACGTCTAATAAGTGAAGACCAGATCAAAACCACCTTTGCTGACGTCGCTGGCTGTGATGAGGCCAAGGATGACGTGGCTGAGCTTGTAGAGTTCCTCAAAGATCCCGGCAAGTTTCAGCGTTTGGGTGGGCGTATTCCCCGCGGTGTCCTTATGGCAGGTCCTCCAGGTACTGGTAAAACACTTATTGCCAAAGCGATTGCGGGCGAGGCGAAAGTACCGTTTTTCACAATCTCTGGTTCGGACTTCGTTGAAATGTTTGTGGGTGTGGGAGCGTCACGCGTTCGGGACATGTTCGAACAGGCGAAGAAACAGGCCCCTTGTATTATATTCATTGATGAGATCGACGCGGTGGGTCGTCAGCGCGGTGCGGGTCTCGGAGGGGGGCACGATGAGCGAGAGCAAACCCTGAACCAATTACTCGTTGAGATGGATGGTTTTGATGTCAACGATGGGGTAATTGTTATCGCCGCAACAAATCGTCCAGATGTACTCGACTCAGCACTGCTGCGTCCCGGCCGTTTTGATCGTCAGGTAGTTGTCGGCTTGCCAGATATTCGCGGACGCGAACAAATCTTGAAAGTCCATATGAAAAAGGTACCGATCGCTCCAGAGGTTGAACCCTCGTTAATTGCGCGCGGAACCCCCGGGTTCTCTGGTGCTGACCTTGCGAATCTGGTGAATGAGGCAGCTTTGTTTGCGGCGAGGGCAAGCACACGTGTCGTCGCGATGAGTCACTTTGAGCAGGCCAAAGATAAAATCATGATGGGCGCAGAACGTCGTTCAATGGTCATGAAAGAGTCAGAGAAACTTAACACGGCTTACCACGAAGCCGGCCATGCGATTGTGGGTCGTTTGATGCCCGAACACGATCCTGTTTACAAGGTGTCCATCATTCCTCGAGGACGGGCCCTAGGTGTGACAATGTTTTTACCTGAAGAAGACAAATACAGTCATTCAAAACGAGGTTTGATCAGCCAAATTTGCTCGCTCTATGGAGGCAGGATTGCCGAAGAACTGACGCTTGGCGCGGAAGGGGTTACTACAGGGGCATCAAACGATATCCAACGCGCGACCTCAGTGGCTAGGAATATGGTTACGAAGTGGGGCTTATCTGACAAGCTTGGGCCTCAAATGTACGACGAAGAGGACAACGAACCATTCTTGGGTCGAGCGATGGGCCGCCCTGCTCATGGGCAATCCGATGAGACGGCTCGTTTGATAGATGAGGAAGTTAAGGGGATTCTTGACGGGTGCTATCGGACAGCAAAAAAAACGCTGGAAGATAATATGGATAAGTTACACGTCATGGCCGAGTCTTTGATGGAATACGAGACGATTGACGCTAGTCAGATTGATCAAATCATGGCTGGTAAAAAACCCGGGCCGCCGGACGGATGGGGCGATGATGATAAGTCGCAAGGTGGCTCAACTGACGCTAATGATGATTTGCAAGAAGCATCGACTGATGAAGAGTCAGGCACATCCGCGGAGGGCGACGCGGCTCCGACTAACTAACCGTGACTAAAAAGCTTACTTGGCAGGATCTGGGGTTCGAGGGACCCCAGATAATGTCAATTGTCAATATAACTCCTGACTCGTTTTTTGATGGTGGCACGTTTTACACGGATGAACTCCGACTTGATCGTGTGTTGAAATACGCTGAAGCTTCCCTCTCCGCAGGAAGCACCATCCTAGATATTGGTGGCGAGAGCTCTCGTCCCGGTGCGTCAGCGATATCTGTCACTGAGGAGTTAGATCGCGTGATCCCAGTGATAGAGGCGCTTCGGGCCCGGTTTGATACTGTGATATCCGTCGACTCGTCAACTCCAGAAGTCATTTGCGAAAGTGCCGCTGCTGGCGCCCGGCTTATTAATGATATTAGGTCTTTACAACGACATGGGGCTATGGAGGCAGCATTAGAGACCGGACTACCGGTCTGTCTCATGCACATGCAAGGCACTCCGAAAACCATGCAAAGACAACCGTCATACGCGGACGTGGTTAGCGATGTACATAAATGGTTAATGCGTAGAGTGGATGCCTGTCTCCTAGCAGGTTTTACGGCCAACCAGTTGGTATTAGATCCAGGGTTTGGGTTTGGCAAGACGCTCGAACATAACATTGCACTTTTCCGAGATTTGGCTCGACTTGTGCAAACTGGATACCCGGTTCTCGTGGGAGTGTCACGTAAAACGATGATTGGAGAAATTACTGGGCGGTCTATTGAACAACGGATCACTGGTAGTGCCATGGCAGCGGCAATTGCTGCATCTTATGGTGCGGCAATTCTGAGGGTTCATGACGTAGCAGAGACACGTGACGCGGTGATTATGATGCAAACATTAGCGCAGGGAATGCAATAGATGAGTCGTAAATATTTCGGGACAGATGGCGTGAGAGGACGCGTTGGCGAGGGATGCATTACTGTCGAATTTGTTTTGAAGCTCGGCTGGGCGTTTGGCAAGGCTGTTCGTCGGAGTAAAACAGGACGGCTAAAAGTTGTGATCGGCAAAGATACAAGGTTATCGGGATATATGTTTGAAACCGCGCTTGAGGCTGGATTGATTGCCGCTGGTGTCGATCCCTTGATGCTTGGTCCGATGCCGACACCGGCTATAGCCTATCTGACCCGCACATTTTCAGCTGCTGGCGGAATCGTAATCAGCGCAAGTCATAACAGCTATGAGGATAATGGGATCAAATTTTTCGATGAAAATGGGATTAAGCTCCCAGATCAGATTGAGCACGAGATTGAGCGTCTCTTGGATCAGCCGCTCACCACAGTAAATGGACCCTTGCTAGGCAGAGCCTCACGCGCCGATGATGCAACAGACCGTTACATTGAATTCTGCAAAAACACCCTCCGACTGGGTTCAGACTTATCAGGACTGAAAATTGTGATTGACTGTGCAAATGGCGCAGCCTACCAAGTAGGTCCAAAAGTATTCCGAGAATTGGGTGCTGAAGTTGAGGCGATAGGAGTTACGCCGGATGGATTAAATATCAATGAGGACGTTGGCTCGACCGCTCCAAATGCATTAATCCATGCTGTAATTTCCAATCAAGCACACCTCGGAATTGCACTGGATGGCGATGCCGATCGAGTTGTTATGGTAGATGAACAAGGGGCATTGGTCGATGGAGATGAAATTCTCTATATTATTGCCGCATCTCGGCATCGACGAGGTCATATGTCGGGTGGCGTTGTCGGAACACTAATGACGAACTTAGGCCTTGAAGAAGCACTTGCGGCTATGGAGGTACCAATGGTTCGAACGAAAGTGGGTGATCGTTACATAATTGAAGCTATGGAAGAGAATAAATGGACTTTGGGTGGCGAGACATCCGGACATATTATCTGCTCTGATTTGATCTCCACCGGGGATGGATTGGTCGCCGCACTTCAGGTGGTAAAAGCATTACGCATTTCTGGACAGACCTTGAGCGAAGCTCGGCATGGGATGAATAAATATCCACAATTCCTAATTAACGTTCCTAAGGCTTTACCAGATCATTTGCATCATCCGATCGTTGTTGACGCGGTGGAGGCTGTAGAGGCTGCTTTGGGAGATTCCGGACGAGTGATAATTCGTCCCAGTGGCACAGAGCCTGTTGTACGCGTGATGGTCGAGGGTATTGAGGCTACCCAGGTAAAGGCATCTGCAGAGAAGATCGCATCATCGGTGGAAAAAGCTGCTTCAATCAGCTAACGTACCGCCGCCAAGGCTGAGGTTAGTTTGATGATTATTGGGAATTGGAAAATGAACACGCTACGTGTTGACGCTTTGGCATTAGCTAATGCAGTGGTGGAAATGGAGCATTTAGACTCTACACTTGTCGGCATTTGTCCGCCAGCGCTTTGGATCGATCCTATCACTCGGATAGTAAAAGATTCCTCGATATTAGTTGGAGCACAAGACTGTTTGGGCGACAAGTCAGGTGCTCATACAGGATGTGTTAATGCGGATATGGTGCGTGATGCGGGATGTTCGATGGTTATCTTGGGTCACTCTGAGCGTCGGGCAAGGTTTGGGGAGACCTCGGAAAAGTTGCTATACACCGTTGCCGCCGTGTTGGAAACTGGTATGTTTCCCTTGGTTTGTGTCGGTGAGACAAAAAAACAACGAGAGTCAGGCAAAGCATTTGATGTGGTTGCGGGGCAGTTAAGACCTCTCCTGGCGAGTGGCCTCGATTTGGGTGGTATTGTCATTGCTTACGAGCCTGTATGGGCCATTGGTACTGGGTTATCTGCTTCCCGCAAGGACATCGAAGAGATGCATGCTACAGTCCGAGAGGTGATAAACAGAGATGATATTCTGGTGTTATATGGGGGTAGTGTGTCTCCTGAGTCTGCAGATGATGTTTTTAATGCTGAGGGTGTTTCAGGTGCCCTAGTGGGCGGTGCTTC
>PAWX01000053.1 GCA_002714245.1 Gammaproteobacteria bacterium | reverse complement strand
TTTGCGCCTCCTTGCCAGCTTTGGCGTAGCCGTATCCCGGTAAGTCCACCAAGCGACCACCACTGCGCACATCAAAAAAGTTCATGAGCTGGGTTCGTCCCGGAGTTTTGCTGACCTTGGCGGTGCGGCGATTGCCCGTCAGCTGGTTTAGCACCGAGGACTTACCGGCATTTGATCGGCCTGCAAAGGCCACTTCTGCTGAGACGATCGGTGGACAACGCTTCAAATCCGGTGCGCTGGTCAAAAAGGTTGCGTCCAATCGTTCCGGCAAAGACACATTCTTAGTCATCTTGTATATAATCTCGCCGCTTCGTTGGCGCAGATATGCGCAGAATTAAACAAGTGTATCACCGCTGGCGAAAGAACCTGTCGCAGTGCGTCGACAGCGGTGCGAAATATCGTTAACGATCTGTAAACAGCCGTTAGCGCTCGTGGGAACATATTGAAATAGCGCGGCCGGGGTGGATCACAATCTCGGCGGAGAGCTTTTGTTTCAGCGGTTGACCGCATTAAGAGGTCGAAACAACGCAGATTCAACGCCAAAGTATTAGGGAAAACGAAAATGAGTGTTCGTAAAGCTGCTGCAAAATTGAGGATTGGGACGTTAGGGGCGGCTGTGCTCTTGGGCATGTCCTCAGTACAGGCTCTCGCTGCTGGTGATGTCCAAGCAGGCAAGGCTCAGTCGATTGTGTGTTCATCATGTCACGGTCAGGATGGGGCCTCAGCGATTGATCCGTCCTACCCCCAGCTAGCTGGGCAAAACGAACGCTACCTAGCCCGGCAACTGAAAATGTTCCAGTCCGGTGAGCGTGATGTGGCGCTGATGACTGCGCAGCTGATTGGCAAAAGTAATCAAGATCTTGATGACCTAGCAGCTTACTACGCGAGCCTGCCGGCGAAGGCCGCAAAGGCCACCGGTAGCGACACAGAGATTGCGTTGGCACAACGTATCTATAAGGGCGGTATCGCTGAGAAAGGCGTGGCTGCCTGCAGTTCTTGCCACGGACCTAATGGCGCGGGGAATGCACAGGCAGGTTTTCCGCGTGTCAGCGGCCAATCTTCCGCCTACACAGCGGCTCAGTTGATCGCGTATCGTGAGGGCAATCGCAAATCTGACGAGGTCTTTGGCGGTATGATGCGAGGCGTTTCAAAAGGTTTGTCAGATCGCGAAATAGTCGCCTTGTCTGATTACATTAGCGGTCTAAACTAGCCCCCAACAAGACAGGGCTGCTTACATGCTGATTCGAACATTGCTCAACATTCTCCTAGCACTGGTCGCTACCACGACCCAGTCTGTAGGGGTTGCCGAAGATACCTATGTCGAGGGTACCCACTACGAAGCCATAGACATTCCCGTGGAAACAGGTCTTGAGGCGGAGCGGCCACGCAAAGTCGAAGTGGTGGAAGTGTTCTCCTACATGTGTGTTCACTGCTACAGCTTCGACCCATTGTTAAACCGCTGGGAACAAGGCAAATCTGCGCAGGCGGTATTCAACCGCTTGCCCGCCGTCTTTTCATCGGACTGGGCGCTAATGGCTCAGGCGTTTTATACCGCTGAAATATTGGGCGTTGCCGAGCAAATGCACGAACCCCTGTTCGCCGCCATTCACACGCAACCAAAGAACCTTCGTGACGAAGACATCATGGCAGCATTGTTTGAGGACAACGCTAACGTATCGAAGGAAGAATTCAGCAAATCGTATAACTCCTTTTTTGTGCGAAGCCGGGTCATGCAGGCCGAAGCCAAGGGTCGCGCCTACGGCATCACCGGGGTGCCGACAATGATCGTCAACGGTAAATACCGGGTCGGGGCCCGTATGGCTGGCTCCAATCAAGGCATGCTCGATGTTGTGGACTTTTTGGTCCAAAAGGAACTGGCAGCAGAATAACCGTCGACTTGAGGCTCGTCTGGCTTCTCGGACCGTCTTATCAGGCCGCTTCCATTTAGCTCGACTGAGCGCTATCTCTCCCAGTCAGGTCGCTGGCGCTGTTTCTTAGTGGAGGCGTGTTTCTTTTTTTTGTCGACTCTTTTGNGCTTCGANGANAGCGTTGGTTGGGTGGCGANGCGCGTTTTGGNGCGNGCCTNCGCCTCCTTGATGAAGTCGTCGACNCGATCTAAGGCCTCTTGACGATTCTTCAGTTGAGANCGGTGACTGCTCGCCTGTATCACGAGTATGCCTTCCTTGCTGATGCGCTTGGCCTGCTGNNTNTGTAGTCGGTGCNATTCGTAGGCGGTTAAGGACAGCAANNCAATTTCGACCCGTAACTCAACAGCGGTGGCGGTCTTATTCACATGTTGGCCTCCGGGCCCGGAGCTATGAATAAACCGGAATTCGCATGCAGAACTCGGCACAGACTTAAAATTCAACATGTCGGCTGTCTCCATGGCTGTCTGATGGAAAGAGTTTCTGTTTAGTCGTTACGACCTAGCGAGGTATCCGCTGTCCATTATCGGTAGAATCCGCGACCAACACATGGGTGAGTTTTTTAAGGATCCATCAAACATGAGTACATTGCAGCGCGATGAAGTTATCACCAAGTTACAGTCTTGGCACCAGCAGACGATCGAAAGCGAGGAGATTTGGCAGTGGGCATTGCAAGCCGCGGCAAAGCGCACGACCGACGACGAAGTCATTAAGGCGGTGATAGAGATGCTCTGCGGCATTCCCCAGGATCTTTGGATTGAAGAAGATGCACTGGTGATGATCGACGCTCTATCCAATCCGCTGGAGCAGAGTGATTTGTCGGTCAATCTACTTTGGAACTATCCAGATATTATTGATCTCGCGGGTCGCAGACGCGTACTGCACGATCACCCGCTTTACGGACCTTACTGTGTCGATTAGTCGGATAAGGACAGGCTCAGGCACCTCATGAGACCTGGGGAAAAGCTGCAAGAGCTGCTGGCTTTGTTGGCACTGGAGCAAATTGAAGAAAACATATTTCGCGCCCAGCATCCCGCAGGCCGACAGGGGCGGCTTTACGGAGGTCAGATCATGGCCCAGGCCCTCATGGCTGGTGGGCGCACGGTTTCTCCAGAGCTACGCGTGCATTCGCTGCACGGCTATTTTCTGCGTCCGGGTGATCCGAGGGTGCCGGCAGTTATCCGGGTTGAGCGAGCCAGAGACGGCAAGTCTTTTGCCACGCGTCGAATCTTGGTGACCCAGCGTGGCGAGGCCATTTTCAACATGGACGCATCCTTTCAGATCGTCGAATCTGGGCTGGATCATCAAGCGACAATGCCCGAATTAAAACCCCCGCCGGAAGAGAAGATTCCCCAGGCGCTTTTTGATGCGCCCTTCGTGACGTGGCGCCATGAATTTCGCCGTCTACAGTCTGAATTGCCTCAGCCGCCTGAGCAATTTGTCTGGTTTAAGCCAACAGGTCGCGTACCGCCCGAACATTTGATTGCCGCTAGCCTGTTGGTCTTTGAATCTGACAATGTGCTCATTGGCACGGCTCGCTTGCCCCATCGCGGACGTTTCAAGCGCGAGCAAATGCAGGTGGCCAGCCTTGATCATGCGATGTGGTTTCATCGGCCTATTGAGCTAAACCATTGGCTGCTGTACGCCATCGATTCTCCCAGTGCATCTCAAGCCCGGGGTTTTGCTCGTGGCAACATTTTCTCTCAGTCCGGTGAGTTGCTGGCATCTACGGTGCAAGAAGGATTAATCCGCGTGCGTGATGCCTAGGCGTCGCTCGCTGCGCGGCAATACACGGGTTAACCCTTCTAGGTGTCGTCTCGTCGGTTGGTAGGTTAACGCAGGCGCCCTGGCTCGCCTCAGAGCGAATCCACTAAGTTGCGCAGCTTCTCGCACTGGGCCGTGCGCTGCGCTGCGTCGGCGCCAGCAAAACTCACGTTCAGCGAGGTCACTCCAGATTCACGCAGCGCGTAGAGACGCTCCTTCACAAATCCATCGGGGCCGATTAGAGAACTCTTCGCGAGATAGTCGTCAGGTATCGCGGCTTCAGCTGCCTTCTTGTCACCGGCCAGATACAGATCTTGGATGATCTTTGCTTCTGCTTCGTAACCACTTTTGGCGAAAATGTCGTTATAAAAGTTCTTGGAGCGCGCGCCCATGCCGCCGATGTAGAGCGCTGCGCCGGGCCGGCCACGATCGCGCAGAGCTTCCATGTCATCACCAATGGCCACGCTGCCGCCGGCATAGACATCCAGTGGCGTACGATCGCTATTTCGCAACTGTGCGCCTTTTCGTAGCGCATCACCCCAAACCGCATCTGCCGCCTCGGCGGTATAGAAGGCTGGTAGCCATGCATCGGCAAGCTCAGCAGTTGCCGCCACGCTCGCCGGTCCTAGGGAGGCGATGGCAATGGGGATATCGCTACGTACGGGATGGTTGATTAGTTTTAGCGGCTTACCCAAGCCGGTGCCACGGTCTTGTGGTAGCGGAATCTGATAGTGCTCGCCCATATGCTGGACTTTTTCACGGCGCCACACCTGTCTGCAGATCTCGATTACTTCGCGGGTGCGGGCCACAGGAGCAAGATAGGGCACGCCGTGAAAACCCTCAATGACTTGAGGCCCTGATGCACCAAGGCCTAGCATGGCACGGCCGTCTGACAGGTAATCAACACCTGCTGCTGTCATGGCTAATAGACTTGGGGTGCGGCTGTAAATCGGCAAAATGCCGGACGCGATGATGACGTGCTCTGTTTGCGCCGCCAGATAGCCCATGGCCGAGGGCGCGTCAAAGGAATACGCTTCTGGCACCCAGACCACGTCCAAACCCGCTTGCTCCAGTTCTTTTATCTCTGCCACGGCCTCTTTGAAACCGCCGGCATAATTGATCAGGGTAGAAATTTTCATTGAACGCTCCAACTGTTTGGGTTGCTAGATTATGGCGACTTCGGCATCGTCTGCGATAGTCCTTTCCCGGGTTGATCCAATATCGAGGATTGCTTTTTGAAATGCAGAAGCTTTGACATGACGAAGCGCAAATCGTCGTTTTTTTTCTGCGGCGCACTTCTACTACTCATGACGTCAATGCCTTCACGAGCGATGGATCTTGAGCCCTATGTGCAGCAGGCAGTGCCCAATCTGGTCGGCTATCTACAGGTGGATACCATCAACCCACCGGGCAACGAGTCTCGGGGTGTCGTCTATTTGAGCACGCTGCTGGATAAAGCAGGCATCGCTCACGAAAGCATCGAGTCTGCGCCTGGGCGCGGCAACTTGTGGGCTAAGCTACCTGCCACCCCGGACGCTGAAGGCAAGACCTTGCCCGCCCTTGTGCTGCTGCATCATATCGACGTGGTGCCTGCCAACGCAGCCCACTGGTCTGTTGATCCGCTCAGCGGTGAGCAGCGCGATGGCTACATTTATGGCCGTGGTGCCATCGACACTAAGGGCCTTGGCATCGTGCAGTTACAAGCCTTCTTGGCGCTGGCGGCAAGCAAACAGCCACTGAGCCGGGACGTGTGGTACATGGCCACAGCAGATGAGGAAGCCGGCGGCTTTTTTGGCGCAGGCTGGTTAGTCGAGAATCGACCAGACCTGTTTGCGGGCGTCGGCTATCTACTAAACGAAGGCGGTTCCGGCAGGCGCTTCGAACAGGGCGTCGCAGTCATGGTTGAGGTAACCCAGAAAGTGCCTTTGTGGTTGCGCATGACTGCTTCGGGCCGACCGGGTCATGGGTCGGCACCTCAGGTCACTACGTCTGTTACTCGATTGATCCGCGGGCTGGAGCGCGTGCGGCAAACAGAATTTCCCGTCAACGTGGTGCCCGCCGTAGCTGCGATGTTCGAGGGCCTTGCACCCTACCAAGATGCCAGCAATCGCAGCCAATACGCAGGCATAGCCCAAGCGGCTAACGATTCAAATTATCTGCTGGGCCTACGCTTGCAGAATCCTGGCGCCCATGCCCTGCTACGTAACACATGCTCGATCACTCGGCTGAGCGGTAGCAGCAAGATCAACGTGGTACCTGCTGAGGCATCGGCTGAGCTGGATTGCCGTCTTTTGCCAGATCAAAACCCGCAACAGTTTCTGGTGGAATTGAGCCAGATCATTAACGATGACCAAATTTTCATCGAGAAAATTATGGGCTTTACACCGGCGACCAGTCGCACAGATACCCCGCTTTATCGTGTCATCGCAAAAGTCGCTGAGGAGCAACATGGCGCAGAACTGATTCCTACCGTGGCGGGTGGCTTCACCGATTCGCATTTTTTTCGGGACTTAGGTATCACTAGCTACGGCTATTCGCCCTTCGTCTTTGCGCCAGCTGAATTTACCGGTGTGCATGGCAACAACGAACGTATCAGTGTGGACAACGTGACCCAGGGCGTTGCTACGCTGTATCAGTTGCTAACCGAATTTGCCGTTAGGCAATAGCTGCGGCTTAGATTTACTCGACGGGGAATGAGGGGAGCCATGAAGACCACCAAATCAGACTACGATTTTTCTGAGATGCATCAGCGCATGCAGTTTTATATCGACCAAAATATCTTGTCATGCTGTGCTACTGCCGTATTCAAGGGCGCGGATCTTGTCGATCATCAAACCTTTGGCTACATGGATCTAGAGACGCGTCAGCCGCTGCGCGAGGACGCCATCTATCGTATGGCGTCGAATACTAAGATCGTCACCTCGGTTGCTTTGATGATGCTGCAAGAACGGGGTCTGTTTGAGCTAGACGATCCGCTAGCCAAGTTCCTGCCCGAATTTGGTGATATGCAGGTGCTGCAGCCAAACGCCAACTCAGCCGCGGATGTGAGTCCCGCCGTGAACCTGATTAGCGTACGACATCTGCTCAGCCATAGCGCGGGCCTAAGTTATGGGTTTGTCGAACCCGAGTCGTTGATAGATCAAACCTACTTGAGCAATGGCGTGAATGGTCTTGGCGAGCAGGAGATCGACTTGGAGGAGCTTTGCCTGCGGATTGCAAAGCTGCCACTGGCCTTTGAACCTGGCACCAGTTGGCGTTATTCCTTCGCAACAGACGTATGCGCGCGATTGGTGGAGGTGCTCTCGGGACTGTCTTATGATGGATTTCTTCGACAGTACATATTTGATCCACTGAGCATGGTGGATACGGATTTCTGGGTGCCAGAAGAAAAAGCGGATCGGTTGATCACCCTGTATTCACCACAAGATCTGTTCGATCCGATGAAACCGGGTTTGCATAAAGCTGGGGATGTGATCACCGGCTCTTATACTGCCAAACCAACAATGCTAAGTGGCGGCGGTGGACTCGTCTCCACCGTTGCCGATTACTCGGCATTTTTGCGCATGATCGTTAACGCAGGGGAATGGTCGGGAGTTCGCCTGCTCAAACCCGAAACCCTGCAATCGATGCGCAGTAATCACCTAGCCGATGGTGTACAGGTCGCCTTTCCCATGTGGGCCATGCCGGGTACGGTTTTTGGACTGGGCTTCGCTGTCAAGAATCAGCTGCAACCCGATGATCATGCTGCTGCGCTAGGCGAGTATCATTGGGGCGGGCTGGCAGGCACACACAGCTGGATGGCGCCAGAGGCGAACCTCACTGGATTCTGCTTAACGCAACGTATGCCGGGTTTTTGGCATCCGTTTAGCTCGGATTTTAAGGCACTGACTTACGCGGCAGTCGCCTGAGTATCAGTTCCGGCGGCAAGCGTCCAATGCGTCTAGGCACGGATTAAAAAAGTCAGCGCCCCACCGAGGCGAAGCAAAAATTTCAGGAGTAGTCATGGGCGATAGCACTGACCAAACAGCGGAGCAAAAATCTAAGTCCGGTTTGAGCTGGCTGTTCAAGGTAGGCACCTGGATGGTGACGCTGCTGTGCTTCTATCTGGTCTTTACCCGCACTGAAACCACCGCCGCTCTGGAAGGTTTGACCGTAGCGGAGTATTTACTGCGCTTTTTCCAAGATGCAGATTGGACGGCTTGGTTGATGGTGATGATCCCCTACTCGCTGTTCTTCTTTAGCGTCGATGCCCATGCCAGTTGGCGGGCGATTCGTTGGTTTAACGCGCCTCAACTGCGGCTGGTGCAGGTGCTGCCGATTCGTGCCAGCGCCTACATTTTGTCCTTGGTAAATGAACAGGTCGGTAAGGGTGCTATGTCGCTATACCTGGTAAGGCGCCATGGCGTACCTGGGTGGCAGGCGCTATCAACCATGGTGATGCTAGGGCTGATGGAAATTTATCAGCTGCTGTTTTTTTCTGGCATCGGTGTGCTGATTTATTACGAATTGGTGCAGGAGGCGTCTTCGCAAATTCGCTTAGACCTGATTCTGCCCACAGTGTTTGCCGCGGCCCTCTGCTACCTACCCATCCATATCCTGTTTTTTCAGGGAGTGTTTGGAGACTTTGCAAAAATCCGCGACGCGCAGATTTTTCGCGCGTTTCGTGAAGCCCGGCCCATTCACTACTTGTTGTTGCTTCTATTCAAAGCGCCTAATTTGCTCGGGGCGGTGATGGTTTATACCTTTGCGCTGCAGCTTTTTAACGTCGACGTTGGTTTTGGACAGATGCTCGCTTTTTTGCCAGTGATTTTCCTCGCCGCAGCGTTGCCGCTGCCATTTCACGCCGGAGCCCTGCTACTGTGGACTGTACTCTTCCCAGAGTTTCCTGAGGTCGGTGTATTCAGCCTCATCATGCACACCTTCTTTGTGCTGTTTAATGCCGCGATTGGCGTGGTTTTTCTGCCCAAGGCCAATGCCGAGTTGTTTGATCAAGCCAATGACAAGTAACCGCTAGTGGCCATTGGCGCGCTGGGCAAAGAGATGCCGCAAGCGGTCAAGCATGGAGATTACAGTGCTCGCCAGCAAAAACCAGGCGGCCACGGCAACAGCGCTATGCAAGAGGCTCAGCAGCCCACTCAGTAAGGGCATATGCGCCCCACTTAACGCGACTAGGCTCGCCAGCGCTTGGCATCCGACGGCCGTGCTGATCAGAGCGTAGTAGCCAATGCCGTTGTACTTTCCCAGTTTGCTGGTGCGCAGGCGCTGGCCGCGCAGCGAATTCGAGTCCAGTGTGTACTGAATAAACGCGATGCCAATAAATGGCCAAAGCCAAGGGTTGATGAGGTTGACGGTTGCCAAGGCCCAAGCGCCGGAGCTTACGAAAATGGCGTCTGTGGCGTGATCGAAAAAGCCACCAAAGGCTGAGGCGGTGTCGCGTCGCCTAGCGAGTATGCCGTCAAAAACATCCGACGCGATGGCGACACACATTGTGGCCGCCGCCAGCCACCAATACCCTTTGGTGATGCTCCAGCCGAGCAGCGGCGCCGATATTAGCCTGACCATGGTCAGGCTATTGGCAGCGTTGAAAAAAGACGGGTGGGTTGCTATTCGGTGGTGGCTGGAACTGTGGTCTTGCAGATTCATGGTGCGAGCGTTTCCCTGTAGGGATATCAGCTGCGCGCATTGGCTGAATGCATGGTTAGTCAGGCGCAGCAGTCAATTGATAAAACGCACCGTCTCCTTCTAGCGCATCTGGATCGAGATCATACTTGGCCATGAATTTTTCTGCGACTGCATTGTTAATGCCGGCATCNGTTACCCGAACTGCGANCGCGTTATACAGCGTGCCGTCCACGTCGATGATCGCACGGGGATTGGTTTCTAAATTTTTNGCCCATTGGTTAGAGCGTTTTGATGCGCCGACGAAGAACGTTTTTTCGACACCGANCCCCCAAATTGTTACGGAATAAGGGTCAGCGGGATTCGTTTCNAGCAGTATGTTCTCTACNCCCTCGGCGTGGCTCCAATCCTTCGGCCAGGGNNCAATATTGCCTTGCAGTTTGCCCCCNGGNATCGGGCCGAGCGGAGCNCCGCAAGAGCTGAGCAACATGGCGCTGGCAACCCAAATTGGCAAGGGGCTGAGCGACATGGAAAGAAGGGTTTGCATCAACGAATTTCCTCGGCGGGCTTTCGAGCATAGTCGACGTTTCAATGTATCATCTCTGAAATACAATTGGACGATTGGCGTCCAAGCCCTGGTGAGAAAAAATGGCAGAAGATCCGACGACATCACCCGAAAATTCCATCGAAGAAGTCATCGAAGAAGTCATCGAAGACGCAGGCAGTGAGCCAAAATCTGGCGCCGAGGATGAGACCGCAGAAGAGGAAGAGCAGCTGCCAGAGAGTTGGTTCATTACCGGAGCCAATGGGAATATTGGCCAGCGTTTGATTCGCAAACTGTTGTCTGAGGGCGCGGTTGTCACAGCAGTTGTGCGCAGCACTCGCGCAGAGCGCGAACTCTCGCGGGCGGTAAACGCCAATAGTAAGGTACGCATTGAGGTTATCGACTACTCGGAAACCGCGCTGCTCGGTCAAGCGGCCTACGGTGCGCAATATGCAGTGCATCTTGTAGGGATATTGAAGGCAACGAAAGATGCAACCTACGCGATGGCCCATGAATCCAGCTGCACGGCGCTATCTCGAGCCTTCGCAGGCACCTCTGTAGAACACGTGACGTACTTGTCGATCTTGGGTGCCAAGCCCTCGTCTGCTAACCCTTGCCTTGCTTCTAAGGGTCGCGCCGAGCGGATATTGTACCGCAGCCCAACGCCTGCGTGCACTTTGCGCATACCTATGGTCATTGGCGAGCGTGATTACACCACCAAGATGTTGGCGAAACGGGCCAATCTTTCAAGTTCTTTTACATTTCGGTCCAGCAGTATGGAGCAACCTATTTTCGTCGATGATGTGATCGAGGCGATCTGTAGCGCCGCCCGTTTGGGACTCGAGGGGGGGTTAAACTTGGCGGGTCCCGAAAGCTTGACCCGTGCACAACTCTATAGCCGAGCAGCTCAGGTGCTGGGAACGAGCACCAAAGTGCGGTCGATCCCGATGTTTCTGGGTTACACCCTTGCCTGGTTACTGGAGTTATTCATGGCCGACCCGCCGGTGACTCGGGCCATGCTGGGGGTGCTCGATCATGACGACGACATCAACGTTGACAAGGCGCTGAGATTGCTAGAAATCGAAAAGCTAACACCGCTGGATGAGATGTTGCGCAAGGCCCTACCGCCAAATTAAGCACGAGCTTTTGGGCGGTGAGCGTTAAGGCGCTAGTGCCTTAGCCAAAAACGGCAAGCTGATATCCATACGATAATCGATGCCTGAGTGCGTCCCGGAAAATTCTTCGTATCGGTGGGCAATGCCGTGTTGCGTCAGCTGCATGGAAAGCTGCCTTGAGCCAAAGTGGATATGGAACTGATCCCGCGAGCCGCAATCGATGAAAATCCCCTTAAGCTTCGCCAATCGGCGTGCGCTGGCCCTCACCATGTTGACGGGGTCATGCTTTAGCCACTGCCGCCAGCGCGCCTCGATGCGCTCGCCGGTGCACAAATCATATGGCACGTAAAAGTCGTTAGGCGCAGCTGGATCTGGGTCATAGGTTGCCGCCATTGCCAACAGCATAAGCGTCATGACGTCGCCACTGGACAGCGGCCTCTCACCGTTGGGAGGAGTTTCGGCGACAAAGGTGAGGAATCTCCTCACCCGGCCATCGTCCTCCCCGGGAACCAATTGGGGTGTAACAGATTGCTTACCTGTCTTTAATTTGGGCTTTGCGAAGCTCTGCAGGTGCGTGAGCACCGCTGGCCACTCGGCGCCGTAAACGAAGTCAAAATAGGCATCCCCAGAATGATTGGCGATGGCGCCCCAAATCTCAGGGTAAGCCATGCCCATCCGCATCGCACCGTAGCCACCGGACGATTTTCCAAAACAGCCTCGGTGGGCGGCACTGGCCAAGGTGCGAAATTCGCTGTCGATGAGTGGGACAATCTCTTGGTTCAGATAATCTGCGTAATGACCGATCGCGGAGGAGTTGATGTATTGGTTACCACCGAGGCGGGTGAAGCAGTCAGGGAAGACAACGATCACGGGCGGCATGCGCTTTGTGGCGATCAGTCGGTCCAGTTTTTCTGGCAGGTTTTCATCGAAATTCCGCCAATTCAGATGGCTCAAGCCGCTGCCGGTAAAACCCGCGAGATCGTAAAGCGTTATAAAACGACGCTCCCGATTGCGCGCACTGGCATAGGCGGCTGGTAAATAGACGGATACGCGTCGGCGGGTGGGGTCACCTAGCGGATTGTCCTTGAGGACCGTTGAGTCATGCATCAGCGTGACGATGCGACCGCTAGCGGTGGAACGAGAAACCTGTGTCATAGCCTTACTCGGTTAGTCCAATTTCATGTGAGCAACACCTAGGGTGCAGTACTGGCAGAGCGAGACTATAGTTTGGTGAAGGGCGCAGGCCCCTGCAAATCGAAACGATGGCGAAAATGCGTGTTAAGCGAGGAATCACTCAAAACAACAATCGACCGGCAGTTGGCATGGGGGCTTATTGGACACATAGTTCAGCTGCTCGTCACTGTTTCGTTTTTCCTTAGCACTGCCTTTGCCACGTCCGTTAGCCAAGCGGCTGATGCTGTCGCGGGCAAGCGCCTATATCCGGTCTGTACCGCATGCCATGGCGCCGCGGGGCAAGGTAATCGAGGCATGGGAGGGCCGAAACTGGCGGGGCAACANGGAACTTACTTGCTNAAGCAATTGCAAAATTTTCAATCCGGTGCTCGCGGCATGTCGCCGGGTGATGCCAAGGGCCGTCAAATGGCCGCAATGTCCAAGGGGCCTNCACTGTCGTCAGCGGTGGCTCTGGAGAATNTGGTTGCCTANCTNGAGACNCTGCCCGATAAGCCATCAACACCAACNGTNGNNGGTGACGTTGCGCGTGGAGAAAATCTCTATGCCGCNTGCGTTAGCTGCCANGGTGAGATGGCTCAAGGCNTTGAAATGANGGCCGCTCCGANGCTTGCGGGGCAAAACGATTGGTACTTAGTTGGCCAGCTGCNGAACTTTGCGANGGGTAAGCGCGGTTATGCNCCAAGCGATCATAGCGGTCGCCANATGCNAGCNATGATGGCCACNNTGCTTNGGCAGAGCGACTANCGGGACGTTGTCGCCTACATCAATACCCTGTCGCCNTAACATGTCCTTGCGNAAACTGAACTACCGATGAGCACNGCACGCCTGCAGGTCGATCTGGATGCGCTAGCACAGAACTTTCATTGCTTGCGCCAACGAGGCGCGCAAAGCCTGCCTGCAGATTGCGNTGCCGCAGTGGTCAAAGCTAATGGTTATGGCATCGGTATGCGCATGGTGGCGCAGCGTTTGTACCAAGAGGGTTGCCGGCGCTTTTTCGTTGCTACCGCCACCGAGGGAGGGCAGCTACGGGATCTTCTGCCAGATGTGCACATCTATGTGCTCGCTGGCGTCACCAAACAAAGCCTTGGTGATCTTCTTGCCCGGCGACTGACGCCGGTGCTAAACACGCAGCAGCAATGCGAACTTTGGTCGACGACGCCTCAGGCAGGTTCTGCCGCCCTGCACATTGATACGGGCATGCATCGTCTTGGCCTGTCTTGGGATGATGACCTCTCACAGTTGCCGGCCCTGCAGCTCGAATTGCTCATGACGCACTTTGCTCGGGCAGACGAGTGGAGTGACGCGCTTCGACCTCAGCAAATCGGGCGTTTTGCCGATTGCGTCGCGGCTTTGCGCGAAGTTCATCCTAATGCCTTATTGAGTTTGAATAACAGCGCTGCAATTTTAGCTGGCCAAGTGACATCGGAATCTCCCCTTGGCCGCAGTGAAGCATCTCGCATAGATCGGCTGGGCATCGGACTCTATGGTGTGAACCCGCACACTGAGCGAGAAGCAGCGGTCGCGAAACAGACGCTCGCTACTGTTGCTACGCTGGAAGGACAGGTGCTACAGGTACGTCACGCCAAGGCTGGCGCCACCGTCGGCTACGGCAGCACTTATTGTGTCAGCGCTCCGGGTCGCTTGGTAACCATTGGCGCAGGCTATGCCGACGGTGTACCTCGATTGCTGTCTAATCAGGGCCATGTTTTCTTTCAAGGCCGCCGACTGCCTATCGTAGGTCGTGTCAGCATGGATTCCTTGGTGGTCGAGCTGACCGATGAATCCGCGTTGGCCTGTGAGATTCACGAAGGGGATTGGGTCGAGATCTTCGGCCCTCATTTGCCCGTTGAAGAGGTTGCACAGCAAGCACAAACCATTGCCTATGAAGTGTTCACCGGGCTGGGATCTCGACTACAACGACTGTCATAATCCGGGTAAGGGCGGAAACGGGGAGAGCAGGATGTCAGTAATAAATGCAAACGGTGTGTTAAGCGGCAAGGTGGCTATGATTACTGGCGCCAGCCGAGGTATTGGCGACGCTTTGGCGCGGCGTTATGCCATGGAGGGCGCAAGGGTCGTGGTATCGGCCAGGACGGTACAGGGTGGCGATCACTACTTGCCAGGCTCGATTAACGAAACTGTGGCTGACATTGTTGCAGCCGGCGGTGAGGCCATTGCGGTGAAAGCAGACCTTGCGCTGGCTGAAGATCGACAGGGCTTGGTCGACTCCGCCATCGATGCCTATGGCGCTGTTGATATCTTGGTCAACAACGCCGCCATTACCTATTTTATTCCGGTGACG
>PAWX01000052.1 GCA_002714245.1 Gammaproteobacteria bacterium | reverse complement strand
ATATTAGGCGCAAAAACTGTAGAGCTGGAAGGATTTGAGGGCGCTTGGCAGTAGGCTGAAAAAGGACGGGTGTATCCACCCAGGCGCAAAGCCAGTTTTTTTTCGGGTAAAAGTTAGCCTTGGCAATGATGAGTGTTTTGACAGACCTTATTTGTGTCGTTGCATGCTTTGAGTATGAAACGTTAGCACGCTAATCATTCCGCTCCGCGCCGCCGTTACGAGTTGAGATCACTTATTTTCTCTACCGGATACGTCAGTCCCCACTGCCTACGTATTTGATCCATCGTGCGCATCAAACTCAAACTGTCTGCAAGAGGCATGATCTCGCTCTCGGTCTTGCCGGCGAGCAAGCAGTCCACCACTTCCTGTGCTTCGAATTGGTAGCCATTGCCGTGATACGGCAAGTGAACGTGTTGCGGAGCTTTATTGCGGGGTTGAACGATCATTTCCTTAGCCCGCCAAAATTGTTTGGGTAAGTGAATAAGGCCGCGAGTTCCATAGACGCGGGCACTCATCGAAGTTTGAGTGCGCAGCGCCGAAGCCAACACGCTGATTTGGCCTTGCGCGTGGCGCAGCAGGTAGGCCGATTGCTCATCGACACCCGTCGCCGCCTCGTGGGCCAGGCTGGCGACTTCAGCGGGTTCGCCGAGCAGTAACATGGCGAAGGCAAGTGGGTAGATACCAATGTCGAGCAATGCTCCGCCGGCTAGATCTAGATTGAAAAGACGGCTGAATGGGTCAAAGGGTGCGCGAAAACCGAAGTCTGCCTGCAGCATTCTGATCTCACCGATCTCGTTCTCTGCCAGCCGATGCTGCAAATCTCGAAGCAGTGGAATGAAACGCATCCACATGGCCTCCATAAGAAAAAGCTGGCGCCGCTGGGCTTCGTTTACCATTTCCGTCAGTTGTGCTGTATTCAGGGCAAAAGGCTTTTCACATAAGACATGTTTGCCCGCACGCAGGCAAAGCAGAGTGTTTTCGCAGTGCAAAGTATGCGGCGTGGCGATGTAGACCACATCGACGAGTGGGTCTGCGGCAAGTGCCTCGTAGCTGCCATGGGCGCGAGCAAGGCCATGGGCACTAGCAAAGGTGCTGGAGCTTGATTGCGTGCGCGAGCCGACGCTCACCAGTTCTGCATCGCGCACATGTTGCAGCGCTTTTGCGAATTCTGTTGCGATGAGGCCGGTGCCAAGAATTCCCCAGCGTATGGGTTTACTCATTGCGTGCATGAAAAGATTCCAAAATCGTGACCGAAAGATACGAAGAATGGTAACCTTGCCAGCACCTGCGTCGTCGCACTGTGTCCGTGACACATAATCGGCATTCGTCGTTTTTTTGGAAGCAATATGTCGCAAATGTCCCTGGAAGAAGCGGTCAGATCTAGACGTTCCGTCCGTGGCTTTCTCGATCAACCGGTACCGCAAGACGTTCTCAATAAGGTATTTGATATTGCGCGCTGGTCTCCTTCAGGAACCAACATGCAGCCTTGGCAGACCTTTGTGGCCTCAGGTGCACTGCGTGATCGTTTGCGCGCCCAGCTGATGGAGCGAGTGCAAGCGAAAGTGCCCCCCAGGCAAGACCACAAGGAGCCCAAGCGCGATATTGGACAGATTTACAAGGACCGTCGTCGTGACTGCGCAGCTGTTCTGTACCGCGCCATGGGTATCGAGTGGGAGAACAAGCCCGCACGCGCCGCCGCAAGTTTCCGCAATTTCGAATTGTTCGACGCGCCTCATGTGGCGTTCTTGTGCATGGACGAGGGCTTTGGCCTGGGCAGCGCTTGGGATGTTGGCATGTATGCCCAAACACTGATGCTAGCAATGACCGCAAACGGCCTGGCATCCTGCGCCCAGGGAACCATGGGACATCACCCAGATTTGGTGCGCGAAGCGTTCGGTCTAGGCGACGAAGTAAAGGTGCTTTTTGGCATCAGCTTTGGTTATGAAGATGTCTCCATGCAGGTGAACGAAGCGCATACCGAGAGAGTACCCCTCGCTGAGACCGTCACATTTAAGCACTAGCGACTAATTGTCCTCAGTTGGCCAGCCCGCGGCTAAACACCGACAATAGAGCGACCAAGTTTTCGGAATTCGGTTTCACGGAGGCGTCTGCGAACAGTATTGCAGTGGCGGATATAAATATGGTGTCGGCGACAGTATGTGGCGGGGGCCTATGGGCGAACGCTGGCAACTCACCGGTGGCGTAGGCCTGCGTGATGATGTCTTTCACCACCTTTTGTATTGGCAGTGCGCCGTTTTTCTCCATAATCTTTTGGTGATTTTTCACCAATTCAAAGTAAGAGGGTAGATTTTTGGCTTGAGTCTAAACCAAGCCATAGTCGCTGCCTCGCGTCAAAAACCGCGAAGAGTTTGTCATAGATGGTTGCTTCTTTGCCGACCTTCCCTAGAGCATCACCCGATGATTGAACGATCAACCACAAAAATAATTTAATGACCCCGTCGAAAACCTCTGGGTTACTGCCTAAGTAGGTATACATGGCGTCGCNTGATATCTGCGCTTCTCTCGCCACGTCCTGCATGGTGGCNTCGTCGTATCCATTTGCGAGAAAAGCATTTCNTGCAGCTTCTANGATNTTCTCTCNTCTTTGTGACCGGGACCGCACNNCTGATCCTNGACGATTCTATGGCTCGAAGAGCGTGGCAGATCAAAATTAAAATGATAACGAGNATTAACTATTGATGAANTAAGANAGTTGTGNGCGAGTTGAATCAGCGAGCGGACCTGCGAACTGCTTTATTGGTTAGNCNAGCCCGCTNATCCATTGGGTAAAACGTTGACCNAGGCAAATTGTNAGGAAGCCGGCAAAGGCCAAGAAAGGNCCGAAAGGCATGGGCTGTTCAACTTTCATGCGGCCGGCGAGCACGAGAACGGTAGCCGTACAAAGTGCCGTTAAGGCAGCGATCAAAACGACGCTAGGTAGCGCTTGCCAGCCGAGCCAAGCGCCGATGGCCGCGGTCAACTTGAAGTCGCCGTAGCCAAGACCCTCTTTGTCGCGTAGCAGTTTGAATAACCAGTAAATAACCCACAGCGATAGGTAACCCGCAACTGCGCCGAGCACGGCGTCCGCAATAGGAGCAAAGAAATCTAGAGTGTTAACGAGTAAACCAAGCCAAAGCAGGGGGAGCGTGATCAGATCGGGCAGCATGTAGATACGTACATCGATCAGGGCCAGCGTAAGAACAGCAAAACTAAAGGTTGCTGCCAGTGCTAGCTGCAGACTCTCATCAAAGACAAAGGTCAAGGTGGCAATGCCTAAAGCGCCGATGAGCACGGCACTTATGTGCTGGCGCATGCTAGAAAATCGTTTGAGTGAAAATTCGTCAGGTGGGTCAGCTGTCAATGACTCGCCGTTTTGCAGAAAGGATTTGCCAATCTGTAGGGCGATTATCGAGCAGAGCAGGCCCAATAGCGCTCCCGCCAGCAGCGCCGAGCCCATTAGGGCACTGGCGTTATCCATTAAGCACAAAGATATGCGCGCTAAAGATGGTCACTAAGCTACTGACGGGGCAGGGGAATCGGTGCGTCCGCCATATCGTGGTCCGAGGCGCCCGCCTCCGGCTCATCGGCGATGCCCACGTGGAGCATTGGAGAGGCATCGATATGTTCCGCATTCATCATCGAGGCCACACGCTGTAGGGAGGCCACGATCATGGATTTTTCCCACTCCTCGAGCTTTTCAAAGGCCGTGCTGAATACATCCTGTAGAGGCTTGGGTGCTTGCCGAATCATGGCCTCGCCCTGTTGCGTTAGTGTGGCATGCACCACGCGCTTGTCCAAGGTGCTGCGGTGGCGGGAGACTAAACCACGGCCTTCTAGACGATCTAAAATACTCGTTACCGTTGCTTGGCTTAGGCTGACATGGGTAGAAAGGCGAGAAATCGCGACTGCGCCCATTTCCTGTATGGCTTGCAGCACCAACAGCTGCGGCGCTGTCAGCCCAGACTTTTTGCTTAACTGCCGCGAATACAGGTCGGTGGCCCTTATGATCTTGCGGATCGTAATTAAGACGTCTACTTCTTGGTTCATGTGACTGATTTGTCCTTCTCGCGAGTCGCCAGGGTGGTGAAAATGGCATCGCTAGGGCGTTGAGCGACACCGTTCGGGCGCTTGTTACTGCTTATTTAGGCTTGAGTCACGCCGCTTGTCAGGACGTTTCTTAAGCAAGCGAAATAATTTGACGCTGTGGATCAGTTTGAATGCTTAGTAGTCAAAATAAAAGCGCAGATTAATGGTTTTGGCCGTGTTAGCGCCAATTTCGACACATTGATCCTATAAAAGCATTACTTTGGTTCATTTTGATGTAAGCTGGAGAAGCATTCCGGAGGGTAATAGCGGATTTTTTTGTATGCGTACGAAATATTTGCTTGAGAAGCAAATGTTAATTCCGTCCTCTGGTTCTGAGAAATGGCTCGCATAACCGAGTCATCAGGAAAAGGAGACCACGTGAAGTTTCAACGGAGCAAGATAAACCAAGCAGTTGTTGCCGCGCTTGTATCGATGACGGCGAATCAAGCCGGCGCCGAGCAAGTTGTGATGGAAGAGGTAGTGGTAACGGCGACCAAGCGGGCTGAGAGTGCCCAGGATATTCCGGTAACCGTCGATGCGTTGACGAGCGAGTCGCTTGAAGACTTCGGCATTACCAATTTTGAAGATTATCTGATTCAACTTCCTGGCGTGACAGCCGGAGGTAGCGGTCCCGGTCAGAATACGATTTACATACGAGGCATTGCATCGACGACACCAAACCTCACGACCGCAGGTGTCGCGGGGATTGCGCCTAATGTCGCGTTTTATCTGGATGAACAGCCCTTGGGTCAGCCCGGTCGAAATTTAGATGTGTACGCGGCTGATTTAAGCCGGATCGAGGTATTGAAGGGCCCACAGGGCACATTATTCGGAGCCAGTTCACAGGCGGGCACGGTGCGTCTGATTACTAACAAGCCCGATTTTTCAGGATCCTATGGCCGTCTCAGCGTTGAGGGTTCTAATACGAAAAAGGGCGAGGGAAGCAACAAATTTGAGGCCATGTACAACCTGCCGATTTCGGACACCTTCGCCGTGCGTGCCGTTGTATATCGCGACGACCAAGGTGGATGGGTCGATAACGTTCCGGGTACCTTGACGCTTCAAGAGAGTGCGCGTTTCCGAGACGCGGGCTATGTCCGAACAAACGGTGTGCCAGTTTCTGCTTCTCGAGCAGGTTTGAACTCTGCAACGTATATCAATAGCCTGCCAGAAGAAGTGGCGTATACGAGCGCTCGTATTCCATTTGATCCGTTCGATCCTAACTCGCAGGTGGATTTCCGCGCAGCCAACAACGAAGCTTTGGTGGAAAGCGACTTTAACGACGCGCTTTATACGGGTGGCCGCATCTCTCTCAGAGCAGAAATCAACGAGGATTGGAGTCTTCTACTGGGCGCTATGACCCAAGAGCTGGAGACGGACGGGACCTTCACCGCCGATCCAACATTAGGAACCGATTCTCCAAGTGTTCAGCGATACAGCCCAGATCAACTCGAAGACTCCTTTGATAATTTCAACTGGACCGTCGAGGGACGCATTGGAGAACTTGAAGCAATTTATACGGGCGCTTACACAGAGCGTGAGTCTGATCAGATCGTCGATTATACGGACTACATGTTTGTGGGACAGTATCTGCCTTACTACATTTGTGATGCGTCGGTAAGCTATCCGGAATACAACTACTATCAAGAAGGCGCGCCAACGAACCAATCTTTTGGCACCTGCTACGAGCCGAATCTTTATGCGCTAAGCTACTCAGAAACCAAGGTACAAACGCACGAACTTCGCATAAGTGGAGATCTCACCCAAGATCTGCGCTTTACAGCCGGAGCGTTCTATAGTGATCTAGAGCTAGAAGAGCGTGTCGACTTCAGCTATCCAAGTATTCACAAGATTAATTTCTTCGACTTCTATCCTGGCCAGTCGATTCAAGATGCTCTGCCGAACAACCCATTCCCCGGTTCAGTGATCACCGAAGAAGGACCGTATCCGAGGGACACGGTCTTTCGTAACGATGTGCGCCGAACCGACAAGCAATATGCTTTTTTTGGCGAAGTAAGCTACGACTTCACCGATAAGCTCTCTGGAACTTTTGGGGCACGCTATTACGACGTGGAAGTTGATTTGGAAGGTGGCGCTAACGCGACTTTCTGTAACCCCTTCTTCGCGGGCGACCAAGATGCGTTTGGTACAAACATTACTGATTTGTACGATGGCGATGGCTCCCTAACCTTCGTCGGCGATTGCTCATTCAGGCCTACCCTAGAGTCTGGTACGACCTTCGAAGAAGCGCTTGCTATCTGGCAGGAGGGCGATGCATATAGCGTCGGTCGTGGCCAGTATGTCACTGCTCCAGCCGCGGTAAGCGAAGCCGAAATTAGGGCCTTCCTTAGGGCGATTGATGCGCCTGATGTTGCCAGTGCCTCGGGCACCATTGTCAAGCTAACCATGAGTTATGAACTCTCAGATGACGTGCTGCTGTACGCCACCTATTCGGAAGGATACCGACCCGGACTGTTAAACCGTCCCGGTGGGGCACAGGGTCCAAATGGTTATGAAGTCCCATTTGAGCTGGAGACAGATGACGTTACCAACTATGAGTTAGGTTGGAAGGCAGATTTGGCCGACGGTACTTTGCGTATTAACGGCAGCGCTTTCTTCGCTGAAATTGACCGATTGCAGACGACGATCTTTGATCCAAACATCGTGAATCTATTTTTCTCCGATAACGCCGCCAACGCTGAAGTAAAGGGCATAGAGAGCACGATGACTTGGTTGGCTCCGTCCCTACCTGGTCTGGCTATAGGCGCTTCTTTCTCGCTGCTCGATACGGAGATCACCGAAAAGCTGATCCCAACAAACGATGTCCGCGTAGGCGATTCGCTGGCCTTCGCACCGGAACTTCAACTAAACGCTAATGCTCGCTACGACTGGAGTTTAGCTAACGGTTGGGGCGCGCACGTGATGTACAACATCGCCTACTCTGACGAATCTTACAGCGACATCATTATAATCAACCGAGATCGTGTGCAAGGCTGGACGATGATGGGTGTGAGTGCTGGTGTATCCACCGACGATTGGGATGCGACGATCTATGTGGATAACCTCACGGATAAGCGCGCGGAGCTTACCAGGAACTATGTGAACGATAGGCCTCGAGTTACGTACGCGAGACCAATGACTATGGGCGTAAGACTGAACTATAAGTTCTAACGCTCTAAGCCAGTCGGTGGAATAATAAAGCTCCCTCTTTAGGGAGCTTTTTTTTTGAGGGAGTATGCGATGGAAGCGAAATCGCACCAGTCAATAAGACAAGCCATAGAAACCGGTGACTACCACGAAGCACTAAGGCTGCTGGCGCATGAGCCAGCGGATAGCAGCGAGACACTGTACCTGCAGGCTGTATGTGCCCGAAAATTGGGTAAGCCCAGAGAGGCTATGGGGGTACTCGACAAGCTCATTCAGTTACATCCAAGGCATGGCCGAGCTTTTCAGGAAAGAGGCCGCATATTAAGGGCCAACGGCAACGCCCAAGGAGCACTTGCTGCTTTTGGTCGAGCTACAGAGGAAAATCCATCGCTACACGAGAGCTGGCGGGGGCAGGCAGAGATATTATTGGCTGCTGGCCGAATTCAGGAAGCCGAGAGAATAAAGCCCCACATTCAACGCTTAGTCAACATGCCTAAAGCGCTAATCTATTCTCTGGATATGCTGTCACAAGGCTCGATCGCAAAGGCGGAGCAAGCTTGCCGGGAGTTTCTCAGAGAAAATCCTCATCATGTGGAAGCGATGCGGCTGTTGGCGCAAATCGCAGTGAAGATGAATGTTTTTGATGAGGCCGAGTTTTTACTGGAGAGTGCGGTCTTGTTCGAACCGCAAAATATTCCCTTGAAAACGGATTACATTAACGTGCTGAGAAAGCGGCAGAAGTTGGTGGAGGCGCGCGAACACGCGCGGGAACTATTCGAAAACGACAAAGAAAATTTGTATTTCAAGTCGCAGTTCGCTGTGATCTCTATGCAGCTCGGCGACTACGAAATTGCACTCGCTCTTTTTGATGAACTGCTGACAGCTATGCCCGGTGAACCAGTCACTTTGACGTCAAAAGGGCACGCGCTCAAGACCATCGGGGATACCGATGCGGCGATTGCTTGCTATCAAGAGGCCTGTCGAGACGGTGTAATTCACGGTGAGGCTTGGCAGTCCTTGGCGAATCTCAAGACGTATAAGTTTGCAGAAAGTGAAATTGCTCGGATGGAGGACCTCCTCAAAAATCCGGTGCTTAGAAAAATGGATCGAGTCTATTTGCACTTCGGTCTGGGGAAAGCCTACGAGGACAGGCGCGAATACGACCTAGCGTTTTCCAATTACGCTAATGGCAACCAGATCAAGCGGGCTGAATCGAAATACATCGCCCAACACATGTCCGAGGAATTCGAAGAACAACGTAGGGTTTTTAATACCCTCGAGCCGTTTAGCGAGGGTTTTGAGGCGCCAGATCCTATTTTCATCCTGGGCATGCCGAGGGCTGGCTCTACATTGTTAGAACAAATTCTATCCAGCCACACTCAAGTCGATGGCACCCAGGAGTTACCCAACATTTTGTCCGCGGTTCATCAATTACGCTCCCGCAATAAAGACTTTGACAGGCTCAATTATCCCCGGGCAATAAAGGAATTAAACGCCGATGAGCTAAGAGATTTTGGGCGGGCCTACATTGAAGGCACTCGCGCGCACCGAAAAGAAGCGCCTTTTTTCATTGATAAAATGCCCAACAATTTCCGTCATATAGGGCTCATCAAACGCATTTTACCGAACGCAAAAATAATCGATGCCCGACGCCATCCTTTATCCTGCACTTTTAGCTGCTTCAAACAGCTATTCGCTGAAGGGCAGGAGTTTTCCTACAACCTTGAGGACTTGGGGCATTATTACCGGGACTATGTCGGATTGATGGATTTTTGGCATAAGTATTTCCCTGGCGAAATTTTACATGTGCAGTATGAAGACGTTGTTGATGATCTTGAGATCCAAGTGCGCCGCATTCTTGCTTACTGCAACTTGCCTTTTGAAGAGGCCTGCTTAAACTTCTGGGAGACCGAAAGAGCGGTGAAGACACCCTCCTCAGAGCAAGTTCGGCAGCCGATATTTAAGTCCGGTGTTGAAAACTGGCAGGACTTTGAGGCTCACCTAGACCCCTTAAAACAGGCGCTGGGTAAGACCCTTGACGAATTTCTTCCACTGACCTAAGTCGTAACCAGTTCGGTTTTTCTAGCTACCCTAGATGCTTGGCAAAACTATGAGCCTTGGCTGGACCTGCTAAAGGAAGCTTTAGGCGAGGATGTTCGTCGTCGATTCGATATTACGTAGCGCCAAGCGAGCGCCAGCGACAACACAACAGCTAGCCAATGCGTTGTTGGTCATTGGACTACTGACTTGCGCCGCAGTAGGTATCACCGATGTCGAGCGCCAAGCGCAAACACCCATTGTTGTGATGTTGTCGCTGGATGGTTTTCGCCATGACTATCTCGAGCAGCACCCCGAGCAGAGCAAAAACCTTAAACGTATGGCAGACAGCGGTTTGCAGGTTGCAGGTCTGACCCCTGGCTTCCCCAGCAGCACATTTCCCAATCATTACAGCATCGTCACGGGTTTGTATCCCGGCACGCACGGCATCATCGGCAACAGTTTTTTTGACCGCTCACGTAACGCGACCTATCGATTGGGCAATCGCGACGCCGTTGAAGATGGCTCTTGGTATGGCGGCGAACCCCTATGGGTGGCGGCAGAAAAAGCGGGTCTGCGCTCGGCAAGTTTCTTTTGGGTGGGCAGCGAGGCTGATGTTCAAGGCATCAGGCCGACTTATTACAAAATCTACGACGGCGGCGTGCCGAACGGCGCTCGAGTCAGCCAGGTGCTGGACTGGCTGGTCTTACCGATGGGCGAACGCCCTAATCTGGTGACGCTGTATTTTTCTCTCGTTGACACAGCNGGCCACCGCTATGGGCCTAACAGCGAGGANNTGCGCCAAGCCATCGCTAGCGTGGATAAACAAGTCGGCCGNTTGCTTGATGGGCTGGCAAAGATTCAGCATCCGGTATATCTGCTCATTACTTCAGACCATGGTATGCATGAGGTTGACGCCAGCCAGACCATCTTCCTTGACGAACACATAGCACTGGATCAGTGGCGCGGCAATCACCGTATCCTACCCGGCGGCGCCTACGCCTTTTTCTACAGCGCAGATGAATCACTTGTTGCGCGCACCCGTGATGCTCTCGCCGCCGCTAGCGGACTGACCGTTATCGTCCCGCAGAACTTCGAAGCATTGCTGAACTTTCCCCAACGAGGCTCGCGCATCCCGAATTTAGTCGCTGTAGCCGATGCGCCGAGATATATTGGCTTTAAGCACGGGAAAGGCCGCAAGCCACCCCGGGGAGCCCATGGCTACTTGCCGCAAAGCACGCCCACCATGATGGGAGTCTTTTATGCCAGCGGACCAAGAATCCCGGCCCAAACGAGACTAGATGTCATGGAGAATGTGCACATCTATCCGCTGGTGCTGGATTTGCTCAACATCGAAAACGAGTCTGCAATCGATGGGGATGCATCGGTACTGGTGCCCCACCTCAGTGACTGACTAACCCTGTTCTTGGTCCAGTAGAAAACGCATCGATAAGTCCAAAGGCTCTAGGCTCTTGGTAAGATCACCGCACGATATGTAATCCACTCCAGTAGCTGCGATGGCGGCAATCCCTTCTTGCGTAATGCCGCCAGAGGCTTCCAGCGTCATCTTGCCGCGGGTCATCGCAACCGCAGCTTCGCTATCAGCAATAGAAAAATTGTCTATTAAGGCAATGTCCGCGCCAGCAACCAAGGCTTGTTGTAGCTCCTCTAGATTCTCGACTTCAACTTCGACGGGCTTATTTGGAGCCGCGTGTTTCGCCGCACTCACCGCTGCGCCGATACCGCCAGCCGCGACAATATGATTTTCCTTGAGCAAAAAGGCATCGAAAAGACCGATGCGATGGTTGCTGCCACCGCCGCATTTCACCGCATACTTTTGTGCCAGTCGCAGGCCGGGCAAAGTCTTGCGCGTATCTAATAGTTGGGTCTTGCTCCCAGCGATAAGTTCCACGTACCTGGCGGTTTTTGTAGCGGTGCCTGATAGTAGTTGAACAAAGTTCAGCATGGTGCGCTCTGCGCTGAGCAAACTACGAGCCTTACCCCGAAGAGCGAACAGTTCTTGGTTCGGCGCCACCCGATCTCCATCTGCAACCCGCCACTGAATCTGCGCGGCAGCATCGATTTGTTTGAGCGTTTCGTTGACCCATGACACGCCGCAAAAAATGCCCTGTTCACGGGTAATGACTCGCGCGCCGGCAAGGGCCCGGGCGTCTATGAGGTTGGCTGAGATATCACCGTCACCAAGATCTTCTGCAAGCGCTTGTTCGACGTTTTCCCTAACGGCATCTTCTAGGGTGACAGCATCAATCGGGTGGAAGTGCAGTTGAGATTCCATAGAGCTTCAGTTTCCTTTGGTCGGGATGCTCGACTTATAGATCGACAAATTCACGTTTTGTTGCCTCTTTCGACCGTTTCGTCGCAAAAATCCTATGCCAGCAACACGGTAGTCACCTAAACGTGCGACAATAATGGCATGGTTATCGATTCGGCTCATTGTCTGCGCAACATTAAGTGGCGAGCGAGTCAGCATTGCGATACGCCCCAGATAAACGTTGGGTGCGAAGCGGGTCAACAGGGCGTTTTTCAGTGCGAGCTCATTGTCGTGCACTGCGTGTCCCTACCTGTAGGAAAATACGGCACTGGCGCGCCAGGTCGACTTTTCACGGGCACGCTAGATCCCATGACTCACGAGAGTTTCTCGAGCCTCGCCGGATTGCGGGTCGCACCTCATGTGTTCATCGACCGCAATGGTCAGATTGAGCAATTTGTTCCTTTCGACAGGCCAGCTTGGCATGCGGGTGAATCGCAGTGGATGAATCGTAAAGGCTGCAACCGATTCAGCTTAGGCATCGAACTCGAGGGTACCTGGGAGTCACCGTTTGCCGAGGCGCAGTACGATGCGGTGCTCGAAGTATGCACTGCGCTTTGTCTGCGCTACCCGGGTCTTGGCCCGAATGCCATCGTCGGCCATCAAGAAATTGCCCCCGGCCGTAAGCAAGACCCCGGCCCTTATTTTGAATGGATGCGTTTACTTGCTCCGCTTCATCGAAAGCTAATTCGCGACCGCCCGTAAAAAAACCAACCTGACCCAAGGAGTGATTGAGTGAAACACCCTGATTTGCAGGGATTCGACGCCGAGGAGCAACAAGAATGGCTGGATGCCCTTGATGGTGTGCTTAAGCGCGAGGGGGTAGCTGCTGCGTCTGCGCTCTTGCAAAGCCTCGCGGGGCGCCTAACCCAAACCGGTGCTAGCTTGCCGTTTTCCGTGTCGACGCCTTATCGCAACACCATTCCGGTTGTTGACGAGACTCCAATGCCCGGCGACTTATTTATGGAGCGCCGCATACGCAGCCTGATTCGCTGGAATGCGCTGGCCATGGTAGTGCGTGCGAACAGACGTCCTGGCGACTTGGGCGGCCACATCTCCAGTTTTGCTTCCTCGGCCACGCTATATGACGTGGGGTTTAACTATTTTTTTCGCGCTCCGCGACCAACCTCTTCTGAAGACGATTATGCGCGCTCTGGCGATTTGGTCTATTTTCAAGGCCACGCCTCTCCCGGTATCTACGCGCGATCTTTCTTGGAAGGTCGCATCAGCGAGGCGCAAATGGATAACTTTCGCCGTGAAGCCGCCGACGAGGGATTGTCGTCTTACCCGCATCCTTGGCTGATGCCGGACTATTGGCAGTTTCCTACGGTATCCATGGGGTTGGGGCCGCTGCAGGCCATTTACCAAGCTCATGTTATGAAATATCTCGATTCCCGTGACTTGGTTGGAATGGGCGATCGCAAAGTCTGGGCATTCTTGGGTGATGGCGAGTGCGATGAACCAGAGTCTCTCGGCGCTCTCTCCCTAGCTGGCCGGGAAAAACTCGATAACCTTATCTTTGTCGTCAATTGCAATCTGCAGCGTTTGGATGGCCCTGTGCGCGGCAACGGCAAAATCATTCAGGAGCTCGAAGGTTATTTTCGAGGAGCGGGATGGAATGTCATCAAGGTGGTCTGGGGCCGGCACTGGGACCCACTTTTTGCCAATGACAAAAAGGGGTTAATGCAGCGTGCCATGGACTCTACGGTCGATGGCGAATATCAGAACTTTAAAGCCAAGGGCGGTAGGTACGTTCGAGATAACTTTTTCGCCAAGGATCCAGAGTTACTGCAAATGGTCGAGCACCTCAGCGATGACGACATCTACAGGCTTAACCGCGGCGGTCATGACCCGTATAAGGTATACGCGGCCTACCACGCAGCCGTTAACCACACCGGTCAGCCCACGGTAATTCTTGCCAAAACCGTCAAAGGCTATGGCATGGGCGATGCTGGCGAGTCAGAAAACACCACCCACCAAGTAAAGAAACTCAGCCTTGATGAGCTTAGGTATTTCCGCGACCGATTCGACGTGCCGCTGCGTGATGAAGAGCTTGAAGATGTGCCCTATTACCGCCCGGCAGCTGACAGTTCCGAGATGCAATATATGCATCAGTGCCGAGAGCGACTGGGTGGAGCCATGCCGCGGCGCTTGGTTGATCAGCAAACCCTGGCGATTCCAGCGCTGTCAGCTTTCAAGGCACAGCTTGAA
>PAWX01000051.1 GCA_002714245.1 Gammaproteobacteria bacterium | reverse complement strand
CGCTTCTCCAATTCGCGGATTAGTTTCGTACGTTCCTTTCGAACACGAAAACTCTGTTCCTCAAGAATCGGAGCGTGCTCTAACGCGAATTGAACCGCGGTCTGCGAAAGTGTATTGATATTGTATGGCAGGCGCATTTTGTCAAACTCAGATATCCACGCTGGATGCCCAACCAGCATCCCGAACCGACTTCCAGCGAGACCGACTTTCGATAGAGTTCTCATCACCAAAACGTTTGGATATGTAACCGCCCAATCCAAAAAATCTGCATCTGTGAATGCTGTATAGGCTTCGTCAATAACAACCAGAGCCGTCGTCGCTTCGACAATCTTTGCCAATCGCTCACGCGAGAACAGATTCCCGGTCGGGTTATTCGGCTGCGGAATAAATATGAGTGCTGGATCATTTTCATGCAAGAAAGCAAGCCATCTATCAAGATCAATATCAAACGCCGCGTCTAGAGGAAGAGCCTCGAAAGTTACGGAATATTGATTGGCGAGCGCACTAAACATCACAAAACTTGGATCAGGGGCACACACACTTCGCCCAGAACCAATCAAACTAGAAATTAAGAGTGCGATAATTTCATCTGAACCGTTCCCAAACAGAATATCTAAAGATTCAGGGATCTTCATCCATTGCCGTAAAGGGGCCCTTACGTTACTGGCGTAGGGGTCTGGATAGCGATTCAAACTACAATTGGCCAGCCGCTCCGCGTATTGCGCCCGTAAATAGGAGGGCCATACAAAAGGATTCTCCATCGCATCCAACTTGATCATGCCTGTCGCATCTTGAACCCGATAAGCGGCTCCTTGTCGCACACGTTCAGGGATCAAGATTTGTATCAGTTCCTCACGCGTCACGACGATACTCGGCAGAACGGGCGTGTGCGGTCAGTCCCTCTGAACGCGCTAGCGTTGAGGCTACATCTGCAATTGTTTTTGATCCTTCGTTTGAACAATAAATCACTGAAGACCGCTTTATAAAATCATAGACCCCCAACGGTGACGCGAAACGCGCAGTCCCAGATGTCGGCAAAACATGATTCGGACCCGCACAGTAGTCTCCAAGCGATTCCGGCGTAAAACGCCCCATAAAAATAGCACCAGCGTTCTGAATTGCCGAAAGCATAGTCTCAGGATCATCGACGCATAACTCGAGGTGCTCGGGCGCTACTCGATTAACGACGGCTATTGCATCTGCACGATTGAGTGCCTCGATAAAGATACATCGGTTATTGATTGATTTCGCAATAATCGAAGCTCGTTCGAGTGTCGGAAGCAATCGGTTCATTGATTCATGAACCCTATCAGCGAACGATTGATCACAGTACACGAAGATTGGTTGCGCATCTTCATCGTGTTCGGCTTGACTAAACAGATCCATCGCGACCCAATCCGGATCCATAGGTGGTTCCACATAGACCAATATTTCAGAGGGTCCTGCAATCATGTCGATACCCACCTTACCGAAGACCTGTCTCTTGGCGGTCGCAACCCAAGAATTTCCCGGCCCAACAATCTTATCGACAGGTAAGACAGTATCAGTTCCGTAAGCAAGAGCCGCCACAGCCTGAGCACCGCCAATAGTTACAACCCGATCAACTTTCGCGAGATGGGCTGCCGCCAATACGATAGGATTTAATTCACCCTTTGGTGCAGGCACGACCATTTGTATAAGGGGAACACCAGCAACTTTAGCTGGGATTGCATTCATCAGGACAGATGATGGATAGATCGCTTTACCACCCGGCACATAAAGACCAACTCGACTCATCGGTCGAACTTCCTGTCCAAGCAAAATTCCATCGTCCTTTTCAGGCAGACGCCAACTAGCCTCTTTCTGCGCTTCATGGAACGCCCAAATACGATCGCGTGCAGTACTCAAAGCTATTTTCAGCGAGTCAGACAACTCTCGAAAAGCGTCTTCCAAAGCCGGTGCATCTAAAACTAGATCCGACGCACTATCGACGTAATTTTCATCAAGCTCTCGCGTCAAACGAAGAAGTGCCTCATCACCCTCAGAACGCACAGCTTCGATTATCTCAGCGACACGTGTTTGACGAGAGATATCACTGACGGATTCCCAAGCTGTCAACTCAGTGAGCCGTGCCTCAAAATCAGCATCGGTTGTTTTTAGCGAGATCGGTTTAACTTGCATCTCGAGTCTTAGCCCATTTGTTTAATTTTTCAATCATTGGAAATATTTGCTGGTGGCGAGTCTTCATCGCAACCCGAGAAACTATCAACCGAGCACTCGAGTGACCGATCAAATCACGTGGCTCGAGACCATTAGCCTTCAACGTATTACCTGTGTCTACCACGTCAACAATAACGTCGGCTAGGCCAACAAGAGGAGCCAACTCCATCGCACCATAGAGTTTAATCGAATCGATTTGGCGCCCCTGCGACGCGAAATGCCGACGCGCTACGTTGACATACTTCGTTGCCACTCGGATCCGACCCGTCGCCGGTAGCTCAATACCCTTTTTCATGGCCGTCATCAGTCGACACTTAGACAGCCGTAAATCAACCGGTTCACACAACATATCAGAACCATACTCCAGCAGAACATCCTTGCCAGCAATACCCAAATGCGCACCACCCCGCTCCACATACGGTGGAACATCGGCCGCACGTAAAACTAGAAGCTTAACTCCTGGATGCTTGGTCTCGAACATCAACTTACGGCTACCCGTCAATGACTCAGTTGGTTCAATGCCAAGCTCTGTCAGAAGGGGTACTGTCTCGTCTAGTAAACGGCCCCTCGCGAGAGCAAAGATAAGGGGCTGATTCATAATCGTACTCTCTCGATATCTGCGCCGAGCCGCCGTAGTTTTTCTTCGATTCTTTCATAACCACGATCAATGTGATAAACCCGGTCAACTATGGTTTGGCCTTCGGCGACAAGGCCGGCGATCACAAGTGATGCCGATGCCCTTAAATCAGTACTCATCACTGGAGCGCCCTTGAGATGATTTACGCCTACAGTGCTAGCAGTCGAACCGTACAGATCGATTTCTGCACCCATCCGCTGCATCTCAGCTATGTGCATCATACGATTTTCAAAAATTGTCTCGGTCACCCGGCCAGATCCCTCAGCAACCGAGTTTAGTGCTACGAACTGCGCCTGCATATCAGTCGCGAAACCCGGATATTCTAAGGTGGTAATATCGACGGCCTTTGCGCGTTTTCCCCGCATATCGAGTGAAACTGTCGTCCCACTTCGTTCTATGCGAGCCCCAGCTTCTTCAAGCTTCAACAACGTCGCATCCATGTGCTTGGGCTCAACTTCAATCAACGTGCATGAACCAGCGGTCGCGGCTGCCGCAACCAAAAATGTGCCCGCCTCAATTCGGTCGGGTATGATCCGGTGACGGCCGCTACGTAGCGCGTCCACCCCTTCGATTCGAAGTGTATCTGTTCCGATACCATCTATCTTCGCACCCAACGCAACAAGGCAATCCGCAAGATTAGTGACCTCAGGCTCTCGCGCCGCGTTTTCTATAACTGACTCACCCTTCGCGAGAACAGCTGCCATTAAGACGTTCTCCGTACCTGTCACTGTGATCTTTTCGAAGAGCACCTTTCCGCCTACCAATCCACCAGGCGCGCGTCCTTTGATATAACCATCGGCTACCTCGAATTCAACACCCAATCGCTCGAGTGCCTTGACATGCAAGTTAACTGGTCGCGCTCCAATCGCACAGCCACCGGGTAAGGACACCTCAGCCTGATGAGCCCTTGCGAGGAGTGGTCCCAAAACGACGATACTAGCCCTCATCGTTCTTACAAGATCATAGGGAGCGATGACTGAATTCAACGATGATGCGTCCAGCTCTACGGAGCCGGTGTCATCTAGCAAGACTTCAACGCCCATCCTTCCAAGCAGTTGAAGCATGGTTGTTACATCATTTAAGTGCGGTAAATTCTCGAACCGCACTTTCCCGGGCACCATAAGGGCGGCGGCCAAAATTGGTAAAGCCGCATTTTTCGCTCCACTTACCTTGACATCACCACTGAGGGCGCGCCCACCGCGAATTAAAAATCGATCCATGATTTAGATGCCCAATTCCTCGCGCGCGCTTTTTTCGGCAGGCGTTAACGCCATTACTGTGATCGCGTGGAGTGTTCCTGCAGCGATCTCATCCGCGATCAATCGAAGAACAGCTTGTTGACGTTTAACTCGAGTCATGGATTCAAAATCCTCGCTCACCACTTCAATCTGAAAGTTACGACCCTCGCCTTGCACTGAAAACATCCAGCCCGTATTTTTTGATTCCAATAATGCATTGACTTCAGTAGCTAGCATGGGATTCTCCTGTTTCAATGCAACTCCCCCCGCCGAGCTCGGCGAGCGTCTTGAAAGTAGGATTCAGTCCGATCAATGTTAAATTACGACCGGACTTGCGTGCCGATTGCCACCAAAAAACTAATACAGCTAAATGAGCACTCGACGCTTGCGTCCAAGCGCTAACATCAATCTTTGACTCACCTAGCTCAATAGCAGAAATACCTATCGATTTAAGCTCTGTCCAAGATCTGTTGTAACTTTCAGAGTCAACAGCAAACACGACTAGTTCGCGCCCACAGATTCGAACGTCCAAGAGTCGATCGCACCAGAAACACTTCCAGAAGATTTGACTAGGTCTGCGAACTGATTTCTCAATGTAAGGCCTAGGTTAATACCTGAAATCAACACGTTTTCAACCATCCAGCCCCTAGCCTCCGCGAAGCCCATCGCAAACTGGATCGGCAATGGCTCGCGCCCTGGTGCTTCCAGCCGAGCGTCAACCATCGCACGCCCAGCCTTTAGAATGACGCCCTCATCTGGCAAAACCAATTGTTCACCACCGTACGCCGCCAAACCGCGGGCATACAGATCCACCAAGCTCATCTCCAAACGGTCAGTGAAACGATCTCTCTCGGCGTCTGTGGCTTGGCGCGCAAACCGACCCATAACTCGAAGTGCAATAACCCGATCGTTAATTAAAGGAGCGAATTGTTCTGAAATCCTTACGACCAGTTCCTCTTCTGACAGTTGTCCTTCATTAAATTTGGACACATCTGTATAAAACGTATCCCGCGCGATTTTTAATGGCTCCACAACAGCCTTCGGATCGCTATCAGCCCGGGTATTTATGGATACCAAAAAAGTTAGGCAGACTACAAACCAAAACTTCATTTTTCACTACTCATATTCAGCAGAAACTTACCAATCAATTCCTCAAGGATCACCGCTGATTGCGTATCATAAATAATATCTCCATCAGCGAGATTATTCGGATCTCCGCCAGTCATGAGACCGATATACTTCTCGCCTAACAAACCTCCCGTCAATATCGACGCAGACGTATCTTCTGAAAATTGCGAAAAACCCTGACTGATTTCCATCTCAACGATGGCGCCAGCTGTTTTCTCATCATACCGTATTCCCACTACACGCCCGACGGTCACGCCAGCTGCACTTACTTTCGCCCGAGTTGTCAACCCTGCCACATTATCGAAACGAGCACTCAATCGGTAGGCCCCAGAATCACTACTCTGGGTCAGTCCGCTCACTTCTAGTGCCAAAAATGCGAGGCATAGCGCCCCAAACAAAATAAAAACACCTACACTAAGCTCTGTGCCACGCGAATACACTTAAATCTCCCCAAACATCACTGCGGTCAGAAAAAAATCCAAACCAAGTACTGCAAGCGATGCGTGCACCACCGTTTTGGTTGTCGCCCTCGATATCCCCGCTGACGTTGGAACCAAATCATAGCCCTGAAAAACCGCAATCCAGGTAACAACTACGGCAAATACTACCGACTTAATGATTCCGTTCAATACATCATCTGAAAACTCCACGGACGCCTGCATGTTAGCCCAAAATGAACCAGAATCGACACCAAGCCAACTCACGCCGACAAGCGCTCCGCCAAGACACCCAACACTCACGAAAATAAGTGAAAGTATCGGTAGACTGATAACACCAGCCCAGAATCGTGGAGCAACGACTCGCCGGAGTGGNTCAACACCAATCATTTCNANGCTGGCCAACTGCTCTGTAGCCTTCATCAGTCCGATTTCGGCCGTCAATGCTGANCCAGCNCGGCCTGCGAACAGCAANGCCGTAACCACAGGGCCTAATTCTCGNGTCAGNGACAAGGCAACCATNTGTCCCAACGCCTGTTCACTACCATAATCCGCTAAGATCGTATAACCCTGAAGGCCCAAGACCATCCCGATAAATAGACCACTAACTATNATAATGCTNAGNGATAAAACACCNACGACGTAAANCTGATCAATCGTTAGACGCCAATGCACACCGACNNTNGANCGTCCGGTAATTGCCTGTATCAAAATNAGCGTNGCGCGACCAAGATTTGACAAGTGCGACAAGGTCGAACTACCAANACCAGTAATCCACTCAACCATCACAACNCATCCTCAATCGGAGNTGCTGGAAAATGAAAATGAACNGGTCCATCAGGCCTCCCATGGAGGAACTGTTGNACNAGCGNNTCTTCAGATAACTGCATATCTTGNGGNGATCCTTCAAATGCGACGCGAGTATTTGCNATCATAATTACGTGATCAGCGATTGATANCGTCTCCTGCAAATCATGNGAAACAACCACCGATGTNAGACCAAGCGCTTGGTTCAATCGCTTCACCAAAGATAATAATACNCCGAGGCCAATNGGATCTTGGCCAACAAATGGTTCATCATACATGATCATTTCNGGATCCAAGGCGATNGCTCGTGCTAGTGCAACNCGCCGCTGCATGCCNCCAGAGAGTTCTGANGGGATTAGGTCTAAAGCGCCGCGTAGACCGACCGCCTCGAGTTTCATCNAGACCACAAGCCGNATAAGTTCGTCATCGAGATCGGTATGGACCCTCAGCGGAAATGCTACATTCTCAAATACACTCAACTCAGTAAAGAGAGCACCTGATTGGAATAACATTCCCATCCGTCTACGCAGGTCGAATAGTGCCGCCCGCTTCAGTAATCGCACTGAGAGCCCATCAACAGAAATATCACCAGCGTCAGGGTCTAGCTGGCCACTAATCAAACGCAATAATGTTGTTTTTCCAGTTCCCGAAGGGCCGACGATTGCCGTTATTTTTCCGCGTGGGACAGATGCTGTCAGCCCGTCATAGATCACTCGCTGATCGCGACGAAAAACAACATTATTAATCTCCACAAAAGCTGGCGCAGTCAAAATTTATTCGATTCGCTCAATTTCGCTAATTAATTTTGAGTGTAGCAGAGCTTAGCCGCAACATGTTTAATGTCGTCTCAAAGAAGGGGATCATTATATGTTTTGGGCAGCTGTTGCCGTTATTGGGGGTATCGCACTGGCCGTACTAAGTGCTGACAAATTCGTTGAGGGCGCTGCAAGCCTCGCATCACGGATCGGTATGAGCAATTTGCTGATTGGTCTTACAATTATTTCGATTGGCACGTCCGCACCCGAGCTATTAGTCTCAGCAATCGCAGCTCTTAACGGTAGCCCGAGCCTCGCGCTGGGAAACGCACTAGGGTCAAACATAACAAATATAGCTCTGGTTTTAGGAGCCACAGCTTGTATTTTACCGCTGATAGTTCCTCGTCAATTAGTGAAACGCGAACTTCCATTACTTTTGCTTATTTCACTAGTAATTTTCGTCTTGGCCTATCGCGGGATATTCGACCGGCTTTCTGGCTCACTTTTGTTAGCTGCACTCCCCGCGGTTCTCTATAATTTATCGAAAGATGAACCAGCTAGTGAAGGTAATGTAGAGATTCATTCTCTTTCTCTCGGTTTTTCGATCGTTCTTACCCTTGCCGGGCTCACCGTTTTACTGGGCAGTTCGGAGGTATTAGTTTGGGGCGCCGTTGAAATCGCCCGTTTTTTTGGAGTGTCGGAGTTAGTGATCGGTCTAACGATTGTTGCCATTGGCACCTCGCTACCAGAACTGGCAGCATCCGTTGCCGCCGCACTGAAGAATAGAACGGACATGGCGTTCGGAACTGTTATTGGCTCGAATATCTTCAATTCGCTAGGTGTCATTGGAATTGCATCTATAATTTCGCCATTTGCGATCGAGCCTGAAGTATTGCAACGCGATCTTCCATGGGCACTCGGGCTAACGCTGCTTTTCTATCTACTGGCTAGGTTCTCGGCACGCGGAATATTCACACGTTCTCACGGAATACTTTTGCTTCTTCTATACGTAAGCTATCTTTGGCATATTTCTGCAACGACCATGCCGAATCAATGAGTTTTATCGAATCAGCCAAACGCACCATTCAACTAGAATCCAAGGCAGTCTCTCAGCTGACAGATCAACTATCGGATAACTTTAACCGTGCCTGTGAGATATGTCTCGCGTGTCAGGGACGTATCGTTGTGACGGGGATGGGTAAATCAGGCCATATTGGTAGTAAAATCGCTGCAACCCTCGCATCAACAGGAACGCCTGCTTTTTTCATGCATCCAGCCGAGGCATCACATGGTGACCTCGGAATGCTAACGTCCAACGACGTGGTTCTCGCACTGTCTAATAGCGGTCACTCATCAGAAATCGTTATGCTACTCCCTCTGATTCAAAGGATTGGAACATTATTAATCAGCATTACTAGGGATCCGAGCTCAATACTTGGCCAAGCGTCCGACGCGCATCTTCTTGTTTCTGTGACCGAAGAGGCATGCCCGCTGAATCTCGCACCAACTTCAAGTACTACAGCAGCGCTCGTAATGGGTGATGCCCTCGCGATAGCACTGCTTGAGGCTAAGGGGTTTTCGCATGAGGATTTTGCCTTCAGTCATCCGAGCGGAGCACTCGGACGGAAGCTTCTTTTGAAGGTCGAGGATATTATGCACTCTGGGGAGGCACTCCCCACAGTCACAGACGATACATTACTGCCTGAGGCATTGTTAGAGATGACCGCTAAGCGGCTCGGCTTTACGACAGTGCTTAATAAAAAAAACGAACTTGTCGGCGTATTTTCCGATGGTGACTTACGGCGTGCGATAGAGGGCGGATGCGACCTTCGAGGCCAAAGAATCCGCGATATAATGACCCGGGGTGGCGCGACCATTAATCAGGGCACTCTTGCAGCGATGGCAGCTCGCGTCATGCAAGAAAAACGGATCAATGCTCTAGTAGTCTTGAATCACGGGCGGCCTGTGGGTGTTCTGAATATGCACGATTTATTACAGGCAGGTATTCTGTGAGCGCGCAGACAGTTCGATTAATGGCATTCGATGTTGATGGCGTATTTACGGACGGGTCTGTTTACTATAGCGCAGACGGTGATTCACTTAAGGTATTTAATATTCTTGATGGGTTAGGTTTAAAACTCTTACAGAAAGCTGGGATTCAAACTGCCATTATTACGGGTAGAGCGTCCCCGATGGTGAAGCAGCGTTTCACTGAACTTGATGTGGATTTTGTAATTCAAAATCGCGAAGACAAGGGACAAGCTTTGGGGGAGTTAGCAGAACAGCTGAATTTCGAGCAAGAAGATTTAGGCTATATGGGAGATGATTTCCCTGACCTAACAACGCTGGAGGTGGCAGGCTTTTTCGCCAGCGTGCCGAACGCGCCATATCTGGTTCAGGAAGAAGCAGCTTATGTAACAAAGTCGTTGGGTGGTCATGGTGCCGTCCGCGAGCTCTGCGAGTTTTTGCTGAAAGCACAAGGATTTGATACTTTGAAACTTTATCAGATGGAACCCGTGTGAGCGGATTGGGACGCCTTTTTTTGACCGCCTTGGGTAGTGTGGCTCTTTTTATTGGGTTGACTGAACCGACAAATAAGACCAGCGTTGATCAGACATTAAAAGAAATTACGGACCAACGGCCAGATGCATTCATGCAGGGCATCAATCAGCGTAAGTTTGATAGACATGGTCGACTCGAAACAACTCTCACCGCAACAAGCCTGCTGGATTTTGGGAGTCGAGCTAACGCGAAACTTATCAATCCCAAACTCCGGCTCGAACGGCAGCCCGCGACCTGGTTCATCGAGGGCGAACGCGGTGAACTCACTCCTGATCGAAATGAAGTATTCCTCTCCAAAAACGTCATCGCGGATCGTCTCGAAAATGGGAAAAATTCCTGGCACCTTAGCGGAGAAACGCTGAAGTGGGATCAAAGGACAGATCTTGTAACTTCAACGACTCGAACAACGCTTAGTCAAGGTTCTATCGACAGTGTCGGTAATGAACTCGTGATTGACCTCAATACTAACGAATACAGGCTTGGAGACAATGTGAGGACAAAATGGCGAAGCGCTACTTCATCGGATTAATGTTACTGATCACAAAGTTAGTCTTTGCGTTACCTGAAGACCGTGGTGAGCCGATTGAGATCGTAGCTGATAACGCTGTAATCAATGAAAAACAGAATCAAGCTAAATATTCTGGAGCAGTGGTTGTCACACAGGGGACATTGAAGATTGAAGGTGACGTTGTGAATCTGAAAACCAACGAGAATGGTGAAGTAGAAACTGTAGTGGCTAAAGGTAAACCTGCTCGCTTTGAAAGCATGAGAAGACAATTAGATAAAAAACCAGCAAAAGGCGAGGCTCAGAAGATTTACTATACTTACGAGACTAACCGCGTTGTACTAACCGGGGATGCGATCATAACCTCTGAAGAGTCTGCTTTTTCAGGATCTGAGATCATCTATGATTTAGATTCTGGAAAGGTAATCGCATCCGGCAACAAATCTCAACGCGTCAACATGACTATGCAGCCAAGGAATAAATGAAAAAACTCACTGCCCAACATCTGAAGAAATCCTACAAAGGAAGAGAAGTTGTTTCCGATCTTTCGATGATAGTGAGCGCTGGTGAAATTGTCGGTCTTCTTGGACCAAACGGAGCAGGAAAGACCACAAGTTTTTATATGATTGTGGGCCTGATAAAACAAGATGCGGGAAAGATTACGCTTGGTGACCATGACATCTCCCAAATTCCAATGCATGGCAGGGCAAAAGCAGGTCTCGGTTACTTACCTCAGGAGGCCTCAGTATTCAGAAAACTTAGCGTCTCTGATAACTTAATGGCAATCCTTGAATTGAGATCTGATTTGTCAAAAAATGCTCGACAAAGCGAACGCGAACGCCTTTTGGATGAATTCCATCTTGGACACCTATCCTCAACAAAGGGCGTCGCTTTATCTGGTGGTGAAAGAAGGCGCGTTGAGATTGCCCGCGCACTATGCTCCAACCCAAAATTTATGTTACTCGACGAACCCTTCGCTGGTGTCGATCCAATATCAGTCACAGATATCCAAAACATTATTCGTCATCTGGCGGCGCGAGGCATTGGTGTGCTAATTACAGATCATAATGTGCGAGAAACTCTAGGTATCTGTCATCGTGGGTATATTGTGAACGTGGGACGAGTCATTGCAGAGGGTCCTCCTGCGACCCTGCTAACAAATACAGATGTTCGCCAAGTCTATCTTGGTGAACAATTTAAAATGACACTTCCTGAATGAAGCAAGCACTTCAACTGAAAGTCGGACAAAGTCTGACTATGACCCCTCAACTGCAGCAGGCAATCAAACTTCTGCAAATGTCATCACTCGATTTGCAACAAGAAATCACCCGAGTACTCGAAGAAAATCCACTCCTTGAGCGAGAGGACGAAATCGAACAAGTTTCGGAATCCAGTGAAAACTCGATACCAGAGCAAGAAACTCCCGTTGATTCAATTGAAGTTGCTATTGAGACTGATTGGTCAGATACCAACCATTTCGACCTCAATCGTCCGATGACCCGAACAGCCTCAGATGATGAGTATGACAGTTTTGAAAATCGTACCTCCGAAAACCTTACCCTCGCTGACCATCTGCTTTGGCAACTCAATCTGATGCCGCTGACAGAACGCGATATGCTAATCGCTCGAGTTTTGGTTGATTCTATTAACAGCGATGGATTTTTAGATGCAGATCTTGATGAAATCACGCAAGCCCTCGCTGAAGAACTCGAGGATTTGGAACATGACGAGGTCGAGTGCGTTTTACACCAAATCCAAAGCTTAGATCCTGTGGGAATTGGTGCCCGAGGGATTGCTGAATCATTAAAAATTCAATTGGCTGCGCTCGGTCTACTCGGTGGAGACGTCTCACTGCCACTAAAACTCGTTNAAAATCATTTAGAGTTGCTGACNAAAAAAGATCGNNCTGGTCTNAAACGTNTACTGAATTGTAACGANGAAGANCTTGATACAGCNCTCGAACTAATTCGCTCTCTAGACCCAAAACCGGGTAGNCATATTGGTGNTAGTGATCCNGAATATGTNACTCCAGATCTCATTGTTCGCCGAAGTGNCGAAGGNTGGGTAGTTGAACTAAATCCTGACGCNTTACCGCGAGTAGGGATNAACCAGACTTATCAGAATTTCATTAAATCCGGTGATAAAAGNGAAACCAATGATTATTTGAAGAGTCAACTACAAGAGGCTCGCTGGTTCGTGAAAAGTCTCAAGTCCAGAGCAGAAACGTTATTGAAAGTAGGTACTTGTATTGTTCAAGAACAAATCGAATTTTTCGAAAAAGGACCAGTCGCAATGAGGCCAATGGTTTTGGCGGATATAGCTGACCGGGTGGAGATGCATGAGTCGACGATTTCACGAGTTACCACACAGAAATATATGCATACACCCCGCGGTACACTCGAACTCAAATACTTCTTTTCGAGTCACGTTGGCACCGATGGCGGCGGTGAAGCGTCGTCAACTGCGATAAAAGAGCACATGAAAGAATTGATCAATCATGAAAATCCGAAAAAACCATTATCCGATAACAAGCTCAGTCAAATGCTTTCGGAACGTGGGTTCAAAGTCGCCAGACGTACCATCGCTAAATATCGTGAAATGCTTGGTATCAGCGGATCAAGCGAGCGTAAACAGTTGTTTTAGGCTTTCCGCATGTTCGAAAAAAGAGCATAGTAAAACTCGGTAAAGTTTTACCCGGATTTGTCAAAAGGAAATAGTTATGCAAATCAGTATCAGTGGGCACCAACTTGACGTTACAGATGCACTAAAATCCTATGTAACAGAAAAATTGGATCGCATTGAACGCCATGCGGAACACATCACAAAGGTTGAAATCACTCTTACTATCGAAAAGCAACGGCGCAAAGCCGAGGGTAACGTTCATGTAGCCGGTGCAGATGTGCATGCATCTGCTGAGCATGAAGATATGTATGCTGCGATCGATGCGATGGCAGACAAGTTAGATCGCCAGCTCGTGAAACATCGCGAAAAAACCATTAGCCGAATGCAAGGACACTAAAAGCATCATACAATTGTGACGAGTTCTTTCTAAACATCCTTTTAGTCTCAAAAAGAGATACCAAATGCAGCTTTCTAACATCATTACACCAGAACGCATCGTGTCGAGCCTCGACGGCGCGAGTAAAAAGCGTGTCCTAGAACTGACTGCAGAATTCATCGCTGAAGAAAGCCTCATAGATTCCGAGGATATTTATCAAGGTCTCATTGACCGAGAACGTTTGGGTTCGACTGGAATCGGTTATGGTGTGGCGATTCCTCACTGTCGCGTAACCTCATTAGGTGACGACGAAACACGAGGATATCTCATTCAACTCAACCAAGGGATCGACTTTGATTCGATCGATGGTCAAGATGTTGAATTATTATTCGTACTCTTGGTTCCAGAATCGACGAATCAAGGCCATTTAAATCTCCTAGCCCAACTTGCCGACTGCTTTAGTAATGATCAGTTTAGACGTGATTTACAACTGGCGACCGATTCAGATGAACTCTTCAAAATCGCCCAGCGGGCGTTCAAAACGGCAGAAGCCTGATGCATTTGCTGATCGTTTCAGGCAGATCTGGAGCCGGAAAGTCCTCCGCTCTCGGCGCCCTAGAAGATCTTGATTTTTACTGTGTTGATAACTTACCAGTTACGCTGTTACCTGAGACTGTTTCTACCCTTCTGACCGTAGCACCGGGACGTAATTTAGCAGTCTCAATCGACATTCGTACACTAGGTCACCCGGCAGATGTTCCATCATTGATGAAGTCACTCGCGAAAGAGGTCAATCGCTTAGATGTGGTTTTCATAGATGCTATAGATGAATCACTTGCGCAGCGTTTCAATGAAACACGACGGCTACACCCACTTTCAACGGGTAATGAGCGCACTCATTTAACAGAAGCAATCCAGCTTGAAAGGGAGCGTTTAGAACCAATTCAAAATATTGCGACATTTAGGATTGACAGTTCAGGACTCTCAATACACGCATTGCGAAGCCAAGTCCGAGCACTGGTTGCAGGTCAGACTGCGACACGACCAATGGTGAAATTACAATCATTTGGATTCAAGCACGGCTTACCCACAGACTCCGATACCGTCTTTGATGCGCGATCACTGCCAAATCCTCACTGGGAGCCCCACTTACGCCCATTCACGGGACTAGATGAGCCTATTCGAAATTATTTAAGTCAATTTTCTGAAACCAACGACCTTCTTGATGAAATCGACGCACATATTCGTCGTTGGGTACCGCAACACGCGGAATCTGGACGACAATACTTCACTCTTTCCATTGGGTGTACCGGGGGACAACATCGTAGTGTTTTTCTAATCGAGGCACTAAGTCAACGCTTAAGTGATCTTGATAAGCAGGTGGTGCATCGCGAGCTATCAGCAAACAGCTAGAAAATGATCTAACCATGATTACTACGTCTGTAACAGTCAAAAACTTACTCGGTCTACACGCCCGGGCTGCAAATATTCTCGCCCGGGAGGCATCACGCTTTTCCTCAAGCGTTGAGATCGAGGACTGCGTGAGTCAGAGAAAGATTGATGCCAAGAGTATTATGCAGCTGCTGATGATGGCAGCAGGACAAGGCAGCGAGCTAATGCTTCATGTCTCTGGTGATGATCAAGAAAAAGCGACAGAGTCCCTAAAAGCACTATTTGATGATGGATTTGGGGAACCTTGTAAATGAAAGGGCAATTCAAAGAACATTTTGTTGAATCCGGTCAGGCCAATCTACAGCGAATTAGCTTCGCCCTATCACAGGGCGCAATCGCTCGTACTCGTCAACTCATTAATGATGACTTTACCGCCCCAGATATTGCGCACGTTTTGTCATCAGTACCCCCAAAACAAAGGGACATTCTCTGGAATCTTATTGAGACTGAGAAGTTGGCTGCTGATGTTCTGGTTCACCTTGGCGAAGAAGAACGATCTGAGATCGTAGCACGCCTCGAGCCCCTGCAGCTCAATAGCCTAATCGAAAGTTTTGAGATCGACGACAAAGTAGACCTACTCCAAGAGCTTCCGGAGTCCGTCATTGAGGAGGTCTTGCTCTCGATGGATTCTCAAGACCGCCAGCGTGTCGTAGACGTTTTATCTTACGATGAAGATTCAGCGGGCGGGTTAATGAACACCGACGTCGTGACCATCCGACCTGACATCACCATTGATGTTGCGTTGCGTTACATCAGAAGATACCGCGAATTACCACCCATGACTGATAATCTGTGGGTGCTTAATCGACATGATGAGTTTATTGGTGAGGTCTCTCTTTCAAAAATATTAATTTCTGATCCATCAACAACTATTCGAGAAATAATGGAAACCGAGATTGAGCCGTTGGTTGTCTCGACACACAAAGATGAAGTAGCGCAGCGATTCGAGCGGTTAGATCTAGTAAGTGCACCAGTCGTTGCTCTCGATGGTAAGTTACTCGGCCGCATCACCATCGATGACGTAGTGGACGTTATTCGAGCATCCGCAGATCACAGTTTGATGAGCCAAGCCGGTCTTGATGAAGATGAAGATATTTTTGCACCCCTGATCAGGACCATTAGACGCCGATCAATCTGGCTTGGCATCAATCTCCTTACTGCATTTCTCGCCTCAGCGGTGATTGGCATGTTTGAGGCGACTCTCGAACAAGTTATCGCTCTGGCGATTCTCATGCCCGTTGTGGCCTCTATGGGAGGTATCGCAGGCACCCAAGCACTCACAATCGCAATCCGAGGGATGGCAATAGGTCGTATTGGACCAGCGAACAGACATGCTTTAGTCAGTCGGGAAGCAGTAATTGGCGCCGCCAATGGAGTGCTATGGGCCTCAATCGTTGGCACTGCTGCTTTCTTGTGGTTCGGCGATTTTAAACTAGGCTATGTGATTGCCCTCGCGATAACTGTCAATCTTGTCGTTGCTGCTCTGATTGGGTCTCTATTGCCTGGATACCTGAGAGCGCGACAAATCGATCCCGCTTTGGCCGGTGGCGTCATACTAACCACTGTGACCGATGTTGTCGGCTTTTTCTGCTTCCTGGGGATTGCTACCCTCGTTTATGCGTGATTAGCTACCCGCCACCATCATCTTCTCAAATAACATCGAACCTGAAGAGATCGAGCGTCTGAGATCGAGATCTGATCCAACTGCCCTTAAATCATCACACAACATCCGATCAAGGTTAGATGCTACCGTTACCTCATGCACTGGATGCGAAATCTCGCCATTTTCAATCCAGAATCCTGACGCCCCGCGAGAATAATCACCATTCACCAGATTGACTCCCTGTCCCATTAGCTCTGTTACAACCAGGCCTCGTCCCATATCGGATACAAGCTCTTCAAAGCTCTTTGTACCTTTTAGGAACAGATTGCGCACTCCACCAGCATTGTGAGTGGTATGGAGTCCTAATCGATTCGCTGAGTAGAGAGAAAGGACATAACTCGAGAGCAGCCCGTCAGTGACAAACGCCTGCCCCCGTGTTGGCAACCCATCTCCATCGTAAGCTGAAGACCCTATTGCACAAGGCAGTAAAGGATTTTCTTCAAGTGTAACCCATCGCGGGAATACCTGCGTCCCCAAGCGATCGAGCAAATAACTCGACTTCCGATATAACGCCACACCGCCAATCGCGCTTGCAAAGCTCGATAATAAGCCTGAAGCAGTCTCTGGAATAAACAATACTGGAGTCTCAGCCGTCTGACACTTGCGTGGGTTCAGTCGGGCGATTGTCTTCTGAGCAGCTTCTCGACCAACGGCTTCGGGTGGCATTAATTGATCAGACCGACGCGACTGCGTATAGGCATAAGAGCGCTCTCGACTTTCCCCTTCTTCTGCCAACAACACACAACTCATTCCATGAATACTAGTGGGTTGACTGACCATCAGCCCTTCACTGGTTGCATGGACTGAGACCCCTCGGGTCGAAGATACGCATCCGCCGTCTGAGTTTGTGATTCGAGGATCTTCATCTCGCCCTGCTGCTTCGACCTCAATCGCCAAATCGATTGCTTGTTCTGTACTAATTTCCCACGGATGATCGAGCTGTAAATCAGGAACATCGTGAATAATCTGATCATGTGATGCAAGGACCGCTGACGGATCTGGAGCGGTAACCTTTGCGATAGCGAGAGCAGCGTCAACAGTATCCTGCAATGCCAAATCTGAAAGATCCGTAGTTGTCGCTGATCCGCGCGACTCGCCCACAAAGATAGTTACTGACAAAGACTGATCACGCATCATTTCGAGCTTCTCTGATTGCCCTAGCCGCGCCTGTACCTCAAGACCCACAGAAGTACTTGCGGCTACTTCACAGGCATTCGCTCCCACGCGTCTCGCTTGCTCTAAAATACGATGCGTTAACTCTTCTAGGCGGCTTTTTTCTTGTTGTGGGTTAAACTTCAAAGACATGAACGACAAACGCTCCCATTACAATGACGAACCGATCGACAAAGACTCCTGCGAGGTTCCGTCCAAAAGTGCAAAAAAACGAGACATGTTGGCACTCCAAGCACTCGGATACGAACTGGCAGCGCTCTCGGAAAAGCAATTTCAGGAAATCGAATTCTCTGAGGATAATCTGCTTGATGCCCTCAAGATTTATCGATCTATCCCGATCAAAAGGCGTGAGGCCAGACGCCGACAAATGCAGTTCATCGGTAAGCTGATGCGGAGCGTTGAGCCAGGGTCGGTACAAAAACAGTTGAATGCTCTGAAACACACAGATGATGCTGACAAACGCAAACATCACCAGGCGGAACAATGGCGCAAACGCTTGTTGGTTGACTCGAAGCGAGCCACTGACTTCATTAATCAATTTCCTACCGATTCTCAGCAGTTGAATCAAATGATTCGGGCCGCGAAGAAAGCCAAAGAATTGGATAACGACAAGGGCGAAGCACGAAGCCTCTACCGTCTCCTGTACAAAGCGATCGCGCATTAAGCAGTTCCACCGACCGTGAGACTATCAATTTTTAAGCTAGGCTGCCCGACACCGACTGGCACGCTTTGACCGTTCTTACCGCAAATGCCAATACCCGCGTCAAGCGCAAGATCATCTCCGATCATCGAAATCGCTGACATCACTTGAGGGCCATGACCAATTAAGGTCGCACCCTTAACAGGCGCTGTGACTTTACCTTTTTCAATTAGGTAGGCCTCACTCGCCGCAAACACAAATTGCCCCGATGTGATATCCACTTGCCCCCCACCNAAATTGACAGCNAATATGCCACGCTCGACTGACTCAATCATATCTAATTGATTGGCATCCCCTGGTTCCATAAAGGTATTGGTCATACGNGGCATCGGGAGGTGAGCATAGCTCTCACGACGACCATTACCNGTNGCTGATACACCCATTANTCGAGCGTTCAATTTATCTTGCATATAACCNACCAANACACCGTNATCAATGAGTACATTACGCTGACTGACATGTCCTTCATCATCNACATTTAGTGAACCACGACGATCCATCAGAGTGCCATCATCGACNACTGTCACCCCTTGTGANGCAACCTGTTGNCCAATTTTTCCTGAATAAAAACTGGAGCCTTTNCGATTGAAGTCTCCCTCNAGGCCATGACCNACTGCCTCATGCAGAAGCACACCCGGCCAGCCAGCACCCAANACAACAGGCATCTCACCCGCTGGNCAATCTACTGACTCCAAATTGACNATGGCNTGNTCAACCGCTTCNGAAACNAACTGCTNGGCGTGTTGNTCAGTGAGCAACCTAGACAAATCATACCGNCCACCGAGGCCCGAGCTNCCNCGCTCGCGACGCCCGTTCTTTTCAGCTAATACNGACAANGATAAACGAACTAACGGACGAATATCAGCACCTAAAGTACCATCNGTCGCCGCNATCAGNACCTCTCGATANGANATTGAGAGAGTTGCNTGTACCTGAATGANNTAGGCACTNCGCGCTCGGGCTTTCGCATCCAACTCTTGTAAAAACNAAATTTTCTCAACGGCNGCCGTCTCNGGNATTGGATTCATGGCAACATATAGCTTCGGAGTCGAAANCTGATCGAGATTGATGCCACCGCGCGGTGCCCGCCCACCTTGAATTGCCACGGCTACATCCCTCGCNTCTAGGATNCNTGACGCTGTNATCTCNGAACTGTANGCAAATCCTTGTTTATCTCCGACACAAGNTCTNACACCAACCCCAGCNTCNCGATGATAACTTGCGTCCTTAACCTCACCGTCTTCAAGNGANAAGGTTTCAGCCTCAGCGCGCTCGAAAAATAAATCTGCAAAGTCGATNTCTCCAACAGCCANTTCACCGANNAAAGGGACCAAATCNTCGACNGTTAATCCGCCCGGNGCCAGGATCGACTCACCGACGNTCTNTAGAAGTGTTGGCATTCACTTAGCCCTCTGCTTTACNAATGGTGGTAATAGNGNGACTTNGGGGTCATCAAAGGATCCTTCAATCCTATAGTCAGTTTTACCAACCTTNATAATNTTTGTACCAAGCGCCTTTTCGACGAGATAGATNGCACCACCGACTTGGGGAGCACCAAGCAAAACNGANGCGAGCGGNAAATTATTGGTAANAGGGATATCGACCTCGAGCTTCTGCTTCAGCTNTTTATTNANCAAATCAGCGCTTCCCGTNAGCCGNAAGCTCGCTGANGGGCCTCGCATGGTAAATTCTGGGTCNAATATTAATGCACCNTNGGCAATCTNGGCCNTNGCGTCCACCCCATCAAANGCAACGCCNGGCTGCACNAGATCCAAGAAATCCAATCGCAGCCGTCTCGTAATCGTATCGATATTTAAAATACCGAAAAGACGAAGTACCTCGGCTGAATTNCCCAAATCAAGNAANCGNCCTTTCTNGAGNGATAACTCGANTGNACCTTGGCTTTTTAAAACCGAAAACCCNAGNGGNGAACCNCNCCAACTCAAATTCGATACAAAACGACCATCTTCNGCCTCAAGAACCGGGTCATCTTCATTTACCCGCAGGATATTCCCTAATCGGTCNCCTTGTGCTCGNAACATGAGAGCGCTCTGCGCNCGACCATCCTGATATNCCCAAGCNAGCTCTCCCTGAAANTGCTGATCGTCTCGATCAAACTCAAGCGTGGTNGCATCAATCCGTGATTCACCAGACACTAACACCGCAGAAAAATCNTGATAACGNATGTCTCCNCGNAAAAGGGTACTGATCCGAACATTNGTAGAAGGTAACTTNCCAGGATTGTAATCAAGCAGTGGGTCTTCNANTGATGGATCCAACAACCTACCNNCCTNAGGTANTACCANTCGCTCCAAGTTNATCGATAATGGTGCGTCACCAACGCGACTAACCAGACCGGCGAGNTCTGTACCGTCAAACGATACATTAAACTCCTGCGGTGTGACGTTGATTGCGGTCTCACTGACAGCCAAGGGAGTATTTCCGAGGAGGAGTTGCTCGGTCCGTAATAACAAGGATATATCACCCAAACCAGATCCCAGCGAAGGGAGTGTCGCCCAACCAACAAGGTCTATCCTCGGTGTGATAACCTCAAAGGCAAGTGGCGTCGTATCGAGAGCCCCTCGAATTTCTGCTGTCTCAAAAAATTTCACAGACAATGAGGATCCGCTTGGCTTATTCGACAAATTGATATTAATTCGACCAATGGTCTCCGGATCTTTATCCAACGGGTACGGTAGTGCTGAGCCAATCCCGGCCCCGTCCGTTTCAAGTGAAAATAAAGATGAGTCGTCCCTTACACTAGCGACAAAAGACCATTCACCTGATCCAAATAACTGCTTTTCAGTTAAACCAAGTTGTGCAAGTTTCGAGAAATTAACCGATCGTATGCGCCCCTTCCCAGTTATATCAGTCTTACCATCTAGAACCGTGATACGGGCCTCGATCGGGTCGCCGAGCAACTGCCCTGTAAGGACATCTGTATAAAGGCCCTTACCTAAGAGATATTTGGCGCGTCCTTTAACTTGCGTGATCGGCTCACTCAAATCTTCCCAAGTCACCGACAAATCCTGAGTTTCCATAACCACATAGCCTTCCGGACGCTGTCCGATGGGAATTTCTAACCGAACGTCTCCTTTCAACGTGCCTTCTAATGCGATACCTGAATGGAGTGCATCTGGCTTCACGCCAGCTGCGTCAAGAATCTGTAGAGCTGTCGAGGCCTCTCCTGACAGATCACCACGAATATTGATCCGGCTACTATGTTCAGAGGGTTGCCAAGCCACAACCCGGTTTACAAATAGCCCCCCAAATTCCGATTTCTGAAAATCAATGCGAGCACGGCGATTGGCAAAATCAACCACACCAGCACGACCAATAAAGGCAGGCCAATCTGCAAACGGCTTAAACTTATAACTCTTCAAAGGAAAACGCATGGCTAGTTCACTGCGTGGCTGATCTACATTGGCACCAAACGGGGCCGAATATGAAATTCGTCCATTTTCGACCGCAACCTTCTCAATCGTCTGATTCAAAAATGCAGTAACCTCACCATTTAAGACCGAGGGTAAAAGCCCTCTCAACGCCCCAGTGCTGGCTTTCACTGCCATTTCTAACTGTATGTGTTGCTCTCCATCTTTCGGGAAATCTAATAAAAGAGCACCTGTGACATTTTGCACGTCATCACGGACCTTCAGATCGTGGCCCATTATCACCACACCCTCATCTGTTTGATTGAAGGCCAAAACACCTTTCAATGACTGATCTTTCCATGGTTCATCAAAGACCTCCGGTAACGAAAACATTGCTGCCTCTGAATGGAAACGAAACCAACCACGTGACCCATGCAAAAACAATCCACCAGATACAGGCCCAATCTGCGGTATTGAACGTGCAGCCTGAATCTCAAAAGAGTCCACATCCGCATGTACCAACGGATCCTCGTCAAGGTGCCAGTCGAGCTGTATATTGCTCGCACGGAATTTTGGCTTGTTTAGAGACAGCAGTCGTACGAGTTTCAAATCAAGGTTAAGTGTTTTGAAAAACGCGCCTAAAGGTTCACCCTTCAAATCAACACTAGGTACCTGTGCAATCAATCTCTCTCCATCAAAATGAAACCCGCCACCTGTACCTGCAATCTTGATTCCGGGTAATTGGAGCTGCAACGAATCAAAAGATGCGCGTGCGGAAGACAACCCAGTTAACTCAAAGCGTACGTCGGAATCCCCGCTCAGACCTCGGTCGCTCTCATCCAAACCGGTAACGCGCGCGATACCCTCGACTGGGCGACCGTCTCGGATGGTTAACCAGGCGGTTGCCTCCAAAGCGACCGATAATCCATCTAGACCGACCATAGGAATGGGGACGTTTTGAAGGCGTGTATGCATCCTTACCTCATGACTCTGTTGATCGGCGCTTGGATACCGCCAGTCAACCTCCAGAGGAATAGAAACGTCCTCTGTCACAACACGTGCCTTCGCTATAACGCCAAGGTCAGGGGTGATTTCTAGAGATAATCGCTTCAGTGATAAATCGCCAAGAATCACATCGAAATTTTGTAACTTCAATGCTCCAACTGTTCTGATAGCTTCGTGTAACCTCGTTNGAAGCTGAGCCCAGATAAGNGGATCTGGGATTNCACTACNATCACTCANNNGCTGGANAATTTCCCCNTCATCTANGACNAATTCACCGATNANNGGCTCCATAGCCGCNATNGNCGCGNATAGATCCAAAAGTATNTGAACCCGCTGGACTTCAAGTGAGTCAGTCTCCNGCTGAATNACNATATTCNACGCTTCAAGATAGGGGCCAGTCCATGATAGGCGNGCACCAATTTCTGAAACNGTCACGCGNGCATTTAGGCGCTCTGATAAGAGCTCCTCNATATCAGTACGCCAGTAGNTAACCATCGGNAATGCNGCAAGAACAACTCCCTGNAGAGCAGCGAGGATTACAATAANAATGGCTTTNGTNGTNAAGAATCCCCGGATCACGATANCACCACCTCATAACNATCTTGGGAAAAACTCNAATCAACCTGAAGCCGAATCGGACGATGAATNAATGTTTCCAANTCTGCAAGCGCATCAGACTCCTCATCNATCAATCGATCGATGACAGNAGGAGCGGCGATNACTGTCGTTGTCTCCGCAGAGTACGCNCGATATTCCCGCATNACNGCNCTNAATATTTCATAACAGACNGTCTCTGGNGTCTTGATTTGACCGGTGCCTCGACATTGTGGACANNACTCTTGNAANAGGCCTGACAAACACTCCCGTGACCGTTTACGCGTCAAGATAACGAGNCCCNNTTCGTTAAAACCGCTGATTCTGNTCCTCACTGGATCCCCTTCAATCGAGTGCTCGAGNGTCCGCAACACCTGTCTCTGATGCTCCTCATCCNTCATATCGATNAAATCGATAGCCACAATACCACCCANATTGCGGAGTCGTAACTGACGACCAATNGCGACGGCAGCNTCCAGATTTGTTCNGAAAACCGTCTGCTCTAGGGTGTGTGNACCNACAAAACNCCCGGTATTGACATCGATAGTTGTCATGGCCTCTGTCTGGTCAATCACCAGATAGGCCCCAGACTTNAAATCGACTTGACGCGATAATGCCTTTTCGATTTCTTCTTCAATCTGGTACATGTCAAANATAGGTCGGTCGCCCCGATAATGCTGCAACAGATGNGCCAAGTCTGGCATGAACTTGGATACAAATTGAGATAACTTGGTAAAAGTCTCGAGCGAATCAATCCAAACACGCTCGGTATCACNTCGGATTTGATCACGGACTAACCGATGTGTCAGCGGAAGTTCTTCGAAAATTAAGGCGGGCGACNTTGCCATTTTTTNCTCGGCCTGNATGTNGTCCCAAACGCGCTTTAAGTAANCCAGATCATCCTCAAAGCCNTCNACCGTNTTTCCATCGCCNGCNGTNCGCACAATNACCCCNCAGTCAAGCGCTTTCGATACAAGCGCTTTTNTTGCTATCGACTTNAGGTAATCGCGGGTGTGNTCANCTTCAATTCGCTGGCTGACACCNACATGNGACGCAAATGGCATCAATACTAANTGTCTNNCNGCGAGTGAGACTTCAGCGGTTAAGCGAGCTCCCTTGCTACCCAGTGGATCCTTAATCACCTGCACCANCAGGTCCTGACCCTCTGTCACAAGCTTTTGTATCNNACTATTNCNCTCTGCATCCGATTTAGGAACATCCTTGGCATGCAAAAANGCNCACCGATCGAGACCAATATNGACAAANCANGCCTGCATTCCNGGGAGTACACGAGCAACCTTTCCAAGATATACGTTGCCAACNAGNCCACGTTGTATNGCTCTCTCAATATGAATTTCCTGCANCAACCCCTGCTCCANGACGGCGACNCGAGTCTCAAGCGGGGTGAAATTCAGTAAAATTTCATGACGCACCGTTCAACATAGCCTCCAGCTCGACCAGTGGAAGCCCNANAACATTTGTATANGATCCGTTTATCGATTGCACAAAGCGAGCCGCGNCGCCNTGNATNCCATAACCACCAGCNTTNTCGGAGGGTTCGCCAGTATCCCAGTAATTTAAACGTTCTGATATCGAGAGTTCACGAAAGGTCACATCNGTTCGAACAGAGCGNATCATCNATTGGGCACCATGCAGAACGCAAATACCAGANTAGACCTGATGTGTAGTCCCAGACAGTAGCTCCATCATTGTCAGGTAATCTTCTTTATCTCTGGGCTTGTTCAGAATATGTCCACTGTAAGTAACAGCAGTATCTGAGCCAATTATGGTCTCTTTAGGCGCCCCCTGATCCGCGATTGCTCTGGCTTTTCCTTCCGCGAGACGACACACATACTCCGAAGGGGATTCGTCAATACGGTGTGATTCATCAACATTGGCGGGTATCACGAGGAAGTCTGTCGTAATCAGTCTCAATAAGTCGCACCGTCTCGGAGACTGGCTTGCAAGAATCATTACCGTTGCGCCTCAGAGTCTTGGGTATACTGGGCTAATAAATCATAAAGCCAGCATAGTGGAGACCAAAATAAAGCTGAGGAAAAAGCCTGAAACACGAGAATATAAAATTCTGGTGCCTGCCCCGTCAGGGTTCTAACCCAATATGAAACTGCCGAAGCAATCATTAGTACAACAAAAATAACAGTCGACTGGCGTAGCCAGTTAACCTGTCGAATCGACGGCCCCAGTAATGTCAACGCATAAGCAATTGAGGCAAATATCAAACCATGTAATCCGAGGGCAGTCCCATACAAGACGTCGACCGGCAATGATGATACCAACAAAAGGGTCATGGATAATTGGTGGTTACGCATCAGACCCCACCAGGTGACAAATAAATACCCAAAATGCGGTAACGCGAATGATACAAATGATGGGTAGGGAAAGGCGACCAACAGCAGGGTCAAAAGCCATGTTAATCCAAAAGTCATCACTCACCCTTCGATAGGTCGACCATAACTAATGACAATCGCGCGAGCGGTGCCACTGGTTCGGCAACAACCCAAGCAAATGGCTGTCCGGGAGCACGTATTACCTCTTTAACTTCAGCAACCGGGATACCGGGCTGAAAACGCGCTCCCAGACCTGAAGTTTCTAAAATATCACCTGGAACTATATCTACAGTATCGGGAAGATTTCGTAGTTCAATTCGATCCATACGACCGACCCCGACAGCGATCGCGCGTTCGCGCGTTCGCATCACTTGTACCGGTAAATGATGAGTCGCATCAGTCATCATCAAAACATCAGCTGCGTTTGGATATGTCACGACTACCTGCCCAACCAAGCCATCGGCAGAGATAACTGGTTGCCCTATCATCACTCCTGCCAATAATCCTCGATTGATAGTCACTCGATGAATAAATGGATCATTCGATAAGCGTTCAATCTGTGCCTGCAACAAACGCTCGTTGACTCGCTCTTTGACACCAAGGAGCCGTCTTAACTCAGCATTCTCAGCTCGAAGGGTATTAAGCTTGAGCTGCTCAGTTTTCAAGCGCTGGTTTTCAAGGGCTATGGACTCCAGTCGCTGCACAATTAGATTTTGAGATTGCGACCATTGGATCACTTCACTCAATAATCTGCCTGGTAAGAACGAAAGTTGCTCAACTGGCCAAAGGCCGGTTTTTATTGTCTGACGAACTAACGTTAGTGCGTTGAATCGGGAATCGATAAAAATCGTAGCCACAGAGAATGTAACCGCAATAACTAGGCGGACCGCGGCTACACTTGTTTCAGAAAACAGCGGCCGCATTTACCAACTCTTAATCAGAGTTGAAGAGATTAAAGGAAGCGCGATCAATCAACTCTAGCGCTTTACCACCGCCACGAGCAACGCAGGTCAGCGGATCATCAGCAATCGAAACGGGAAGTCCTGTTTCTACCGCCAGAAGCTCATCTAGGCCCTTAAGTAATGCGCCGCCTCCCGTCAATACAATACCTCGCTCAGCGATATCAGATGCCAATTCTGGAGGCGACTGCTCAAGGGCATTCTTAACCGCAGCAGTTATCTGAGCTAGTGGTTCAGAGAGCGCTTCCTGAGTTTGATTTGACTTCAGAGTCAACTGTTTAGGTATGCCCTCTGCAAGATTGCGGCCACGAAGATCAATTTCCTGCTCACTCTTCACCGTGACCGCCGTACCAATCTCATGTTTGATCTTTTCTGCCGTGGAGTCACCGATCAGGGTACCAAAACGCCGACGCACATAGCCAACAATCGCCTCATCAAAACGATCACCACCAATCCTCACTGATTCCGAGAATACAATCCCGTTGAGTGAGATAATCGCAATCTCTGTCGTTCCTCCCCCGACATCCACAACCATCGAACCACTCGCGTCATCGACTGGAAGTTCTGCGCCTAACGCTGCCGCCATTGGTTCCTCTATGAGATACACTTCTCGGGCTCCTGCCCCTAGCGCGGACTCCTTGATAGCCCGCCGCTCAACCTGAGTCGATTGAGCAGGAACACACACAAGCACTCGTGGTGACGGGCGAATGATCGAATTTTCATGCACTTTACCAATAAAAAGTTGAAGCATTTTCTCGGTAACATGGAAGTCTGCAATTACACCGTCTTTCAGAGGTCGAATAGCTACAATATTTCCCGGGGTACGGCCGAGCATGCGCTTCGCCTCAATACCCACTGCAGCAACAGAGCGCTGCGTTCCTACTGTACGAATCGCAACGACTGAAGGCTCATCCAGTACGATGCCTTTACCCTTAACGTAGATCAGCGTATTCGCTGTGCCTAAGTCGATCGAAATATCGTTCGAAAACAATCCGCGTATGGCTTTAAACATGCAAGCTTCATCCTGTTGTGCGTGCGCGATAAGCTAGAGAGTTTAGCCGACCTAGTCTCTATACTGAAGCCTTATGCTAGCATTCGTGAACCTAAATACGATTTTCAAAGACGGAGAACCCCATGTCGCTGACGAGCGATCACGTCAAACGCGTTGCCAAATTGGCCCGATTAGGACTCACAGACGCCGAGACCACAGAAACACTTGCACAACTTAATTCAATCCTAGATCTCGTTGATCAAATGCGGCGAATTGACACAAAAGACGTGGTCCCACTCGCTCATCCATTGGAACTTAAGCAAACGCTCCGAGCTGATGAAGTCACAGAAATGGATCAGCGTGAAAAATTTCAAAATACAGCACCGCAAGCGGATGCTGGTCTATATTTGGTACCGAGGGTTGTTGAATGAGCGACATCACCGACCTGTCATTTTCTGAACTCAAAAAAACGCTACAGAAGAAATCTCTATCTAGCACTGAGATCACCACAGCCTTCCTAGATCGCATCGAGTCACTCAATCCAGAACTCAATACCTTTATCACTATCACTCGTGATGAGGCGATACTATCGGCTAAAAATGCGGATACAGCGATCAACCGTGGAACGGCAACCGCCTACACTGGACTTCCGATCGCACACAAAGATCTTTTCTGTACAGACGGCGTCTTAACAACTTGCGGCTCCAAAATTTTGTCGAACTTTGTTGCGCCTTATGACGCACATGTTGTTAGTCGCTGTAAAGCCGCGGGGCTCGTATCTCTTGGTAAACTCAACATGGACGAATTTGCCATGGGCTCATCCAATGAGAACTCATATTTTGGCCCAGTCAGAAATCCATGGGACAAAACCCGTGTTCCAGGCGGAAGCTCCGGTGGATCGGCTGCAGCGGTTGCCGCCAAGCTCACGCCCCTAGCGACAGCGACAGACACTGGCGGATCTATTCGACAACCGGCAGCATTTACTGGTACCTCGGGTCTGAAGCCCACTTACGGACGCGTCAGTCGTTTCGGTATGATTGCTTATGCATCGAGCCTTGATCAAGGCGGGCTGATTGCGCACACGGCAGAAGATTTAGCGCACGGTCTCGGGCTGATCGCTGGTCACGATAGCCGTGACTCAACATCAGCTCAACTGCCGGTTCCTGACTACACGGAAGTACTGAATGATTCACTGGCAGGCAAAGTTATCGGACTTCCAAAACAGTTTTTCGATGATAATCTCGATACTGCCATGCGTGATGCGATGGATGCGGTTCTCGATGTCTTAAGGTCGCTCGGCGTAACTACAGTAGAAATATCACTCGACCATGTCGCCGAAGCGATTCCAGCTTATTACGTAATCGCTCCAGCTGAGGCCAGCTCGAACTTATCTAGATTCGATGGGGTACGATTTGGCTACCGCGCTGATAAACCAACAGATGTGCTGGATCTCTACGAACGGTCTCGTAGCGAAGGTTTTGGCAGCGAAGTAAAACGTCGGATTCTGATCGGAACCTACGCCCTTTCTGAGGGCTATTACGATGCGTATTATAAGAAAGCACAGCAGATTCGCCGGTTGATTCGTGACGAATTTAACCGCGCACTAGCTTCGTGTGATCTCATATTCGGACCGAGTACACCATCGACCGCTTTTGGTATCGGTGAAAAAAATTCAGACCCAGTTTCAATGTATCTGGAAGACATTTACACCGTTGCAACCAACATGGCAGGCTTACCGGGCGGTTCTTTTCAAGCACCGTTGGTTAGTGGCTTACCTACTGGTTATCAGCTCACTGGCCCCGCCTTCGGCGAGAGCATTATTCTGAACGCTGCACATCAGGTTCAAATTGCGACTGACTGGCATCGTCTGAACCCGGAGGGTCTGTGATATGTATGAAGCTGTGATTGGACTCGAAGTCCATGTCCAACTCTCTACAAACTCAAAAATCTTCTCGGGATCATCGACAGATTTTGGCGCAGAGCCAAACAGCCAGGCATCGCTTATCGATCTAGGTATGCCAGGCGTATTACCTGTGCCTAATGCAAAAGCATTCGAAATGGCCGTCAAATTCGGACTCGCGATCGACGCCGAAATTGGACAGCAATCGATCTTCGACCGGAAGAACTACTTCTACCCGGACCTTCCAAAGGGATACCAAATTAGTCAGTTTGAAAAGCCAATTGTTGGCCCTGGTCGCGTTCTTATACACCTTGAAGACGGCATCAAGAAAACAATCAACGTAACTCGCGCGCACCTTGAGGAAGATGCAGGTAAAAGCGTTCACGATGCGTTTGACGGAATGACTGGTGTCGATTTAAACCGAGCCGGCACGCCACTTTTGGAAATTGTCTCTGAGCCTGAACTCCGTTCAGCAAAAGAGGCGGTTGCCTATCTCAAAGTGATTCATTCAATTATCCGCTATCTCGATATCTCCGACGGCAACATGGCCAAAGGGTCGATGCGCTCCGACTGTAATGTCTCAATTCGACCTAAAGGATCTGAGACTCTCGGCACTCGCACAGAGATCAAAAATGTGAACTCGTTCCGCTTTGTCGAAAAAGCCATCAATGCCGAAATCAATCGTCAGATTGAAATTTTGGAAGATGGCGGACGAGTAATCCAAGAAACCCGACTCTATGATCCGGATAAAGACGAAACGCGTTCGATGCGGTCAAAAGAGGAAGCGAACGATTACAGGTACTTTCCAGATCCCGATCTGTTACCGGTAGTTCTCGACGATAGTTTCATTGAGACCTGCCGCGTCAACCTACCGGAGCTTCCCGAGGCTCGGAAAGCACGATACATCAGTGAATACGGCATTACAGATTATGATGCCGGTGTTTTGGTCGCTGATCGCGATGTTGCTGATTACTTTGCTGAAGTTGCGAATACATCAGGGGAAGGCAAGCTCGCCGCCAACTGGGTAATGGGAAGCATTTTAGCCGAACTGAATCAGACAGGCGGATCTATCACTGACTTTTTCGTGACGGCAACACAGTTATCCGACCTAATCAGCCGAATCAAGGATAATACGCTGAATTCAAAGACAGCCAAAACTGTCTTTGAAGCCTTACTAGCAGGCGAGGGTGAAGTGGATGCGATTATCGAGGTCAAGGGACTCGTTCAAGTCACAGACACCGTCACAATCGAAGCGATTGTCGATGAAGTCATTAGTGAAAACCCAGACCAAGTCGCCAACTACCGAATAGCTCCAAAAGACAAACAGGGCAAGATGCTTGGTTTTTTTGTCGGGCAAGTGATGAAAAAGTCACAGGGGAAGGCAAACCCTCAGGCCGTGAATCAAATTTTGAGCTCAAAGCTCTCAGGCTGATCCACATACTTGGCAATCGGGGTCCTTCCGGTAACGGAAGGATTTCCATTCCATGGTCTTTGCATTTAACCGCGTCAACCGTCCAACTAAGCGGTCAGGCCAGCCAAGCAACACACCCAGAACCTCGACCGCCTGCAAAGTGCCTAAGGTGCCGACCACAGGACCCAATACTCCAGTCTCTGCACAAGTCGGTTCAACCTCCGGCACGTCAGGTATTAGACAGGCATAACAAGGGTTCTCCGTATCACGCGGATCGATTGTTGTCAGTTGCCCCTCAACACCCAGGGCCGCCGCCGACACTGTCGGCACCCTATGCTTTAATGCCAAATTATTGGCTAAAAACCGAGTAGCAAATCGATCGGTACAATCAGCAATACACTGGGCGCCAGAGACCGCATCATCCACGTTTTGATCATCTGCGTACATGCCAAAGACATCGATCTGAATCCAGGGATTGATTCCAAGAATTCGCTCTCTGGCAGATTCGACTTTCAATTGGTTCAAGCTTTTCTGACTATGGATCACCTGACGATGAAGATTGGTTTCATCCACAATGTCACCGTCTACAAGCGTCAATCGCCCGACGCCAGCGGCACCTAGATATAGCGATAACGGACTCCCGAGACCACCGAGTCCTATGACCACAACATGGGATTGCTTGAGACGCTCCTGGCCATTGACATCGACATCAGA
>PAWX01000050.1 GCA_002714245.1 Gammaproteobacteria bacterium | reverse complement strand
GTTCCTATCCAACCCATCGTCTCGAGCAGCTTTCACGAGATTGGCTTCGTCATATTCCTGCTTTGTTAAAATGCCCGTGCTGGCAAATGAGATGTCTGTTTCCATAATTAAGCCTTCGTAATATCGAGAGTTCGCATCATTAGCTGCTTCGCTGTGTTTACGACCTCAACGTTGTTCTGGAATGAGCGAGAGGCTGCAACCATCTCAACCATCTCGGTGACCTCATTAACATTCGATAACCAAATAACCCCTTCCTCGTTTGCCTCAGGGTTACCGGGGTCATGGACCTGACGGACTGGGTCTATCGTATCTACGATCTCATTGACCTTTACTCCACCGAGACTTTGGAAACCTGCATTCAGATCAGCCTGATCCACCAAGGCCTTAAAGACAGGACGCTTGGCTCGATATGCCTCGTCTTCCAAACCAGAAACGGAGCCAGCATTGGCTAGGTTTGAGGCTGTGGTATTCAAACGGATTGTCTGTGCGTTCAGCGCTGTCCCAGCAATCCCAAAAACATTCTTAAGCATCAGAGACCTCTCTACTCACCGCGTAACGACTTCCGAATCCCGGAAATACGACTTTCTAAAAACTGAATTGTTGCCTGGTAGTCTGCGGCCGCTTGACCGTACTGAGCCTGCTCGACAGCAATTTCTACTGTGTTGCCATCTACCGATGAGTTATAAGGCACACGAAAGACAAGACCATTCGAGTTCTCAGTTTCACCGGTCCCGAAATGACGGACATTAGTCGCGGCCATGGGCGCAGGGTCAGATGCAGCCAAGATCTTCTTAAAATCCAGATCACTTGCTTTAAAGTGCGGTGTATCCGCATTTGCTATATTTGCTGCAATCAACTCCATTCGCTTATTACGAACAGCGACTGCCTGCTCATGGATTCCGAATGGGTTCTCAAACAATTTCATGCTCAGCCTCTAAAGTTTCTCGCCATTCAACCGATTGATCGTCGGGGAAATGACATTTACAGGCTCACTAAAGCAATTGATGTGCCAAGTGTTTAAAAACAAGATAGACCGGCAGGCTTTGATTCGATGCGGCAATAAACCAACACAAATTCCGGCAAAAGCTTGCCGAGATTTGCAGTTGCAATTCACAACACGCGTTACATACTGAAGGCATGCAACTGAAGCGCGTTATTTCAGTCCTATGTATGAGTGTTTGGGCGCCATTCACTACTGCCGCATTTCCCGGCGGTGGCGTCGCGCTCGTCGACGAAGCGACTAGTTGGGTCAGTCAGGAGACTGGGATCCCAAGGGGCGTGATACAAATGTCAGCGCCTGACCGACGAGTACCTATCGAACGCTGTGAAAAGCCACTGAGGTTTAGATTTCCATTCAAGGGAAACCAGCGAACTGTTGAGGCCCTCTGCCAGGAACCCTCCTGGAAACGTTTTATCCGTGTCAAAATCGATGCGAAGACAAAGGTGGTAGCGGCAGCAAAAGACTTGCCAGATGGACACATTATAAATGGATCAGAATTGAAGCTCGTCCCCTATTCGGTGAGTATCAACGATAGCTATACGGATCCCAAAGTTCTCATCGGTTTAAAATTAATCAATCCCGTAAACACAGATACCATCATCAACCAAAGTATGGTGATTAACCAGATGGCTATCTTTACAACAAATCGGGCGTATGAGGCTGGTGAATTAATTGAACGAGCTGGCCTGAGCCGCGTTGAAACAGAAAATCCGGCAGCAAATGCTCTCACCAAGTGGCCCACCGGCGTGATCACGGCTTCAGATTATCTTGAGGCCAATCAGACGCTGTCAAAATCAAACATCGAGCAATCCGAATACGTTGTTGTGTCCGCTACAAACATTATCAGGGGTCAGGTAATTACTCGAAACTTGATCAACAAAACTCTTCAGCCCAAAAAGCAAATCCGAGCCCAAACGTTATCCACGTTTGAGGAGGCCATCGGTCTGGAAGCGACACGCACTATCCGAGCCGGAACTCCTTTATCTGTGTCAGACGTTACGGCTGCGGATCTCATCCGTAAGGGTGAAAAAGTCACGCTCGTTTTGACACGCGGCGCACTAACTATCACAGTCGATACAATCGCCATGGAGGATGGAAAAATTGGTGAACAGGTTGAGCTCACCAACGCCGAGTCAGGAAAAGTCATAAGAGGGATAGTGTCAGGCCGCCATCAGGCTCGGGGAATAGATCCTTAAAATAAGCCGAAATATTTTTTTTAAAAAAATGTTAAAGTTTTGGATTGGGAAGCCGATTCTATGATCGTATAGGAATTTCCGACAGTGAGGAGACGGATATGGCGGATTCAGTAACAGGAGTAGGCGGGCGTCCACTTACTTCAGTAAAATCAGAACAACCAAAGGGAGACGTGGCTCGCCTTCGTTCCGACGACAACGAGCCAGCGGTAAAGGGCGAGCGACCTGATACAGACCGTGTCGAACTGAGCACGGCAGCCCAAACTGAGCTTGATAAGGCTGGCTTCGATGCAGAGAAAATTGAGCGTATCAAGCAGGCATTGTCCGACGGAAACTATCCGATCGACGCACGTCGCATTGCTGAAGGATTCTCTGATATCGAAAAACTGCTTTAAGGTGCAGGATGCACCTGCCTGACCTGCAAGGTCTCTTTGAATCGGTAAAGCGCTTGCACTCTCTCCTCACAGATGAGTATGAAGCGCTTAAGGCTCAAAAGCTCGATGCATTTGAGGCTTTGCAGCAGGAAAAAATTTCGCTTATCGAGACCCTCTCCTCAAGCGACATTGCTCAAAATCCTGATCAGCCAACCGACCCGAAGCGGCTTGAGGAACTTGCGAAGCATCCTCTGTGGAATGATATTACCCACATCCTGGAGCAGTGCAAAAAGTCTCATCAGCGAAATGAACTTTTAATCTCCAAGCAGCTCGATGCTATTAAAGGCGCGCTCTCAACGCTTCAAAATCAAGATCCTGCCGGCTCATTAGAGCTTTATACGAAACTCGGGCGTGTAAAATCTTCTCGACGTTCGATACTATCGGACGATGCGTAATTTCAAAAATACTCAAGCCAGCGGACTGCCCCGCGTCCCGATTGCAGTGTTTGGAATGTTCCTGGTAATTGCGTTGCTCAACCTAAGCCAAACAAACTTTAAGCAATGGGCTCCTCGGCCAAATATCGAGTGCGATAATGGAGAACCGGTTCATCGCTATGCAGAAGTAAATGCAACTCGCGTAAATATCCGAGACCTGCCCACCGTCTTCTCAAACGTCTTGACCCAAAAATCGGCTCCAGATCGGATAACTGTTGTTTGCGAATTTGGAGTATGGTCACGAATTGACCTCCTAGACGTTGGAACCGAGACCTGGATTTCTATGGGGCTAATAACGCTAGTTGCGAAGCAACCACTGACGCCTCGCATGAAGCTTGTGTATTTAGGCCTTCTGATAATCGGGGCACTAGGTCTCTTGATCGCCTTATACCGACCACGTTGGATCACCAGCGCAATTGATTTGCTACTTCAAACCCAAGACCTACCAGCACACGCCAAACCTTTGATTTCTGTGACACCCCAGTACCATCCCGTGAGGGACGGAAGGCGTTAACCATCTGGCTTAAGTCCGTTCATCCAGTAGGCCCATGACAGCATTACGGCAACAGCATGGTATAGCTCTTCTGGAACCTCGTCAGAGAGACCAACTTTTGACAGCGCCGCAACCAGTTGCGGATCTTCAGCGATAAAAATATCGTGCTTTTTCGCTTCTTCGATAATTTGGAGTGCAAGCTCTCTAGACCCCTTTGCTAGGACGGTTGGCGCCTCTTGTTGGCCGTATTCGAGAGCTATGGCTTCTTTTTCGAATCGCTTCATGCTTTGGCATCCAAGTGCGGCATTCCCTCGGAGGTCAACTTCTCAAATCCTGGTCGGGGTGACGCAAAAATCTGCATCGACTTCACGTGCAAATCGTGCTCCATCAGTGCCTCTTCTAAATCCATCCTCGATTTCTTTGCCAACGCTGCAGTTTGCTCTTCTTTTGCCCAAAATGTGAGCTCAACATCCTTTCCCGAGAACGAGGATTTCATCCAAACCTCGCCCAAGCTATCGAGCGATGTGTGTAAATTCAGAATCCACAAACGATTGATCTTATCCCTATCGGTGACATTTTTTCTCTCAAACAACAACTCAACGGGCGGCTGATCACGCAACAACAAGAGGGCTGCCAGACCCGACTCACGAATATGAGATTGTGGAAGTGCCTCAATTTGCAAACTCTCAAGCTCCGTAACAAGCCCCGCAATACGCGACGTCAACTCAGACTGTTGCGGAAGAAGCCTTAAAATCTGTCGTAACCATGGCTTCAGCACACCGCCCTGAAGAGCCACACCCTCTAGCAAGGCTTTCTCATTACCCAAAGCTCCAAATTGAATCGCGCTTTTGACGAGATCACCAGTGAGCTGATTTGAAGGCAAGCGATTTGCATTCAACCTCTTCGCTTCATCAGTCAGCCCTACCGCTGTCAAAAAGCCCTCAAGTCCTTGAGGAGCGAAAAGACTCTGTATCTGAGGCTTTGGCATATTACGGGTCAGAATCGCGGCCAGGGCCGCGGATAAGCCTGTTGTTGAGAGCGTCTGACTAGCCTGTGGCTGTTGCGATAGTTGCGGGACAAGAGCAAGTCCCTCCTTGGTTTGAATCACACGCATTGCAACCTGGCCCTCTGGGAGTTTCATTTGGGCTGACAGTGGAAGCTGGTGCTGGCCGAGCTGCAGTGCCATCTTGTCACCGCTTGAAGCAACCAGCGCTTGAACCACCTCGCCTGGCTTCAGACCCAGTTCACCAGCAATTGGCTGACGAATTGGCACACTGGTTGGTAAAGCGTCAGGTGCTATCGCACGCGGAACAGCCGCAGAAATATCTGGTATCAGCATCGGTTTATCGCCCCCTACAGTCTGTATCGACCGTACTACCGATTTTGCCAGTTCTGAAGGTAATTTGGCATGCTCTGGTGGTTCGCTGAATGAAGCTGCTGAAAAAAGGCGTCGGTCAACATCTAAATGATTTGCCGTCAATGCCTGTGACACTTGATGAGCGTTAACTTGAGAGACAGCTTGCAGCAATGGCGGAAGTGACGATGCTGACACTTTTTCGATGACCGGAGACAGTCGTGATGTCATCAAGTTAGAAGCCTCGTTACGTAAAACAATCTGTATCGGTTCGGGCCGAAGTACCTGGCCTGTCATTACCAACTGCTGACCTGATTTCACCCGAATGTGCAGATTGACCTGTGGATTTGCCTCCAAAATACGTAAAAGTTCGGGATTTGATGACACATGGGCTTTGAATTGATTGGGGTACGCTCGCCCCAGGATGACTGGTTCTCGCGAAACTGGATCTACGGTGAGAAGGGCTGTTTCCTCGCGACTAAGCAAGATCACGTGTGCTGCCTGGTCGGTCAACACAATTCGCAATGTGTGCGTCAGTTGTCGAGCGGTATGTTCTGAGCCAATGCCACCCGGTGCCGCCAAATCCATATCAAGGGTACCGGACCCATCCGGCCTTCTCATTCGATACGTTCTTTTTCAAACTGCCCGGCGTATCTTTAAAAACCACACGACGAAGATCGTCGATATCAGGTACCCTCAACACGACGCCTGCATACATCCAGTTTGGATTATTACGACGGAACGCGTGCGGGTTTGCCCTTACAAAGGCTTTTCTCAACAGATCACGTTGAAGCGGTGAATTCGGGGCAACCTTACGAATTACCATATCCAGAGTTTCGCCTCGACGAACTCGATGGGTACCTCCGGTACGAATAGTATCTGGCAAGGTCTGTTTACCGGTTAAAACGCCACGCTGAGGCGTCGCTGGGACCGGGACCCGCATCACCTCAACATCTTTAATGTCCTTTAATAAACGACTCATAGCCTGATCAACAGACATGTCAGTCGCCGCCACGGACCCAGTGAACACAAATGTTACGATTGCTAAAAACCAACGCATCATATTCATCCTTCCTAAAACGGCAGCGCGACTTTACCAGTCGCATCTCTCAGTTCAGCACCAGCAGCATATTGGATTATTGCCAAATCATCTTCGACCCGCACCACCTGAGCAAGTGATAATTCAGCCAAGGCGCCGGGCTCGAGTACACGGCTAAAAATTCGCTCCCCATCGATCACGAGCAACCGATCACCTGTCTTTAAGCCAGCGGTAATTCCACCATCGATTTCGACCCTACCATCCGCTTCAGTAATTTGAAAATTAACAGGCTGACACATCGCATACTCATCAAAAGTACTTGTCCACCTCTCGAGCTCTGCTTGGAGCTGACCCACCATGACATCAGGTAATGACTGGCTGGTATACGTCACTGATCGCACTGGCACACGAATATTTGATTGAGATGACCATATGACTTCATCCGTTGTCACTTTCGTCAAATGGGCAGTCATAATCATCCAGTCTTCGCTATGTACCGACGGTGTGCCTTGAAAAAATAAACTCACGGGGTCTGATCCCGGAATACGTTCTTCCTGATGATCTGTTGGTTTTGTACCCTTAGATACCGAGACAACCAACTCAAATCGAACTGGTTCCGGGCGAACCCCCGACACAATACTCTGGTAATGCCCAACCTCTCGTAACGATCCTTTTTCATGCCAATAATTCGACTCGTTAAAATAGGTCGATAACCTATGACTCAGCAATGACAGACTCGCGGCCAAAGTTTGATCCAATCCTGTCACAGAACTTTGTGGCATTTTTGCAGGTAATATCCGAATGGTTCGTCGTAGATGATCGTCTTTGATAAAGCACTCAGGCAATAACCCTTTTTTGTCATCAAGCGCAATCTCAACCCTCGGTTTTTGTATTTCATCAAGATATGTCTGGACTTGAATGCCACGCACTCGCATCGAAGATTGAATCATTAGGCTCTCGTGTAATTGCCCCTGAGCATCAAGCCAAGCGGTGTTTACAACTTTTGATTCTGTCGCCTGTGCCTCAGATACGAGCGCTTCCTTGATTGCAACCAACGTGGATTGGTCTGTATTGAAATCAGGTTTCCCGGTACCGTGACCACCGGCTACAGATAATAACGGCAGTACCATACCGGTTAACAAAATCCCAGTAGTCCAATTCAGGCGATTCATCAATTACGACCGATTACTGGCAAGAGAGGCTAGATACAATGCCCTAAGATCATCAACTACCGTTTGATCCAACGACATGGTGGTCTCGTAAGTATCTTCACCGACTGGAGCAATACTGACTACTTTGGCACCATAAATAACGCCTTCAACTTGCGTGCGGAAGGTATCACTTAAAACCGCCATATCAGCGACTGTGGTGGTTGCGTCAAGGTATTGGCCATAAACCTGCTCAGTTAGACCCCGGTATGCATCAAGTTTAGACGCCCGAATCGCTAGCAAACGCTGTTGCGCATCAACATCTGAGGGCTGCACACTGATCACTGCATACCCCGTCGAACGAATAGCACTTCTGCGTTCAACAACGGGAACAACCTTCGTTTCAACTCGTGTTTCAACAGGTGGTTGCATCAGAGCGGCAGCATTTTGCCCTGGTGGCGTCATTGTGACACTACACCCTGAAACCATTACTACCATTGCCATAGCAGCCAAACTAACCATATTACGCATGTCGTAATCCTCAATTTAAATTGCCGAATTCGGTGTCTCTACATCCAACGAAGCACGTTTGGTGCCAAGTGATGTATTACCTCTCACAAGGTATATCGGCAGATTCTCGAAAAATTTTACGAAAGGACTGATTAGTTTTCATTATCATTCAAAACGGCAAAAGTTGGCACTCGTCTTGCAACGATAGATACAGCGCACACTCACCCATCAAGGATTTGTGTGTAAGTTACTGAGCATTATGAGGTTTTTATCGTGCAACTCGCTCTGTCAAATATTCGACAGTCAATTCCGCAAGTGGATTGGAAACCATTAGGTATTCCCGCCCTCGTGCTGCTGATTATTGCGATGTTGATCCTACCGCTGCCAACATTCTTGCTCGATATCCTGTTCACGTTGAATATCATGATCGCCTTAATAGTTATCATGATCGCGATCCATACAGAAAAACCTTTGGATTTTTCGGCATTTCCAGCAGTTTTGCTTTTCGCGACGATGCTACGTCTTTCCCTCAACGTGGCATCGACGCGTATTGTTTTAGTCAATGGTCACGAAGGGACCGATGCTGCCGGCAAGGTTATCGAAGCGTTCGGTAAATTCGTGATCAGTGGTAATTACCTCGTTGGTTTTATCATTTTTGGTATCTTAATGATTATCAACTTTATCGTCGTTACCAAAGGTGCAGGCCGCGTATCTGAGGTCATCGCTCGTTTCACGCTTGATGCGATGCCGGGAAAACAGATGGCAATCGATGCAGATCTAAATAGCGGCGTGATCGACCAAGATGAGGCAAAAAAACGTCGTACTGAAATTTCCCAAGAATCAGATTTCTTTGGCTCTATGGACGGAGCCAGCAAGTTTGTTCGCGGCGATGCTGTCGCTGGTTTATTGATTCTCATTATTAATATTCTGGGCGGACTGATTATTGGCATGACCCAATATGATATGTCTTTCACTGATGCCGGTGAAATCTACGTACTCTTGACCATAGGCGACGGCCTCGTCGCGCAAATTCCTTCTTTGGTGCTGTCTCTTGCGACGGCAATCGTCGTGACACGTGTCACAACAAGCGAATCAATGACTGACCAGACAACGGGACAATTAGCAAACCCCGGCGCACTATTCATCACGGCCGGCATTTTGACTCTTCTCGGCATCATCCCCGGCATGCCATCGATGGTCTTCATTATGTTGGCCGCAATCTGCGCTGCTATCGGATATCTCGTATATCGTTCGAATCCAAGGAGCGATGAGTCTGAAGATGAGGTGTTGCTTGATGGTGGGGTTCAGGCAACCGAAGAACAGGAAATCAAATGGGAAGACGTGAGCCAGGTTGATCTTGTCAGTCTTGATATTGGCTATGGCTTGATCCCTCTGGTTAATACAGAAACCGGCGGTCAACTGCTAACCCGCGTGAAAGGTGTGCGAAAAAAATTATCGACAGAACTTGGATTCCTCGTTCAACCTGTTCGCATCCGGGATAATCTTGACCTTGAACCAAATACTTATCACTTGATGGTAAATGGCGTTATTCGCGGTCGAGGCGAAAGCCACGCTGGCAAAGAACTTGCCATCAATCCTGGCCACGTCTCAACGCCGCTTGAGGGGATCGCTACTAAAGAGCCCGCATTCGGTCTAGAAGCCTATTGGATTGAACCATCGCAGCGTGATTATGCAAGAACNCTCGGCTANACCGTCGTGGATGCNNCAACGGCGATTGCGACNCATCTNAACAGCATNCTGTTNCAGGCAGCGCCCGANTTATTAGGTCATGATGAGGTGCAACAACTGCTNGATAAAACCGCNGAGCGTTCACCTAAACTTATCGANAACTTGGTCCCGAANAAACTGAGTCTCGCAACTGTGACACGTGTNCTTCAAAACCTCCTGCGTGATGGTGTCTCAATTCGAGANATGCGGACNATCCTCGAGGTGTTAAATGAAGAGGGTGCAAAAATCCAGGANNCNGATGAACTGACCGCGCTTGTCAGNCCAAAGCTTGGCCGAATGATCGTGCAAAGCCTCGTAGACATGACCGAAGAAATGCCTGTCATAACCCTAGACCCNCAACTCGAGCAAATGTTACACAACGCAGTTCAACAGTCNCACCAAACNAAAACCTTAACCATTGATCCGGAACTGGCTGANAGCCTGTTTAAATCAATGCGTCAGGAAACACAAAAAATTGAAGAACAAGGTAAGCCCGCAATCTTNGTGGTATCGCCTGCGGTACGTGCATGGCTAGCAAATCTGGCNCGNCCAAGAATCCCAGATCTCACGNTCTTNTCNTANACAGAAATCCCAGAAGATCAGGCCGTCAACGTAATAGCTACTGTGACAGCTCAAGTCGGACAAACAGAGTAAGGACATCACATGGAACTGAAACGCATACTCGGAAAAGACAACAGGCAAGCGATGGAAGAGGTCGTTCGGCTGTACGGACCTGATGCGCTAGTCGTCTCAGGTCATAAAATTAACGGTAAATTTGAACTAATCGTTGCTGTCGATCTAGAGGCAGACTCGGATCTAATCGATGTGCCGGATACAGAACTTACGATGGATGCTCCAAAATCACCAGCACAAAAGGTTGCNGANANATCGTTNAAGAAAGTACTNCATGAGCGGGAGGAACCAACNCTCANGGAAGATTCACCAACAACTCATGAATCAGTCCGGGCGCGCGAGATCGTTGAATTNTTCCGGGAGGANATTCAAGTATTGAAGCGTGAAATNCAAGANACAAGNAAAGCTTCTTCGTGGCATATGCAGNTCGCGAATCCGCAAGCACTTACGGTCTGGCAAAAGGCCNTNATGGATCACCCTATNCCAAACCGATTAAGAACNTTATTGATCGATTCATTAGCAGANCTCANTGACATGGACGAGGCTGAAGCGCAANTNCANGCNATCCTGAACGAAAGTCTNAANNCCGTCACTGAGTTACCTGAAGATATTTCTGGAACACACGTATTTTTTGGCCCATCAGGATCTGGTAAGACGACGCTTATCGNAAANCTAGCGCNCATGGNCATCGATCGTGTAGATCCAGAGCNAGTTGCGGTCGTGAGTTATTCNGATCAAAAANTTGGCGCTTGGAATCAAATGCAGCTAATGGCATCCCAGTGGGGTNTAAATTGTTATCGAGCGAATTCACCGGANATGTTGAAAACNNTTCTGCGAGAGGTAGCAGACNTCGAGTGCGTTCTAATCGATACNAGCGGCNTCAATATTACACAGCATCATGCTGAGATTTCCCANTATGCCCCGGAAGCACTCATGCATTTGGTTGTTACGNCTGAGATCTCTCGGTCNTCAATCGAAAGACTNTTCAACGAGGNTCTATCATGGGATAGCGTGAATATGACCAAACTNGACGAATCCAACGATGCNTGGATACTNATTGACGCTTTACTCCAANGNAGCGACCTGCAGCTTTGGCTNCAATCTTCATCGGNTCAGATTAANCGCCCTGCAGCACTCATCAATACNGCAAAATGGNTAGCCGATGTTATNAAAACTGTNNCCCTCNCAGTTCCTGACAGCNAGATTNGTTCATTAGATGCTACNGATGGTCGACAANAAACCGANTCAGTGTCTACACTTGAGTTNTTGACGGGGATACGAGCGCAACGCTCCGACGGNTCAGANNCNANAGTAGAGCCTGTGCTNTAACGGATGATTNACATGANTGACCTNAAAATCATTGGCATCGCGAGCGGTAAAGGNGGAGTTGGGAAAACAACTATTTCCACCAACCTCGNCGTCGCNCTNGCAGAAGCCGGAAACCAGGTCATGTTATTTGANGGAGACTTNGGGTTAGCNAACGCNCAGCTGGCTCTTGGGGTCCAAACTGAATACAACTTNAGCCATGTCATTAGNGGCGAAAANTCNTTAAAAGATATTGTGNTCCGTGGTCCAAGTGGAATNTTCGTAGTTCCAGGGGCCTCAGGCATGGGNAAGATGGCTGATCTNAATGAAGCGGAACTTCGTGGNGTTGTGCAAAGCTTCTCAGAATTCCAAGAGCCNCTCGACTATCTNATTGTTGATGCTGCNGCNGGAATCGCCCCNTCCGTGACCACATTTTTGAAAGCTTGCCATCAGACGATGGTNGTGGTTCGTGATGAGCCCTCATCCATCGCTGACGCCTACGGAATAATCAAGGTCCTGACCACAGAACACAACTACACTAACATCGGATTAATACCCAATGGTGTAACNGATCAACGCTCGGGCCAGCTNNTNTACCAACGATTGAATGCGGTCTGCGTAAAGTTCCTTAATCTGGANTTGGAATATACCTATTCAATCGAATCNGATGAAANGATCCTGGAGGCTGCNCGCAAGTATACTCCNGTGATGACGCATTCGCCNGGATCAANGGCNGCACGTGATTTTAGNAAGCTTGCGAAAGAAATAAAAATGCTNCCAGTNACCCTGCGAGCGTCAGGAGGNCTNCAATTTTTCGTTGAGCGNATGCTGACCCCNGAAANTGAGGNGAGCAATGGCTGATCTCGATTTATACAANCAAGTNGCTCAAANTGGACGAGANCCAATACTTGCTNANGTTGGCCTCGTTAAANGAACAGCACTTCATCTCAAGGCACGTATCCCACAGGTGATGGANGTTGATGAACTAATTCAGGTAGGCATGATTGGTCTAATNGAAGCATCCCAGAGTTTTGATACGACTCGTGGAGTCGAATTTGAGATTTTTGCAAGAACNCGGATTCGTGGAGCCATTCTTGACGAAGTACGAAGAATTTCCGTACTCCCNCGNTCCGCNATTTCACANATCCGTGAGACNAATGAGGCCACACAAGAACTAGCNACNGAACTTGGNCGCGCGCCAAGGCAGAGTGAGCTTGCAGATTTCATGGGNAAAGATTCAGTCGAATATCAAAAAGAACGCTCTCACGCGCATCAGATGCTTATGGTCGATTCTGAGGCCGCGGAAGACGAAATGCTCAATACTCCCGCTCAAAACGGCTATGAGCCTGAACAAGAAGTCGGAGACGCNATGATNATGGATTNACTGACTCAGGCGATTGAACAGTTGCCCGAACGTGACCAAATCATCATGGCTCTGTATTACACAGAGGATTTAAATTTAAANGAGATCGGTGCGGTACTCGATATTAGCGAATCGCGTGTTAGCCAGCTATTGTCAGCTAATGTTAAAAANCTAAGAAAAATATTAGCNNTGTCGGACAGGTAATTNCNATGCCCATATTNGGTCCAAACGNACAACANCTCAAAGAAAATTCCAAAAAGGATTATGAAAAAGCAGTNGCNCTGAAAGGTGATTCNCGAAAGGAAGANGCCTANCGGATGCGTATCGGGCTCCGCGTGCGCGGNCACATCGATAAGTTNTTCGTTGAGGCAGCCCANAAAGCTGAAANNTTCAATGANATCGCNATGATCCNNATTGCNCANGGAAAATCNGCGCCTGAACCGCCCANACCACCNAATTTCATGAAGCTTNTGACGGCNTCGGGTGANGTNTGGTCTTATCTGCCGGAANANTACTCNNNACTNGTATTCAAGTANGGGATGCTATACCAAGGCATGAATATATCGGGTCCAAAGGCTATTCTCCAGGTTCAGAGAATAGTCGACTCCATAGCGACCGAGCTAAAACTCCCAAATTCATTGGTGACTCTCGAGTTCCTCCGCAAGCAACTTGCTGAAGAGGGTATGGATGTCGATGCAGAAATTGCAGCACTTGAACCCAGTGATGGAACTGACCTCGAAGGGGTCTAGGGCTTTAAGATGGAGTGGATTCTCGGCATATTGATTCTTATCTTGGGTGGTGCGGCTATCGTAGTGATTTACTTGAGTGAGCGGATTAATATATTTGAAACTCTACTCGGACTGAATCCCAAAGTGACCAGTGATAACCTAGCCGAGCATGTTACTTTTGGTCCGAATCCTTTCGGCAATCTATCCGGCGAAAATCTCTGGAAAGCGATGGCCGGGGAAGAGATTGAGGACGATAATATCGATATTGGCGATGTTGAGTCGATGCGGCCACGTTATGAGCTTGTTATCACGCGCCACATCGAGATGATTTTGGAAGACGGACGCTTCGATGCCCGGGCCAAAGAAAGAACGCCTGTCAAACCCATTCTGCGAATTCCCATGTTGCGAGGCTCTGTCGAATCATTTATTCCATTCACCGAGGCATCCCGCCTCTACGAAATCGGCCAAGAAGTTGAGACCAAACCCGAGAGCGCAGAAGAGCTAGGAGCTGAAGTGGATGAGATTGTTGATGAACTTTTCAGTCGGGTACAAATTGAACGAACGACATCTTTCGGGCGAGCTCTGCTACCAATGGGCGATAGCAGCAATAACGAGACTGACGATTTAGAAGAACCAGATACATCGGGCGACGACGGTCAGCTCGCATTACCCCCAGGTGAAGAGAACGCCACCAAGTCTGAAGAAAGCTAACTAGGCTAATCGCTAGTTAGCAATCTCTGGCATTGGTAACGGTGCCTCAGGATTTGGGTACTGAATCAATACCTCCTCGCTAGTTTCAGCAGCACTCACTTTTTGGGCCTGTGATTGTAAAAGCTCGTAATAACGTTCCCGTTGCAGCGTTACCAATGCCTGAACATCCTTGTTCAATTCACCAACACTCGAAATCTGCTTCCGAAGCGAGGAGACTTGTCCAGTCAAACCCTGCATTGACTTTGCTAGATCAACGGTAATCTTTCGTTGCGACTTGATTTGTGTTTCCACTTCACCAACCCGTGCTGTAAACGCTTCGCTTTGACGACCAACGGACTCAGCTGCTTTCGCGGGCAATTCGTTTTGAACAATTTGCAACGATCCGTTAAGTTCATTCATGCGCTCAGTTAACTGAATCTGCGCATCACGAAATGCTTCCTGTGTAAAACGTAGCTGCTCAATTGAATCATTAATTATTTGAAATTGTTCAAGTCCTACGTTCATTTCAACAACCCGTTTTCCTACAGCAAGAACCATACTTTCGAGATCGGCTGACCGTTTGGATAATTGCGCAGCCATAAAACCAAACACAGCAACTGAAATAAACAACATCGCACCACCTACCGACAGCACTATTGTTGAGGTTTTGGACCTTCGATACGACGAATCGTCAAGTTTT
>PAWX01000049.1:24225-27755 GCA_002714245.1 Gammaproteobacteria bacterium | reverse complement strand
GAATGGTTGATGCTCTCGAATCGGTGGGTGGCCGTGAAATCCTTGACCATCTCACCTATGAAACGGATCCTGTTATTCAGCGCATTGTCGCTGGCTGGCCCTCGCGCTTCGACTCAACTCGTGCTCAGCGGCTTAAATTAGAATCCACCGAGTCTTTCGAGGCGGTTGTGAGACACTTTCAAGACGCTATGTGATCCGACACGCGTCTTCGAAAGCCAACCGCGGAGCACGGGGATGAAGTACAGAGTGATCGCCACGACCCAACAAAACAACGCAATTAAATTTCCACCGTGTGTCGCCGAAGAACTGAGACTCGACTGCCTCTGAATTAAAGCCACCCATCGGTCCGCAATCAAAGCCTAGTGCGCGGGCCGCGGCGATCAGGAAACCGATCTGCAGGTTTGCGTTTGCCAGAGCGTATCGTTCAAGACGATCGGCGGCCCATCCTGAATGCGCTGTTGGTTGCTTCATGTGTGGCGCCAGGGTCGTAAACTTAGTGTGAAAATCTAGATCGTAGGCGAGAATCGCGGCGGTGCCCGCTGTTCGTGTTTTTTCCTGATTGAAATCTAGAGCACACTTCGCTAGTCGTTCTATGGATTCTACGGTGTTTACGAAGACGATACGAAGCGGACACGAGTTGTTTGCTGTGGGGGCAAGTTTAGTTAACTCATAAATTGCTTTGATATCCTTCTCGGAGAGCTGCTCTCCACCAAACTTCTTATGGGATCTTGCGTTGGTGAAGATTGATTCTTTTGAGAAACCCATAAGGATCCTTATATATTACTGCTGAGTGATTTGATTTTCGTTTCAGTATAGGTGAGGTGAATCCACTACCTTTCAAGACTAGGGAAATTCATGAAGCATTTGATCGCGCGAATTTTACATTGGTTTATCATTGCTTCGATGATCTTGGCCGGTTGCTATCTAGGGCTGATGGTCGTCGTGTTTATCTTGGGTTAGTGAAAGAGAAGCGGAAATGTGTATAAACGTTCTATCAGGGAATCGGCATGAACGAAGAGTGTCCAAAACACGACCCAGCGATTAGAACTATCGCGATGCCTGCGGATACAAATCCGGCTGGGGATATTTTTGGTGGGTGGTTGATGGCCCAAATGGATCTGGCGGCGGGAAATATGGCTGCACGAATTGCTCGTGGAAGGGCAGCAACAATCGCAGTGGAAGACATTCAATTTTTGAGGCCAGTACGAGTAGGAGATGAGGTCACTCTTTATGCTGATTTAGAGTCCGTAGGTAGAACCTCGATGAAGATCAATGTCGTGGCCTGGAGAAGGGCCAGAGATAGTGATGAGACTGAAAAGGTCACCGAGGCAGGCTTTACTTTTGTAGCACTTGATGAGTCGGGTAAGTCGAGGCCGGTGCCTAACATCTCTGGTCGGGTTTGATAGAGGTTTTACGTGGAGGAGTTAACAGTTCGTGACTGGTTTATATTGGTTGGACTGATCACAGGTATCCTCTACGGTGTAATTGCTCAAGCCAGTGATTTTTGTGTTCGGCGGGGAATTGCGGATTTTGCTGAGGGGAAGGGACTCGCTAGTGCTACAGGATGGCTTGGGGCCATCTTTATCGCTTTGCCGCTAACCCAATGGATGTTGTCGGAACGACTCCTTGATGAGTCTCAAATGGTATATTTTCCCGAGTCGCTGTCTTGGTGGACCACAGCCCTCGGAGCCGCCGCTTTTGGTGTCGGTATGATGCTCACCAGAGGATGTCCGGCCCGTTTGGTTGTGTTAAGCGCGACAGGCAACCTAAGAGCATGGTTTGGTTTATTCGTTCTTGGAATATCTGCGTACGCAACATTTAAAGGTTTACTAGCAGAGAGTCGTGTTCACCTGCAGCAAACGGCAACGTGGGATTTACCAACAGAGTCCATATTTGCTTTATTTCCAGAATTTGACAGGCCACTGGTCGGCATAGGTACTATTGTTATTGGTTTTTTTGCCCTTCGCCACGGATTGAGTCGGAGCCTAATCGGAGGTCTTTTGATCGGGGCTCTTGTCGCAGGCGTGTGGTGGGCAACAGCGATCCTCGGTTCGGATGATTTTGATCCTATAAATCCTGTATCTCTTAGCTTTGTCGCCCCTCTAGGCGAGACGATAACATATGTACAACTGGCATCTGGCCTCGAGCCGACGTTCAACGTGGCTCTCATTGGGGGAGTCATATTAGGAGCCTTCATTTCCTCGATGATTCGGCAGGAGTTCCAGTGGCAAACTTTTGAATCTGTAGCTGATCACGTGAGATATTTTCTTGGTGCTGTACTGATGGGGGTCGGAGGTATACTCGCCCTTGGATGCAGCACGGGCCAAGCGATTACTGGGGTTGCGACAGGCTCGATCTGGTCACTGTTGGTCACAATTATTATATTTATGTCCGGATACTTGACGCACGCCCGTTTGCTAAAAAGTAAACAGGTCTCAACTAATTGAAATTTTTTCCGATCTTCTAACTATGTTTATGAGATTGGTTGTAGCGAGCGCTTTTGTTTCTCTATTGGGGTCTATGCCCGCTGACGCCGCATGCCGCACTTATCACTACGATCATGACGGAAATCCTCACACACCCTCAAGGTTCAATGTGGCTTGCGAGCAATCGTTCGATTTGCGAAAAATACCGAGATATAAAATTCCATCGATTGATGTGTCGACCGGCCGCACGCCGGNGCGCAANCCGAGGCANATTAAGCTTCCAACNCCTAAGCCAAANTGTGACATTCNAAGTGTCTATCACTTCACGATGATGCAGACGCTCTCTGTTTGTATGACAACAAGGTAAACTCTNCGTATTNACTGGGAGAGTTAGTTTGATTACCGAATCGGAAGCGAATCATCTTAAAGAGAAACAGCGAGCGTTGAGAGATGGATTTCAAGACAGTCTCGGTCTCAGAGTTCATCGGGCTATCAGTTGGTTNCAGCGNGCAGCAAAGGAACAAGATGANCCAGATGCNTCGTTTGTTTTTCTATGGATNGCATTTAACTCTGCATATTCNCAGGATATNGGTATTGCNTANCATGTCTCAGAAAAAGGTCGGTTCAAGAGTTTTCTGAGTACGCTTNTATCATTCGATCAGATTGATCGTATCTATCATATCGTTTGGACTCGTTTTCCTCATGAGATCCGNTTAATTCTGGANAATCCTTATGTTTTTGGTCCGTTTTGGAATTTCCAGAATGGNATCGANGGTNATGATGATTGGGAACAGAGATTGGAGTTGTCTGTAAAGAAGGCTAAGNTGGCNCTTGCCGAGAAGNATACCGAGCGGGTGNTAAACGAACTCTTTGACCGTTTGTATGTTCTTCGTAATCAAATCATACACGGAGGGTCGACTTGGGCGGGCGCAATCAACCGCGCACAAGTCCGAGATGGGTCTGAGATTCTGGCCTCGTTAATACCAGNATTTGTCGAATTGATGATGGAATATTCTGATCATCCATGGANGGAGCCGATCTATCCCGTAATTGGGNNNTAAAAAGAAGATGAATTTGACTAATCAGACCACGGTNGCTGTTGTT
>PAWX01000049.1:0-24220 GCA_002714245.1 Gammaproteobacteria bacterium | reverse complement strand
TGATCTCGNACTCGGGACAAAGAATTCGCTAGTTGCGCTAACTTCTGTTAACAATNNTTAAGTGTCATAAGGCACTGGTNTTNGTGTTAGGTTTNCAACTTATCAAAAAAAGATAAANAGCTAGTTTCTCCGCCGGAGCAAGCGATGAAGTTCCACCGTTTGGATTTTCTTGANGATCACGCTCGTTCGATACTTCGATTTTATGAGCCNATTGTNTTGGANAAANANGGNGGTTTTTTTCANAATTTTCAAGATGATGGATCGATTTTNGATAANAAATCGCGACATCTTGTTTCGTCTACGCGTTTTGTCTTCAACTACGCGGAGGCGTANCGCAGAGGTCTCGGCGATCATTATCGTGAATGGGTNCGGCATGGTCTTCAATTTATTGAAGAAGTGCACTTGCGGCCCGGGACAAATCAATATGCTTGGCAAGTAGGTCTGGTGCGAGACGAAACAGTCTATGCGTANGGTCATGCTTTTGTACTCTTGGCGCACGCTAAAGCGCATTCAATTGGCGAATCAGACTCTATCCTAAGATTACGATCGGTTGATCAATTTCTGNTGGATCAATTTTTTGAACCTGANAATGCTGCCTTCGCNGATGAGCGTTCAGCTGATTTGGCNGAGCTATCTCCGTACCGNGGACAGAACGCNAATATGCATCTCTGCGAAGCCTATATTGCTGCTTACGATGCCACTGCAGACCACGACTTTTTGCTACGTGCCCAANGTCTTGCGAAGCGTTTTGCTGCGGATTTGGCNNCTTCGGCTGGTGGTCTGATCTGGGAACACTATCATTCAGACTGGTCTATCGATTGGGANTATAACAGGGATAAGCCCGGTGATCTGTTTAAGCCGTGGGGGTTTCANCCGGGTCANCAAGTTGAATGGGCAAAATTATTNCTCCAACTTAATGNGATAGAGAGTGNTGAATGGTATCTNNNGAAAGCCTNAGANTTATTCGACTTGGCAATGGAGCATGGNTGGGATACNGANTTTGGTGGGATTGTTTATGGATTTNCCCCAGACGGTTCGTTTGCTGATGACCACAAATACTTTTGGGTACACGCAGAGGCATTTGCTGCTGCGTATCGGCTCTATNTGGCAACTAACGACAAAAAATACCTCGCTTGGTACGAAAGAATTTGGGCATATTCTTGGGAATATCTGATTGATCACGTGCACGGAGCATGGTTTAGGATTCGTGACCGACAAGGGCAAGCGATNGATAATCTCAAATCTCCGATGGGGAAAGTCGATTACCACACGCTAGGGGCTTGTTGGGACGTTATAGACCAAATAAAAATTGGTGTGCCGGCACATGAGTAGNGTCCTGCAANANATTTTAGTGGGATCATCTGGANTTTANNGAGTCCGAGNTTTCGCATATTNATNAGTATTCACAGGAATTTGGTCTCAACNTGTGGGCGGAATCATCAAGAAGAACNTAGCAAGACATGCCCTGAGGATTTTTAATCAAAAATAATTGGCTTGAAAAGGCCGGTTAAGCTGACGATCACCAAGGCGATCCCNAGAACACGNTAAAACGCGGGTGTTTCTTGTTTAACCAAATAACTGTGCATNCGATCACCNAGTANATGNCCAACAAAAGCNCAGGGGAGGAGCCATACNTGATGAATCAGTTGAAGATCGACACCNACTATCACAAANGAGATCAACTTNATCGATGTCAGGATCCACCACANAACAAANAGCGTATTTCGTAATTCATGTTTCGCNACCCGAGCGGCAACGACAGGAATNATTAATGGCGCACCGGTCAANGATGTGCCGGACACATAGGCGCCGAGTCCCAGAAATCCATACTCTTGGTATTTATTTTTGATTTCTATCGGTCGCTTAACGATGTATCCAATCGCGTAGGCTAGAACGATCAATAAGATAATCGAACTCATAATGACTGGCGGCAGTGTTAAAAGACCGATGATCCCAGCCATTTTCGGGATTATCATGATTCCTAAGCAGCGTTTTAGATAGTCCCAGTTTATTGTTCCTACTTGGTTGGCCGTCTTGCCTCGCATGCTCTGGATCATGATTAGAGTCGAGAAGAAAATGAGATGCATCGCAATTAGCGGTAAGAAAATCAGAGGATCGTTGGTGATCAGTAGCAAGAACGGAAGCGCAAGCACAGCGCCTCCGAAACCCAGCCCACTTCGAACGAATCCGCTCCAGACGAAAATTAGCCCAATCGCGGTGTACTGATACCAGGCAAGATGTTCCACTAATTATGCTTGAGTGAGCACGTAGCGAATTAAAGTAACGACCTGTTCTGTAGTTTTACACCAAGCGTAAGCAGCTTGATCAACCTCTTTGAGCGGATGCACGATATCGTCATCGTGTAATGTGATGTAGGGAATTCCTTTCGCAGCACAATAACCAGCATCGAAAGCGGCGTTCCATTGTTTGTACTGCGCACCAAACCGAACCACCACTAAGTCAGCTCGGTCAATGTCATGGCGAGTACGAATCGCATTGACGCCGCTGGACTGTTGGTCTCTCCAAAAACCTGGCTCGACTGGACCGAGAAAATCACCCGCCGCATCAGAAGCCGGATGATCTGTTACCGGGGCCGTGAAGCGAATATCAAGATCAGCGGTTGCTTGGACAATATCTTGCCTCCAAGAGCTGTGGATCTCTCCAGATAAATACACGGTATATGTCACGTTTTAAGGCTCCTTTTCACATCCCAAGGATGGGGGTCCGGTGGCACTATTTCGAGCGTTTTTAGAGATTTGATAGGGATTCCCTCGCGCATCTAGTTTGTTTACACACTGCCAGTTGTCAATCTTAATGAGGGCACCTTTTCCAGCATCAATGGTTTGTTTTGAACCGGCAGCCGGTGTGTTAGAAACTATGACCCCATATACCAATAGCCCTGCACCGAATACGATGACGGCAGAAATAGAACCCATTATCCAACGAAACTCAAATCCCATAATCCATCCTAAGCTCTTATGAATACTTATATCGGTCGCTTGCCCTGCTTCTTAAAAGTCAATGGTTTATGGATAAGCGCCAAGTTATTTTTGGTCCGCCCAAGTGTCTTACGAACCTTACCCTTGCAAAGACCACTTCTTTCCTAGACCCATGATTATATACGTCAGAGAGACATATTAGGGCTGAGTGTAACTAATGTACTGTGACTGTACCGATTTATTTGGCTTCATCAATTCTGTATGTAGACTCTAATATGCAAGAAATGGGTAGCCGTTTTGCGATTGCTCGGACCGAGGTGTCAATTGCCGCATTCGCACTAGTTGCGGAAGGTAGAGATTTTGTTAGTCAGGCTGAGCGGGGGGGGTGAGGTGTATGCTTTTTGTTGGGAGCAAAAGCCTGATTGGACTTGGCGAAGACCTTTTAGCGTAGAGTCCGATAAAAGGTTCCCCGCAGTGCACCTGGCTTACTCAGAGGCCGAGGCTTTCTGTAAATAGCGCGGACGATTACCAATGGGAGCTGAGTGAAGAGAAGCCGCCTACACCGAACGGCGAAGTAATCCACCCAGCGATTTTATTAAAGACCGGGACTATTCATGATAGGTAACTCGCTGGTGGGCGCAAACTGTCTTACCGAGTGCGGGTTTACACCATCGTCTAGTTTCAGTCGTCTTCTAGATCGAGATATTAGTCCGTCGCTTGTTGGATCGACGAGGCGTAGTGTTATGGGGCTTTATGACATGGGTGCCAATGTTTGGGAGTGGGTTAATTCAGGATCTGATGATTTCAAGGTAACGACAGGGTGCGGTTGGTGGTACTGAAAAGAGCCCATGCACCGGGCTCACCGTGCATTAAAACCCTCAGAGACAGCGGTTATTTATATCTGCTTTCATTGCGCGAGAAATCTTTAATTAAATCGCGATACTTGGGTTCTGTTTGACGCATTTCATGGCAACTTCTGTTCGGATCGACGCGATGTCGGGAATACGGCTCAATTCATGTGTTAGAAAATATTCGAGGTCAGATGTATTTTTTAGGAGTACCCGCAAAACATAATCGTAATCTCCCGTCATCCGAAAGCAGTCCTGTACTTTTGTATTCATTTTTACAGCGCCTTCTAAATAGGACAGCGTCTCTTTGACCTGGTTGGATAAGCGGATATAAATGAATACGTGAAAATTAAATTCCAATCTATCAGCATTGAGTTTCGCGTAAATGCCCCGAATAATTTTTTGAGTTTTGAGATTTTTGACACGCGTAAGGCACGCTGAGGGAGACAAGTCGACCTGCTTCGCAAGATCGGCGTTTGTGATATCTGCATTATTTTGAAGAACTTTTAATATGGCTTTATCTTTATCTGAAATCGAGTATTTCAATATAATCTGACCCATTTTATGTTTATAGGTGAATGATATTCTGTTTTTATTAAAATATACAGTATTTTTAGTTTGTATTTGATATGTTTTGCGATCTCTGCAGACGTAAAACTTTGTTAACCCGACATCATCTAATCCCGAAACGGACGCATAGAATGGAAGCTATCCGGTCGAAATTTGACAAGGAGGAAAGACATAGCAGAATTGCCAATTTGTGTAAGCCATGTCATCGACATGTACATCGCACTTTTAAAGAACGTGAATTAGCGATTCAATTTAATACAATCGACTCACTACTAGGGCACCCTAAAATTAAGGCCTTCGTTGACTGGATAAAGGACAAGCCTGATGATTTCCATCCTCGTTTATCTCGCCGGAAGAACAGATGACCACCCAGTCTGACGATTACATATCGACTCGTGAACATGTTCGCGCTTATCTTGATCGCGCACTTCTGGATGCAGAGGCAAGGTCTGGAAGCGAATCAGAGCTATACGATGCGGTTAAGCAGAAATTGATGGAATCCGATACCCGCTTGGTCGCTCACTACTACGTGGACCCCCAGATTCAGCGGCTTGCTGAAGAGACCAATGGCCTTGTCGCGGATTCACTCGAAATGGCAAGATTCGGAGCCCGCACTAACGCACGAAGACTCATTGTGGCAGGCGTTTCCTTTATGGGAGAGACTGCCAAGATTCTGAGTCCGACTAAGCGGGTCTACATGCCCACCTTAGAGGCGACATGCAGTCTCGACGTAGGCTGCCCCGAAAATGAATTTAAAGCTTTTTGTGATTCGCATCCCGATCGTAAGGTCATTGTATATGCCAACACTTCGGCCGCAGTAAAAGCACGTGCAGATTGGGTAGTGACCTCTTCAATTGCAGTCGAGGTGGTCTCAGCTCTTGCCATGGAGGAAAAGAAGCTTATCTGGGCGCCGGATCGTTACTTAGGTCGTTATGTTCAGAAACAAACGGGTGCAGATATGTTGATTTGGGATTCTGCGTGTGTGGTACACGAAGAATTTCGTTTGCATGATCTTGACGCATTGCAATTGGTGTATCCGGATGCCGGTTTGTTGGTGCATCCAGAATCACCTGAAGAAATGATCGACCGGGCAGACGCTGTTGGCTCTACCACTCAATTAATCAATGCCGCGGCGCGGTTGCAAAATCCTAGTTTCATAGTAGCCACGGATAAAGGGATCTTTTACAAAATGCAACAGCAGGTCCCCGAGAAGTTATTGATTGCGGCTCCAACGCGGGGCGCAGGTGGGACATGCCAAAGTTGCGCGCGTTGTCCGTGGATGGCGATGAATAGATTGTCAGGAATTGAACGCTTACTTGACGATTGGCCAGAGTCATGCGAGGTGTTAGTCGATGAAAAATTGGCGGATCAAGCGATGAAACCACTCACTCGTATGCTTCAATTTAAAGTGCCTTACTCTGGTTAATGGCTTGGTCCAACAAGTCTAGTGGACGTTGATCCAAATTGGTTGGCCAAGAAGCTCTCGCACGTTTCAGTTGAGTTGATGCGGCCTCGAATTTTCCATGTAGTAACGCATCCCAACCGCGAGCCTCGAACATGAAATGCTCTTGCTTAAATGCTTGAGCAAAACGCCCAAGAGCTCTCCAAAGATCCAATCGTTCTGGACGTTGAATCATACGTTCTCGAATTGCGCGAGGCAAAATAGGCTTCGACTGGGCGATTGCGAGATCAACGCGGGCGATATCTGGTTGCAGCCAGGATGGAAAAAAAAGAGCGACAGTACTTATAGCGGACTCAGTGCGCTTAAAATCACCTGTCTTCAAGGTGAGGGCGATCTCAATATCGAAACCGCTGAATGTTTTTTTATATTGCGTTGGTAGCCCATCAAATATCATGAGCGCTTTGCTGAAATTACCGGTACGGAGGTGCTTAAGCATCGAGTGGATACTAGAACATGAAAAATTTGATGGTCCATTGATAGGTGGTTCCAACCCCTCGATCTGCAAACAACGGAAAAATTGAAAATCTGGGTCTGATATTACAGGTGAGCCCTCCTCATAATCTTTAAATTGCGCTAAACGTGCATCGAGATCAGATTGACGTTCGATTCCGAGGGGGTGGGTACTAAGAAACGCTAGTTTTTCACTAGACTGCGATTGTTTTGCCGCGAGGATCTTTAATACCTCCGACATGGATTCTAGCCGATAGCCGGCCCGTCCGAGCGCGGCTAAACCTATCCGATCCGCTTCCCTCTCGTAGTCGCGAGAATACGCGAGCGCCGACGAAGCGTTGGCAGCTTGTCCTCCCATAATCAAAGATTGTGCCGCTTGTCCTTGTTGAGTAGCTATCGCAGCAACAATCCCGGCAAGTGTTGCAAGTGTTCCTGTCGAAATCCGTTCTGAGTTCCTGAGACTTCTGTAGTGATGACGTTGTGAAAGGTGGGCGAGTTCATGAGCCAAAACAGCCATCACCTGAGATTCAGAATCAAGGTCTAGATAGATGCCTCGATTAACACCAATGATCCCACCTGGTGCGGCGAAAGCGTTAAAACCGACGCCATTTAAACACAGGGCTGTGATTGGCATTGACCCCAGATCAAAATGATTTTTAAGCCGTATCAACCAGGTTTCGAGTAAATCAATACAGAAAGGATCTACTCGTTCGTACAACCGTTCACGAGTGTTTTTCAGCCAGGCTTGACCGAAGGCAATTTCCCCACCTCGTGTCGCAAGGTCCTCTGCCGAAATTGCGTAAGCACGAGTCCCACAAAGGGAACACAATACCATCCAGATTAAAAGAAGGTTTCGCATTAAATGACCTATCTTTAATATACTCTCAACATTATATGCGAGGGATTATGCGAACACTCGACTGTACCAACTTGAAATGCCCACTCCCGCTTTTGAGGCTAAAAATGTTTATCAACGAGAATTGTGAGGCGTCTCCAATCAAGCTGATCACTACAGATCAAATCTCTACCCGCGATATCCCTGCTTTTTGTGAGAAAGCGGGCTATGAGTTACGGTCTGTCTCCGACGGTCCACCCTATGAATTTATCATTGGCTTAGTCAAAACCTAAGACTGCTGTTTCAGAGTGTCGAGCACTTCTAAGGCATGTCCCGGCACTTTAACTTTTCTCCATTCTGCGACCAGTGTGCCCTTCGGACCGATTAGAAAAGTCGATCGCTCTACGCCACGAACCTGCTTGCCATACATGTTTTTCATTTTCATTACGTCAAATAAAGAGCACAGAGTCTCATCGGGATCGGAAATTAGTTCGAAAGGCATGTCGTACTTAGCTTTGAAGTTTTCGTGGCTCTTCATTGAATCTCTGGATACTCCAAAGATCTGACAATTGCGAGCTACAAATTCATCGTGCAACCTAGAAAAGTCTTGGCTTTCTGTCGTGCAGCCCGAGGTGTTGTCTTTTGGATAAAAATATAGGACGGTGAAAACTCCGGTTAATGCATCCGACGATACAGCCGTGTCAGACGTGGCGAGCTGCTCAGCGAATGCAGGGATTTGTGTTTGCAATGAAATACTCATAGATGCTCCGAGTTACCAGCTTACGTGAAGAGTGGCGTTTTTTTTCTGGTTTGCAACCTTGCCGGGAGTTTCCTTCGGTCTGTAACATAAGGGCGTTTTTCTTAGCGAGGTCTTATTGACATGATCCGAGGCAGTATCGTCGCGTTAGTTACACCGTTTAATGCGTCAGGCGCGGTTGATTACGAAGCGCTCAAACGATTGGTTGAGTTTCATGTGTCTGAGGGCACCCATGGCATAGTTGCCGTTGGCACTACTGGGGAGTCGGCAACGTTGTCTCATTCTGAAGACAGGGACGTCATTAGGGCGACTGTTGATTTCGTAGCGGGGCGCATCCCCGTTATTGCAGGGGCTGGATCAAATGCCACCGCAGAGGCCTGCCAATTAACGGAGGGTGCCACACTCGCAGGTGCTGATGCGATTTTATCAGTTGCCCCTTACTACAATAAACCACCTCAAGCCGGTTTGCTGGCTCATTTTCGAGCTGTGGCCAAGAGCACTGATTTGCCTGTCATATTATATAACGTACCCGGGAGGACCGTGACTGATATATCTGATGATACGACTCTTGAGCTTGCTGAGGTGTCAAATATTGCAGGCATTAAAGATGCGACTGGCGATTTAGGCCGCGCTAAATATCTTTTGGAGCATCGTCCCGAAGGCTTTGCAGTTTACTCTGGTGATGATCCGACGGCTATGGAATTATGTTTGATGGGCGGAGATGGAGATATTTCCGTTACGGCTAACGTCGCGCCACGGCTGATGGCGTCTATGATTGAATTTGCGTTGGCTGGAAATTTTCGGGAAGCGGAGGCTACGAATAATCAACTGCGTGGTCTGCATCAAGAACTATTTGTCGAACCAAATCCAATACCCAGTAAGTGGGCACTCTCTGAGATGGGGATTATGGGCTCGGACTGCAGATTACCGCTAGTTCCTTTGACTGACGTGGGAAAAAACGCGGTGCGGGGGGCATGTGGGATGGCCGGTATTCATCTGTGAAAAGTCATCATATTGTCATGTTGCTGGTTTTTTTAGTTGGGTGCTCTGGGCCAAACCAGCAGGCTGCAATTCGTGACCGACAACTCGACTATCAGGCGGCTTACGTCGAACCTAAGCTGAAGGTTCCTGAAGGGCTATCTAGTGAACGGGTGAATGAATCTTTACGCATCCCCGGAGTCAACGAGCCTTCTGCTGGTTTATATGGTGGATCCTTTGAGGCTCCGAGAGCGGATGGTTTACTGCGAGCTCAAACGTTGATTATGATTCGGCGCCATCAGATAGGCGAAATGCGGTGGCTTTCCATCCCCGAGGCTCCATCGGCGGTGTGGCCTGAACTTGAAAGATTTGTTTCTGAAAATAAACTAACCGTTTTTTATTCACGAGTCGAAAAGGGGACGCAGGTACTCGAATCCAATCCCTTTCGGGGAACAGATGCTTATTCCGGTAGTCGCATAATTCGACACTTTTCACCAGATTTGGGCTCAATAGTCTTACGATTTTCTCTGCAGTCTGGGTTACGAAATAGTACGAGTGAGGTTCGTGTAGATATCCCAGCGGGACGGGTTGATAGCTTGTATACCGATCGGATTCTTAGCGAATTCAAATCTTATCTCGAGCAACGAGAGAAGAGAGGAAGAGCGGTGTCGCGAGCACTTTCACTTGTAGAGGTCGGAAATCGCATCGATCTACGTCACATTGAAGGCTTGGATGAGTTGGTTATACAGGCTCAAATTCCACGAGTCTTCGGAGTGGCTGTTGAGGCTGTTAAAGATATTGGAGCCACGATAGATGGTGGTGATCTTGACCAAGGGCTTCTTAACATCCGTTATGTTCGGAAGGCGACAGAACAACGATTAGCGGCTATGAGTGCGTTAAATAGGGCCATCGCTACCACGATGGAGGATCCTGTAGGTAGTTATCAGATCGTGATGAATGAGAATACGGATGGTTTGGTGCTCAAGGTCGTTCCCACCGGGCTGGGAGCATCTATCGGTGGCGCAAACGAGCTCATTCGAGAGTTCCGGGATCGTCTTTACTAGTGCGTTTCGCATCGCTTGGTAGTGGTAGCAAAGGAAATTGTTCCGTTGTAGCTTCCGACTCAACCTCCATAATGGTGGATTGCGGATTTAGTTATAAAGATGTGATTGAGCGTTTGAAACGGTTGGATCTCGAGCCCGATGCTCTGGCTGCGATAATAGTTACGCACGAGCATAGCGATCACGTGAGCGGTGTAGAGGCGCTCTCAACTCGACACGCTATCCCTGTTTATGCGTCACGCGGCACATGGATTGAGATCGATGCTAATAAGTATAGATTTATCAACCACATCGATGGGTTGTTCTCTATTGGAGATATAAGCATTACGCCAATACCAGTGCCGCATGATGCGCGAGAGCCGCTCCAATTTGTTTTTGGTTGTTCCGGCAAGCGATTGGGTATACTCAGCGACTTAGGTAGTATATCTGCCCGGGTTTTGAACGCGTTTAGAGAACTGGACGCGGTATCTGTGGAATTCAATCACGATATTTCATTACTGCAACACGGCCCATACCCCTCTTATTTGAAAACTCGCATCTCAGGAGATTTCGGTCATCTGAATAACGATCAGGCTGCGAAACTGATCGAGCTTATTGCGAGCGATCGGTTGCACACGGTCGTGGCTTGCCACATCAGTGAAACAAACAATGAAGTTGCTCTGGTTACCAAGATTTTGGAGAGCGTTTTAAAAAATCGTGAGATTGAATACCGAGTCGCGTCGCAGTCGGATGGATTCAATTGGATAAGTGTAGAGAGAAGATGAACGCATTGGAGTTGTTGTATCAAGGAAAGGCGAAGTCCGCATATCTTACAGAAGATCAGGATCTGTTAGTTTTAAAGTTTCGAGATGATACCTCAGCTTTTGACGGTGAAATCATCGAGCAACTCTCAGAAAAGGGCGCTGTAAATAACCAATTCAACGCATTTATTATGAACAAATTGTCGGAGAATGGTGTCCCTACGCACTATGTAGAACGGTTAAGTGCAACCGATGTGCTAGTCAAACGACTTGATATGATCCCGGTCGAGTGTGTAGTACGTAACCAGGCGGCCGGTTCAATAGTTCGTCGCCTCGGTGTTGAGGAAGGCATGGCTTTTGATCCCCCTCTGTTTGAGTTGTTCCTCAAAAATGATGCTTTACATGATCCAATGGTAACAGAGCGCCATGTCGAAGCGTTTGGCTGGGCGACTCGTCATGAAATGTCACGCATGCATGAATTGACACTTGAAGCGAATACGATTTTAAAGAGTATGTTCGATAAAGTAGGTCTTCAACTTGTCGATTTTAAGGTTGAATTTGGTCGTTTTCATGGGGAAATTGTTCTAGGTGACGAGTTTAGTCCAGATGGCTGTCGTCTCTGGGACAAGCTAACCGGGGAGAAAAAGGACAAAGATCGTTTCAGACAGAATCTCGGTGGGATACTTGAGGCCTATCGTGAGGTAGCGGCCCGTCTGGGTATCGTGCTTGATAATTAATACCGAGCGTCTCGGTTTACTTTTGGCTGCCGCTTTTGTCTAGGGATTCATTGCTAGATGAACTATTCGGCAATCGCGTAAATTTTGTGTCAACACACTGTTGGCTAGCAGTCTATGATACAGCAGTCAATCGCCTTGATTTGCCGTCTAGTGGGGAATCGAACTTGCATCCAAGTCATTGTTAGCCTGACAATAGGGCGCTCCCGGAACAACGGGTATCGATGGTGACTCTTGTCGGTCCCCTCGCAATTGAACATATGTGAACTCCGTCAGGCCCGGAAGGGAGCAGCGGCAGCAGGTGTTTGATGTGCCGGGGTGTGGCTGGCAGGAGTTGCTTCCAATCTGAAGAGGCATGCATGAGTCAGCAGGTCTTAGCCAGAAAATGGCGGCCAACTACATTCGACAAGCTAGTCGGTCAAGAACATGTCCGTAAAGCACTTGCCCATGCGCTGGATTCCGGACGATTGCATCATGCGTACCTATTTAGCGGTACTAGAGGCGTTGGAAAGACTACCATCGCTAGAATCTTGGTACGATGTCTGAATTGTGACCGTGGTGTTTCGTCAACACCTTGCGGAGACTGCAGTACTTGCCGCGCAATTTCAGAAAATCGATTTGTGGATTTACTTGAAGTTGACGCGGCAAGTCGAACCAAGGTGGAGGATACTCGCGAGCTTCTTGAAAATGTGAGTTATGCGCCGAGCCATGGGCGCTTCAAGGTATACCTTATCGACGAAGTCCACATGCTATCGACGCACTCCTTCAACGCGTTGTTGAAGACACTTGAAGAACCTCCTGCTCATGTTGTGTTTCTATTGGCAACAACTGATCCTCAGAAGCTACCGCCGACTGTCTTGTCACGATGTCTGCAGTTCCATTTAAGAGATCTGAGTCCCGACGTTTTAGAATCTCACCTTGAATACGTTCTCAACGAGGAAAATCTTTCGTTTGAAAAAGATGCACTATGGCATCTAGCTAAGGCAGGTAGAGGATCAGTGCGTGACTCGATGACACTACTAGACCAGGCCATTGCTCATGGAGCTGGATCAGTTCTAACCGATAACGTGGTGGAGATGCTTGGCGCGCAGGGTGTTTCTGAAATTCCGATGTTACTAGCTGAAATCGCTAGAGGTGAGGCTTCAGAAGCGATTACGCGTATTAATCAGTTATCGAATGGATCGCCAGATTGGATGGCATTGGTTAGTGGAATGCAAGAGATGCTTCATCAGATTGCAATTGCGCAAGTGGCTAATCAGGGAATTGACCATCTCTCCCCTAATGAAAAAAAAGCAGTGCGTGATTTGGCTAACTTAATGTCGCCTGAGTTCATTCAGCTTGCGTATCAGTTTTCATTAACTGGGTATCGAGATCTTCCATTAGCTGTTGATGGACGATCAGCATTCGAAATGCTCGTGTTGCGAATGATAGCGTTCCGACCAGCGAAGGCGGGAGAGATGATTGGCACTCCTCAGTCACCGCAAGCTGGTTCTTACCCTGATCAAAAGCTCGAGCCCGAGCCTGAGCCGAATAAGTCGGATAATGTCATCCAAGAAAATATGATGAATTATGCTTCATCACATTCACAGGCGACGTCAATAGATAAGATCTCGATCAGCGAGACTAATATTGAAAAGAACTCGATGCCGTTGCCGAATCATGAGGGCAAGGGCGCTACTTCAGTATCGGCCTCAGAGCACCCAATTTCCGAGTCTAGTTCAATGATGTTGTCCACAATAGAGAAAATAGCAGACGTCGATGTTTCTGCAGCAGATTCAGATAAGCAATATGAGTCACAGCCCAGATTATCGCTTACCCCAGAATCGTGGATCTTTGAGACAGGCCTTCTTGGCCTACAAGGAATGACAGCTTCTCTGGTGAATCAAACAGAGCTCGTCTCTGTAAACAAGGATGAGGTGGTACTAGCTTCAAACACACACACCGAGGGGTTGCTCAATGAGCTACACCGCCGACGAATATCTGAGGCATTTTCAAATCACTTAGGCCACAGTCCGAAGATCTCGGTAGAGATTCGTGAGACTTTAGGGGAGACTCCGGAATCATACCGCGCTCGTATAAAGGGTGAGCGTCTTGAACTAGCCAAGAAAAAATTTGGGGAAGATTCCTTTGTCAGAGCTCTAACTGAGCGATTCAACGCGTCGATACCCATAGAAAAGATTCAACCAAGAGATGGAGATAACCATGTTTGATGGTCCATTACAGGAAATGATGAAGCAGGCTCAGAAAGTTGCTGATCAGATGAAGGAAGCACAATCCAAGCTGTCTGAGCAAGAAGTTAGCGGTGAATCAGGCGCAGGCCTCGTATCCGTGACTCTAAATGGACAGGGCGACTGCAAATGCGTTGTTATTAACCCGAACGTGCTGGCTGACGAGCCCTCCATCGTGGGTGAATTGGTGGCTTCTGCGATTAACGATGCGAATAAGAAATTAGAGATAATGAAGCAAGAATCTATGGGCAACTTAACTCAGGGTCTTAACTTACCTCCAGGATTTAAATTTCCTTTTTCATGAGTGTTTCGCCGCTTTTACAAGATCTTGAGAGTGCCCTCCGGTGCTTGCCGGGTGTCGGTCCAAGATCAGCCGCTCGTATGGCGCTCCATGTGCTCGAGAGAGATCGCGACAGAGGACTAAATCTTGCAGAAGCTCTTCAGCAAGCGTTGGAACAAATTGAGCACTGCGTGCGTTGTCGTAATCTGACCGAAATCCAGCCGTGCCGGATTTGCCAGGATGAGTCTAGAGATCAGAACTTACTATGCGTGGTGTCATCTCCGAGTGATATTCTCGCGATCGAGCGATCAGGTTTGTTTCTAGGTAGGTATCACTGCTTGGCCGGTTTGCTGAGTCCTCTTGAGGGTCTTGGTCCTCAGGAAATTGGTCTGGCTGCATTGTTTGAAAGGGTACAAATAGAAAAGCCTAACGAATGTCTGGTGGCGCTCGCGTCTACAATCGAGGGTGAGGCAACCACACATCAGATAGTAATTGGGCTTGGGGACTCGGTTTGCGTAACCCGCCTGGCGCAGGGGGTCCCAGTCGGTGGTGAACTGGATCATCTTGATATCTCGACGCTTTCTCAGGCGCTAGCCTCGCGCACTGAGGTTCAACGTTGACGGTTTTAAATTGGATTGATCAACAGGCCGCTCTCGATGATCTGATTGCCGTGATTTCAGAGTCACCTGCAATCACTCTTGATACAGAATTTGTAAGGGTTTCAACTTTTCACCCCAAGCCGGGGTTGATTCAAGTCGGCCTAAACTCAAAGGCTTTTTTAATCGACCCGCTTATCGGTTTAGATTTACAACACTTCGGTGATCTTCTGAGTGGCCCTGTTACATCAATATTGCACGCCGCTCAGGAGGACTACGAGGTGTTGTTTCGACTTACGGGGCAGCTTCTTGGGCAGGTGTTTGATACACAAGTTGCCTATGCGCTTCTTAACGATAAAATCGCGCCGAGTCTGTCCACTCTTGCATCAGAACTATTGGGTAAGGAGATTTCTAAACAAGAAACTCGCTCAGACTGGACGCGTCGCCCGTTGTCAGATGCGCAGTGTCAATACGCTAAGGATGACGTGTTAGTGCTTGAGCCGCTGTATGAGATTCTATTGGAGAAACTCGAGAAGGCTGGTCGATTGGACTGGATGCATGAGGAAATGCAATCGACTAGAGACCGTAATGCTTCGACTTTAGTAGATGGCGACCTGGAAACGCAAATCTATAAATTCGGTAACGCGTGGCGGTTGAGTCCGACAGGAATGTCGCGGTTGGTGCACCTTGTAAAGTGGCGTGAAAAGGCGGCCCGCCGACTTGATCGACCAAGGAAGCATGTTCTGAGCGATCAATCAGTATTCTCATTAGCCACCTCTGGTGATGTTGGTCGCCACCATCGATTAGTTAGTCAGCATGGACTGAGTGATAAACAAGCGGATCGATATGGCGAGCAACTAAAATCGGTGATCGAAGATGCTATGAGTGCTGAGACTATAGAGCCACCACCGCCACCCTTATCAAAGTACTTAAAAAACGTGTTTAAGGGGCGGCAAACTCAAATTGAAGGTATTGCCAAAGGGTTAGGAATTGCTCCAGAAATGCTCGTAAAAAAGCGACAACTTGTGGCCTCATTGAACGGTCGCGAATGGAAGCCATCAGGATGGCGTAAAGTAGTTTTAGAGGATGTGTTTCATGCGTGTAGTTGAAATTTTTAAAGGCAATAAACGTGAAGAAATGTATCTTTTTGTGGACCAAAAAGAGGGTTTGAAATCAGTTCCTGAGAATTTAATAGCCACATTCGGTATCCCGGAATCGGTGATGATTTTCCCTCTAACTCATTCCGAAAAATTGGCGCGTGTTAATGCATCTGAGGTTCTTGAATCGATTGAGAGACAGGGCTACTTCTTACAGATGCCTCCAGCGCCAGAGGGCTTAGCTGAAACTCAAATTAGTGCGATGGTAAAGGCAGAGGAGGAGTTGACCAACGCTCAGCACGAGCAACCAGATCACTAAAGGTAAGCCGAAAAGTCCAACGACGAGGATCGACGCAATCGCCGCTAGGATAATCATGTAGGCATTTGCTATATTGTTAACCGCGATCCTGTTTGCGACAGCTGAAATATCATCCTGAAGCGTTGTGTAAAGAGGTAAAGCAAGAAAACCACCACCAGCACTCGTCAAAATTAGGCCGACTGAGGCAACCGTATGGTTCGATATTTGAATCAAAAGGCTGCCCATAACCATCGTGAAAGCACCAAGCAAGATTCGTCGAACTAGGTCTTGTTGCTTCAGTAATACACCACCAATCGCCCCGAGCGTGACGCCGAGAACGAAGTAACTGAGCAATGTTCCAACAGACTGTGGTGGTAAATGCCAGATATCTACTGCCAAGATTGGCAGATGTGTTAGCCACACAGAGCCCACTCCCCAAAACCCGCTCAAGCACCAAATCGCCGAAATCGATCGTTGATCTTTTCTTTGTCGACGAATTAGCTCGATCAAAGATTGCTGGACGCTTTCCGAGCATCCTTCAAGCGTCGGCAATAGAAGAATTCCAAAGCAACCAATGACTGCCAAGATAACCATCAAAAGGATCAATAGGTAGGGCGATGATACGATCCAATCAGCAGCCAAAAGGGTCCCGGCGAGTATCGCAATAAAGGTCGCTGTCTCCATCCAAGCGTTACGATCTAAAATTTTATTAGGTTCGCTGAGTCGGGGAATGAGTGCGTATTTCAATGGGCCAATGAGCGCCGATTGGATACCAAACCCCGCAACACAGAAAAGTAGAACCCATCCGATTTGGTTGGCAATTGCAAGACAAGCGATCAACGCAAGCGCTAATTCTGAGAGTTTTAAAGTAAATAACCACCGTTTAGGGGGCTGTTTATTTGCTTTATGTGCTGCAAGACCAGCGAAAAAAACAAAGGGTAGTATAAAACACAGGGCAGCGATGTTTGCCAGAACAACTGGATCTAGTCCAAACAGATCCCAAGATAGCGCAGTTATCGCTACTACAAATGCTGTCTTAACTAAATTATCGTTGGTAGCCCCGGCGATCATAGTTAGTAGAAGTCCAGCAAAACCCAAATCAGTCTTCAGGTTGAGGCCTCCACGCGTTTTGAGAGCGCAGAAAAATTTCCGTCAAAACCGTTGGCATTTATTGCGACTTTTCTCATGCGGCCTAAATAAATATATGAGTTGTTGATTTGATCCCACGAACCAATCTCTTGCTCGAACCTATCATCATTGTGACAAACCTCTATTTCAGGTCAATAGGGTAATTTTTGTTGCATCGCAAAAAAAATCTGATATCGTGATTTTATTGTGCAATGCAAAACAGATTTATGGAGATTTTATGTACCAAATCGATACGTCCCTAGCCCTTTACACGTTAAGGCAGATGGACTTAGCACTCGCTCAGTCGAATGCTTTATTTATAAAAATGGTTAACGACACTGTTGCACTTAATCAAGCAATTCTGAATTTCGAGCCGCTGGAACTGACCTCTAACATCAATCTCGACTCGATGTTCCCAACTATGGAGACCTCTGCTCAAGAGAGAGAACCGAAAAAGTCAGAGCAGGTTCAATCTGTGAGTGCGATAGCGCAAATACCCACGCCCAAAGATGATTTAAAATTGATTAAAGGTATCGGCCCGGGACTTGAGAAGAAATTGCAGGATGTTGGGATCATATTCTTTGAACAAATCGCCAATTTATCTGATCTACAAATTGCTAATCTCGAGACGAATATCGTGAAATTCACTGGTCGCATTAAGCGTGATGACTGGATCGGTCAAGCCGAGCAATTGATGAAGAAATGACGTAATAGTTGTCCTCTCAAACTGTTTATAAGCCGGGGCCAAGCCCGGCTTTTTTACTTGGCCCGACGGAATCACGTTGAGGTCGCGAGGGATTTGTCCGGCAATGCTCTCTTTAAAACAATGAATCCGACTACAGCTGAGATAATCGAACCAGTTAAAATACCGAGACGATCCAGTCCTGCCAATGGATTGCCCATTCCACCGAATGCAAGAGACCCGATAAAGAGCGACATGGTAAAGCCAATGCCACACAGGAAGGCGACCCCAAATAGTTGTCCCCAGTTGACATGTTTAGGCATGCTCGCAACGCCAAATTTCAGAATGAAGTAGCAGAAAATCATCACGCCTATTGGTTTGCCAATAAGCAGGCCGGCTGCTATCCCTAAGGGAACTGGATGACCTAGAATTGAGAGCCCTTGCTCACCAATTGCAACACCTGCATTCGCAAAAGCGAACAGCGGTAAAACGAGATAACTGGAGAAGCCATGCAGCTCATGCTCTAGTTTGACCACGGGTGAAGTTTCCTGTTTGGGTAGTGAATATGGGATACAAAAACCGAGAGCTACCCCTGCGAGTGTTGCGTGTACCCCAGACTTCAGCACAGCGACCCACATAATAAATCCGATGAACAGGTATGCGGACTGGTTGCTTACATTGAGGCGGTTCATCAAGATTAGAACGCCAAGCGCGGCAAAAGCTAATCCAAGCGCCTCAACACTTAATTGCTCAGTGTAAAACAGGGCAATGATGACAATCGCACCTAAATCGTCGGCAACCGCGAGAGTTAATAGGAAAACCTTCAAAGCGACAGGGACGCGGGGCCCAAGTAGAGCCAAAACACCGACAGCGAAAGCAATATCGGTTGCCGCTGGGATTGCCCAGCCATTCACTGCGCCCTCAACACCATGAGTGACGATCAAATAGATCAGCGCTGGTGCCGCCATCCCTCCAACTGCAGCGCCTAGAGGAAGGAGCGCTTGGCGGATGTCTGACAGGTGTCCGACCATCAGCTCACGCTTAATCTCGAGGCCGATCAGGAAGAAAAATATCGCCATCAGGCCATCGTTTACCCATAAAAGAAATGGTTTATCTATGACGACAGGCCCCACGCCGAGAACCACCTTAGTGGAAAATATATTCTCGTAGTAGGATGCCAGTGGCGAATTCATGATTGTCATCGCCAAGATGGCCATGATCAGGAGCAGAACGCCAGGACCAACCTCCGAGTGGAGGACAGCGTTGAGCTTTTTAATCGGTCCTAAACTTTGATTTGGGGATTCCATGTGCGTCAATGTCTCCTCGATCTACGAAAACTTTTAGTTATAAGTGCACGAAATTTATGCGTGGCTTAGGTGTCAATAATGCGAAGGCAGAAGCCCAATGGCAAGCGTTGCCTTCGCCCGAGGTCGAAAAAGGTGAAATTCTTTTAAAGTTTGAGGCCGCCGGATTGAATCGGGCGGACAGATCGGTAAAACAATCGTGTTAATGAGATGAGGACATAATGAGTAAATACGATTTAGTCGTTATCGGCGCAGGTAGTGGTGGTGTCCGTGCTGCCCGTATGGCGGCCAATTTTGGTGCCAAAGTCGCAGTTATTGAAGACCGTTATCTAGGGGGGACATGTGTCAACGTGGGTTGTGTTCCGAAAAAATTATATGTCTACGGTTCGAGCTTCTCGGAGTCGATAAGCGATGCGTCAGGGTACGGGTGGGATGTAACAAATAATGGTTTCAATTGGCAGACGCTTCGCGATAATAAAATCAATGAAATCAGTCGATTGAATATGGTTTATGATCGCTTATTAAGTAATTCAGGGGCCGAGCTGGTTAATGGTCGAGGAAAAATAATTGATCCGCACACCGTGCGGGTGGGTGATCGTAACCTATCAACGCAAAGAATTTTGATCGCCACAGGAGGATGGCCACGTAATCCTCACGTGCCAGGGATTGAACTGACCAAATCCAGTAATGAAATTTTTGACCTAAAACACTTACCTAACCGTATTCTTGTTGTTGGTGGAGGGTATATTGCGGTGGAATTTGCTGGAATTTTCGCGGGTCTCGGCGTCAAGACGATATTATCCTATCGCGGCCCCAAGCTTCTGAAAGATTTTGATCGGGAGGTCGTCGAGCAATTAACTGAAGAAATGAAAAACAAAGGCATCGATGTTCGATTGAATCACCATCTTTCTGGGTTTGAGCGGGTTGCGGCCGGTATACGGGTAGATCACTCTGGTCATAATGAGGTTGATCTTGTCGTTGATGATGTGTTGATGGCCGTTGGTCGTGTCCCTAACACGTCTGATCTTGGTCTCGAAAATACACGAATAACAACTCGTCCGGACGACACGATCGAGGTGTTCGACAATTTTCAGACCAAAGAACCTTCGATTTATGCGGTTGGTGATGTGACGGGCACCATGGCGCTAACACCTGTGGCTTTGGCGGAAGGCACGGCACTCGCTAAGTATCTTTTTACTGATGAGCCGGATGCGGTGATCGATTACGACCTTATCCCTACCACAATTTTTAGTCAGCCTAATATCGGAGTTATTGGTCTATCAGAAGAAGAGGTCATATCAAAAGGGCACCACGCGAAAGTCTTTGTGAGCCGATTTAGGCCCATGAAGCACACTTTGAGTGGCCGGCAAGAGGAGAGCATATTTAAACTGATCGTTGATGCTGAGTCCGATAGAATTCTTGGTCTTCACATGCTTTCACCAGATGCAGGCGAGATACTCCAGGGATTTGGTGTCGCACTGAAGGCGGGCGCAACAAAATCAGATTTTGACCGAACTATTGGGATTCATCCGACAGCAGCGGAAGAGTTAGTCACGATGCGTGAACCGACACGGATAGTTGGTGGATAAATCGATTCAAAAACTCTCTCAGATGCTGATATAGGCCAGCGCAGGGCGTGCCGATATTGCGTTGATTCGACGATTCATTGTGGACCCACTTCCTGACGTTCGATTGCTGGATCAATCGGGCAACTCAGTCACTATCGCTTCAGAGCCGTCTTGCTGTGGAACATGACGTAAATGCAATGACCGATGTGACAAGTTTTGGCTTGGCCGGTGATATTAAAGAAACGCTTGGTAACAAAGGTTTTTCATTGTAATGGACCGATGAGATTGACGTTTTTTATAACGTTACGAGGTGGGTGCGGCGTGGTATTCATTCGACGGCACATGAATCGAATCAACTTTATGCTGGCTAAGTTGGTTTGGGGGCACCTGACCCGGTTGTATTTGATCCACAGACGTGTGGTCCGCTGTTGGTCGCAATTCAGCCGGCAGGCGCACGCGGCCTCATAAAAGCATGGAGAGAACTTGGTTTGAGTCCTCAGCGGGTTGGCTGGGTTACCACCGAAACGTCGTAAAGACATTTCGTGTGATTTCATTCACATTCCTCAGATAAAAATGACAGAAACACACAGTAGGCATGTTTCATGAGTTATCAAAGCGAATATGATCGATCCATTATTGACCCACAGGGATTCTGGTTAGATAAGACCGACCTTATCGAATGGGTGCAGAAACCGCAGGTTGCGCTCGCAGATGATATGAACGGGATCGAACGGTGGTACCCCGATGGCATACTCAACACCTGTCACAATGCAATTGATCGCCACGTTGAGTCAGGCCGAGGCCAACAGGTTGCGATTTATTACGATTCACCTGTCACCGGCACAAAAAAAACAATTACATACTCACAGTTGCAAGAGGAAGTGTCTCGATTTGCGGGCGGTCTAGCGTCGCTCGGCGTTAGCACGGGCGATAGGGTCGTTATTTACATGCCGATGGTTCCTGAAGCTGTCACTGCGATGCTGGCATGTGCCCGCATTGGTGCAATTCATTCGGTAGTATTTGGTGGTTTCGCGCCCAACGAATTAGCGTCGCGTTTGTCAGACGCAGCACCAAAAGTAATAGTTACCTCAACCTGTGGCATCGAGATCAGTAAGGTTCTTGAGTACATGCCTATCGTGAATGAGGCTATCGGCTTTTCTGAAAAGAAGCCCGACCATGTTGTTGTACTGGAACGTCCACAGGCCGCGTTTGAGCCGACAATTGATCGAGATATCACGTGGTCTGAACTGATGAGGACTGCTCAGCCTGTAGATTGTGTTCCGGTGAGCGCCACGCACCCACTGTATATTTTGTATACATCGGGCACCACTGGTAAACCCAAGGGGGTGGTTCGCGATAATGGTGGGCACGCGGTAGCGATGTGTTACTCCATGAGTGCGGTTTATGACATGAGTCCGGGCGAAGTCTTCTGGGCTGCAAGCGACGTGGGTTGGGTTGTTGGGCATTCTTATATCGTCTATGCCCCGTTATTATTCGGATGTTCGACCGTATTGTATGAGGGCAAGCCGGTTAAGACGCCAGACGCGGGGGCATTTTGGCGGGTTGTAGAGGAATATAAGGTCAAAATTTTATTCTCTGCACCGACTGCCTTTCGGGCTGTTCGTAAAGAGGATCCGCTCGGTAAATACTATAAAAATTATAAGCTTGGCTCGCTTAAGGCCCTTTACCTGGCGGGTGAACGACTTGATCCACCAACCTATCACTGGCTACACGACCTTTCTGGTCTTCCTGTTGTCGATCATTGGTGGCAAACAGAAACAGGGTGGGCAATAGCCTCTAACCCGAGAGGACTGGAGTCGTTCCAGCCGAAAGCGGGATCTGCCACGATGCCAACCCCAGGTTTCATGGTCGAGATCTTGGACGAGAATGGTAACCGAGCATCTCCCGGAGAACAGGGTAGTGTGGTTGTTAAACGACCACTTCCACCAAGTTGTTTACCGACCGTATGGGGTAATCAAACCCGTTTCGAAGACGGCTATCTAAATACCTATCCAGGCTACTATTTGTCTGGTGATGGTGGCTTTATTGATGAAGAAGGGTACGTGTTCATCATGGGTCGGACGGATGATGTCATCAATATTGCAGGCCATCGTCTTTCGACCGGTGAAATGGAGGAAATTGTGGCGGCTCATCCATCGGTAGCAGAATGCGCCGTCATTGGTGTGGCCGATGACTTAAAAGGTCAACTACCGCTAGGTCTAGTAGTCCTCAAAGATGGCACTACCCAGTCTAACGATGAAGTGGAAAAGGAATTAATCGCATCAGTTCGGAAATCTATAGGCGCGGTGGCATCGTTTAACAGGGCAATAATCGTCAATCGACTACCAAAAACTCGCTCCGGAAAGATATTGCGAGCCACACTCCGTAAAATCGCTGACGGTGAGACCTATACAATGCCCTCAACGATAGAGGATCCAACGGTCTTATCTGAGATCGAGGAATATTTTTAGGTACAGGCGGAACAAAAGCAATAATTAACCCAATACAGAGTTTTGTTTGCGTCACAGCTACTATCAAAGGTTTCGCTGATTTTGCTGCGGGTCAACTTCGTTTTGAAACGAATAAATGCACCGCGTCATCTTTTAGATGCCCTGGCGAATCAAGCTCCAAGAGCTGCTCAACCTGAAAACGTTTCTGAGAGTGTTTGTAGGCGGGATCATAGTGATGTTCTAAAAGGCTTTCGGCGAGTGCTATCCATTGTTTTTCGGCAATAAGACGGAGCCATTCATTTATTTGTCGCGTTCCGTGACGAAATTCCAATTGTTTGACCAATGACTCGGTATTTTCTGGGACTTCGGTCAGGTGACTGTAACGCTCCACAGAGTATTGGGCTCGTTTTGAGCGTTCACAATCCAATCCAATCGCCCTCGCATCGAGAAGGCTTTGAAAAAGTTGTTTTGGTAAATGTATGTCTCCAATTTTTGCTGACTCAGATTCAATGAAAACAGGCTTTGTCTGGTCAACATTACTAAGAGCATCGTAAAGACGCGTTTCAAAAAGTTTTTGCGAGGGTTGGCTTTGTTTTGGCTCTGCGCCAAGGATCGAACCCCGGTGACAGGCGAGCGCCTCTAGATCGAGAACTTGTTGACCTCCCCTCGCTATCTCGGCGAGAAGGTCGGTTTTTCCGCAGCCCGTTGGACCTGTGATCACGATGAACTCAGTGTCGAGGATCATTTGGTTTAAATCGTTTTGTATCTTTTTACGATACGCTTTGTAGCCCCCCCGAAGTAATGTCACGGGCCAACCGATTTCGTGCATGACAAGGGCCATGGATGTGGAACGTTGTCCTCCACGCCAGCAATAGACCAATGGTCTCCAATCCTTTGATTTTTTGATGAATACTTCGAGGTGCTTGGCGATATTCAGACTGGTGAGTACGGCACCCCTTTTTCGTGCAACAAAAGGATCCACCTGTTGATAGAGAGTGCCAACTTCGGATCGCTCGCGGTCGGTGAGTACAGGAAGGTTTATTGATCCCGGCAGATGGTCTTCGGCAAATTCAGAGGGCGATCGGACATCAATGATGGAATCGAATGGTCGATCAGTACTCAATACTTCGTTAATTTCGGCGACTTTAATCTTACGTTGCATGTTGACTTGGTGCGTTCACACCCTAATACTTCATCACCGTTGCAGGTGTGGCT
>PAWX01000048.1 GCA_002714245.1 Gammaproteobacteria bacterium | reverse complement strand
CTTGTAAACTACTTGTAAACTCGATTTTGCCACTCGCAAACCCTTGCTACATAAGGCTTTGTAAAAGTGTAACTATTGAGTGGGAATGAGAGTGTTGGCTGAAACCCTTATGTTTGCTGTCTTCCGCAGTTACAAACTTGCTACGCAATTCACGTAGTCGTGCGGTTCTTGGAGGCATCGTTACAAGAAAAGTTACAAAGCTTCCAAACGATTGAATTGCAATGATAGAAATTAAAACAAAGCGGCTCTCGTTACGGAATATAACGCCTGAACACAAAGCGAGCCTCATCAGTTTGATTGGCAATGAGAGCGTCGCCCGCAGCCTTAGTAATGTGCCTTTTCCTTACACAGACTCTGATGCAGATTGGTGGATTGAATCAGTCGAGTCGAATCCCTTTAGCCTTAACGTGTTCCGTAATAACGAGCTTATTGGTGGAGTGGGTTTGACGGAACACAAACATGATTTGGTAGAACTCGGATATTGGATGGGAAAACCTTATTGGGGTTTCGGATACGCGACTGAAGCCACCATTGGGCTATTGCAATTTGTTTGCGACACACTGACGAACAAACAAGTATTCGCTACGGTATCTCTAAACAACCATGCATCAGAGAGGGTGTTGTCCAAATTAGGCTTTGTAAAAGACGGTACTGATGTAAGTATCGATGTCAGCACCAAAAGCAAAATTGCCTGCCATCGTTACGTACTGCCACTTACTGGCTTGCAATGTTTGTAAACTCTTCCTCGCTGTGTGCTTGTAAATTAAGGCGTTAGGGCAGATGAGCAAGAAGCAGAGCAACATGGAGAGTTACAAACTAGTTACAAGCTATTTTTGCTTGCTCTGTAGCCCTTATAAACAAAGGGCTTGTGACAGCACTGTTTATGAGTGGGAGTAAAAGGTTAGGTATAACGCATTGATTTATATAGAGTTGAGAGTTTTAAATCTCCCGAAAACAGGGGGTTTTACAAAGAAAGTTACAAACGGTTGCAATTACTGCAAATCATAAGTGGCGTTCAAGAATAGCAGCGTTAAATCACGCTGATACGCGATAAATGGGGCTTTTCCTATCTTAGTACATGGCTAGGAGAGTTAAGCATGACAGCAACCGCACACGTGGCTTTAGTGGTAGATAATACGGGATCACAAAAACAGCGCAGCAAGCGCAATACACCATCTCAGTCCTTCCTCACGGATCAACATCCAATCTATGGCGGCAAAGCCGAAGTAGTTAGAACACAGCAAAGTGGCGTCTATTGGCACTTTCGCATGTGGATCAGTGAGGAGCGAAAGTATGTTCGCAAGACACTCAAAACGACGCACTTAAGAAGGTGGTTTTGAACCGAATGACCTGCTCGCGCCCCCGATAAGGTCCTGGAAAGAGCCATGCCACGGGTCCTTCCAGAGCAATTCCGAATCCGGATAGTACGGAGCACCGCCAAAAGCTAGCGTAACAAGCCAGGACTTGGTTGATTCGAGTGGCTAACTCATGGCCTCGGTCGGAACATAGACAAGTCAGAGTACACAGGCAGTAGTCTCTTCTGCTCCAACTCAAGAGCCTACTTATCAATCTCTATCGGTTCCAGAAACTATCAGCCGGTGGAGTTCCACTGGTTCGAGTTCAAATAACTACCGACCAGCGCGACTAACTAGATCCAGCTTGCTTTTTGCCTCATAAAAATACAGGTCAAGATATATTTCATTGACATAACTATGTCGTTGACATACACGTGTCATTGACATACATAGAAGTAGGGCGCCATAGGTGACTTTGTTAGTGCGTCCAATTATTGGTTTTTACAGTGTTTAATTCTGGATTAGGGGGAAGGGGAAATGCTTTGGAGTAAATATAAGGCTTACCAGGTCGCGATGTTCATTTCGATACTTTCCGGCCTCAGTTTTACTGCTTATGCCGAGATTGAGGAAGTTGTAGTCACCGCGGAGAGGCGTGAATCCACAGTCACCGATACACCAATTTCAATGACGGCATTTGATGAAAATCTAATCCAGAAACTTCGGATGGAGCGATCCTTTGACGTTGCTGATCAGGCTCCAAATCTCCAAATCGAAGAAGTCTATGGAGTATCGGCACCGCGAATAACTCTGCGCGGAGTGACGAACGCGGATTACTCTGTTACATCTAACTCACCGGTGACCGTATATAGCGATGGCGTTGTCCTAAATAATACGACTATCCAGGGATTCGCCATGTTTGACCTTGAACGTGTCGAGGTTCTACGAGGGCCCCAGGGAACGCTGTACGGTAGAAATTCTACGACGGGATCTCTCAATTTTATTTCTGCGAGACCGACGGATGAACTCACGGGCTATCTCAGGGCTACCGCTGGGCGCTACGGTCAAAAGCGATTCGATGGAGCGGTTGGGGGCGCGGTTAGTGATAGTCTGAGAGCCCGGTTAGCCTTCACGAGCGGAGAGTCTGATGGTTGGGTGACAAATGTGCTCAATGGTGACAAAGAGCCTACCCAGGATGATAAGGCGATGAGGTTGGGTCTCGAATATGACCTGGCAGAAAATGTAGATGTGTTTTTTAAAGCTCAATGGTCAGAGTACTCGGGCGAGGCACTTCTATTCCACAGCGGTGCGAGCGTACATCCTTTTTTCGGGACGCCAAACCCGGGCCCCTCTGACGACTATCGTTCAATAGTTATGGACTTAGACGACAGGCCCGAAGACATTGACTCGCTTGACATCGTTCTGCAAGTTGATTGGCGCTTTAGTGATTGGACGTTGACGTCATTGACGGGCTTTAACGATCACGAAAGATTGTGGATAAATGACGACGACGCTTCCGAGTTTCCTGCGCTACACGAATATAGTCAGCATGAATCGGATCAGTTTTCTCAGGAGTTCAGGTTAACATCAGATTTTGAGGGTCCAGCGGAGTGGATACTTGGTGTCTATTACATGGAAGAAAATTTAGACGCCTTAGGAGCGTTTGATTTCACGGCCCTGTTTTTTGATCCTGACCCATCGAACGGTTACGGGTCGGTAAATGCACGTGCTCAAACGCTAGATTCCTTTGCTGCGTTTGGCCAGTTGGACTACGCATTTGCTGAGAAGTGGTCTGCAGGTTTAGGTTTGCGTTGGACAGAGGATGAGAAAACGTACGATTTCGAATATCTCCCCTGCATTGGATTCCCGAGGCAGGATGATCGCTCTTTCACAGATCGGTCTTTGATTTCGTTTAACTGTGGCGGTACCCAAGAGCGCACCGATAAAGCCGATTGGTCGGCTATTTCAGGAAAAGTTTCGATCGAATATCGGCCCGATGATAGAAGTCTTTTTTACGCAAGCTACTCTAAGGGATTTAAGGGTGGGGCCTTTGCTGTGGATTCGACTTTGTCGGATAGCACTGGAAGAGTAGACCCAGAGGATCTGCGCTCTTATGAAGCTGGGTTTAAATGGAAGGCGCAAGACGGTAAAGCGGTCGTTAGCGGCGCCCTATTTTTCTACGACTACGAAGATCTACAACAGAAATCCCTTGTGGATTTAGGCTCGGAGGACGGGCTACCTAACTTCGTTAATCTTCTCAATAACGTAGATGAGGCGGAAGTTTATGGTGCTGAGGTGGAACTGCAATGGTCGCCAAATGAAAGAACCTATACGATGCTCGGGCTTGGTTGGGTGGACACGGAGTATACCGACTTTGTTCAGGCAGACGGGACGGACTTTTCTGGTAACAAATTTCAGAATGCTCCTGAATTCACATTCAATGGCCTTGTTCAATATCGCTTTGATGGCCTGGGGAACTGGTCAGCTACCCCTCAGTTAGATTGGTCATTCGCGCAGGGATATTTTATCAATCTAGCGAACGATAGTTTCGTCGACATTACGCCAACTGAAAGGTACCGAGTCGAGACGGAAGATGATTGGGATGTCAACTTTCGGCTCACATTTGAGTCTATAGATTTGGCTTTTTCTGTAACCGCGTTTATTGAGGACATTGGTGAGAATCAAGGCGACATAACGCAGCACTATCCCAGCTTCGATAGCCTTGGAACCAGTATGACCAATATCTCCAGACCCGAGACTTACGGCTTAACGTTCGCTTATGAGTTTTAGCATCTGAAGATAAAAGGTGAGGCTCTCTTTGTTTGGTGCCGCACTTGCTCGTAGCACCAACCCGAATAAGGAATGGGTAATGAGCCGTTTACCAATGGCGTGTGGCATGGCCATTCTTTTGCTTTCGTTCGGGAGAACCGCTTTACCAGTAGAGTTTACCAATTCTGCATCGAGCAATGTGTTTGTATTTGAATTTGAGGCGATATGCGCCACTTGTCATGGCGACAATGTCTCGATTGACCGCGCGCCTAATTGCGCTGCTCTGGAGGCTGTGTCGCCTGAAAGAATTTACCAGTCGCTCACAGATGGGCCCACGGCTCAATTCGTGCTGGATTGGCGAGACGACAAGAAGAACGGGCTCGCAACAGCCATCACCGGACGGCCGTTTGGCGGGCATGGTCCAGCTATAGCGGGTGGGATGGTAATTATCGGTTCAGGCTACGCCGTTCTGGACACTGCCCCAGGAAATGTGCTTCTAGCTTTCGATGTTGGGTCACCTCATTCTGCGAGCGGTTCTAACTCTCCTTGAGTCTGGACTCGTATATCTTTTGTGCCTGGTTCGCTGCGACCAGTGCTAGTGACTATGAACTATGATAATTACTGTAGATCATCCATGGAAAAGCAAACACTAAACTTCTATAACGCAAGTATCGCTACTTCAATTGATGTCCCCATCACCTTTACCCTTGATGGCAGCATTCTCGACTTTCCAAACGAAAACGATCGCGGTAAAGAAACGCACATCTGTACCGTGCACAATGCGAGAGAAACGGTCAAAGCGCCCACACTGGCTTATGAAGGTTTTCAACTCTTTAATCACGATATCAAATTCGATGACGTTTCTAATGGTGCCCAATTGGAAAGCAATGTGGATTTATTGCAAAGATTTATCCAAAAGCAGACGGGCGCCACCTCAGCTTTATTCCTTGGGCATGTTGTTCGTCAGGAAAACTTTGATCGCCACAAGCCATCGACATTTGTGCATGCTGACTGGAGCGGAGAGCGAGTGCAAAAGCTGGGCGTTGAGGATGATCCGTTAATTCTCACCAACAGGGATATCAATAGTGAACGCGTTAGACACCTTATTGAGGAAAAGGACCACTGGTCAATATTTAACATTTGGATTCCGTTAAAAACCGTGGTCAATCGTCCTTTAGCATTGTGTGATGTTCACAGTGTTGAGCATGATGATGTTGTCCACAATTTACGCTTTAAAGATCCTGATAGTGATCGAAAAGCCGCTAAGGGAAATATTTTAAGCTTAAAATTCCGCGATCATTATCGCTGGTTTTATTACCCTTTGATGCAGAGCAATGAGTTACTCATATTCAAGCAGTTTGATTCTGTTGAAGGGGCTGCCAGTTTTATTCCGGTGTTTCATACGGCGTTTAAAGTAGTAGATGATAATGATCAGCGGTTTCCGATGCGAGAGAGCATTGAATTACGGTTTTTAGCGGCAAAGTGAGCGAGGGCTTAGAGAATAAATCTCGGTGACCATCAGCAATAATGGTTTGTAGGTTTACGCCTATGATTTGGAAGGAGAAGTTTGTAGCTAAACTTCAACCGAAGGGACCTGAACTAAAGCCGGTGACTCTCATATTAAGTCGCGACTACTGCGTCTGACTCATGGCTATGTGTACGGCAAGATCCACGACATCTGTCTTAAATTTAGCAAATTGTCTCTTCGAGGCCGTTTGAGATTGTGCGCCTGCACCATCCAACAAGGCTGTGGTTAGTCTGGCTCGATTGTGGCGTTCTGATTCAGGCAAACTTGGGTTCTTCTCTTTTATCAGAGCGGACAGATAGTCAAAAAACTCGCCGAAAACCTCTGCTTTTAACTGCGAGAATCTTGGCGAACCATGGGTTGCCGCAAATATCAACCCATAGATTAAGCCGCTCCCAGAGACCCATAAATCCAGCAGTTCGCTAAAAGATTTCTCTAAGTCGTGGTCGACTCCGGTGTTGGAAATGGTGCTAACGTCTTCTTCAAAAACACTTCTCACGATTGCTTCAAGCAGGTCGTCCCTCGTAGGGAAATAATATTGTAGGTTGCCAAGTTCCATACCTGCCTGTGTGGCGATCTGTCGCAAAACAAGACTTTCTATGCCTTCGGTGGTAATCACACGCGTCGCGATAGAAATTATTGCCAAACGTTGCTTTTGACCTTTCTTGCCTAGTCGCTTGCCGTTTTGCAATAAGGGTGAATTCATAACTGGTTGATCCCTGAAGCTACTCAGAAAAGCTCTTGATACTAGGCCAAAGGAGGGTGGGTGGCTGAAACAATACAACAANCGNAGGGTATCAAAGNCGCTGGAGAAATGCTCGTTCTCTGCGAGCAAGCTACACNACGGCCTGTGTAAACTGTAACCTTGTNTACCGCTTGGCTTTACAACTCATNNNTACCAGAAGTTGGGCTCACTCTTAAAAGTCGTTGGNGNGACTTTGGTTAGATATATGTAGGCGCGTAAGGATGATACCTTTGTGCTCACAGCTCCTGAGCCGGCGGCCCGATTCCCTGACATACTTCCGCGCGGTGTCGAGACTGATGCATAGCGCTTGCCTGTTGTCTGATTGCTCATTCTTTGGCGATGCATTACTCGGGCCTCTATTGTCCCCACCTTAGGCACGGGATCCTCCATCTCCGCAAGGCGTAACCTCAAAATAGGACTAACTTACTCCGCAATCAACGGCATTACCTTGGAAGCGACAAAATATAGGTCATTGACATTATATTTGTCGGCGACCTAACATATACAGGTCGTCAGACAGGGGATCAGACATGAAAAATTTCTTGATTAGATTCTTAAGTGGTGTCGCTGTCTTTTCCGCGGGCTTGTCTATCTCGTCATTGTCGAATGCGGACGATCATGGTCCGCTTACGGTGTTCTCCACAAGTGAGAGCGATTTCGAGGAAATGGATTCCAATGGACCAGTCATGGTGCCGCCTATCATGAGTATTCCAGGAATGACCGGTGGTATTGCGCGACTCAAAAAGGGCCGTCACGAAGCAAGTAATTGGACCCACTGGTACGGTGAGGTGGTATACGTTACCCAAAGAGCTGGAAATTTAACCGCTTCTGTGGCTCCCTTCGTCGACTCAAAAACCTACCACCTTAATGTTGGCGATTTCTTTTACATCCCAGTTTCGACACGCTTCAATTGAAGCAACTAGTCAGGAGCCGCTCGAGTTCTTTTTGCGATCCCAGCAGACTAAGTTCTTTGGGATTGTCAGAAACGACGAAACCCTCACTTTACTCATACTGAATTAAAGCGATTAACAAGGGAGGGTCATGGCAGGTCCACAAGTAAGTACTAAATATGGGATTGTCGAAGGGAAAAAAGAAAAAGAGTTAAACGTATTCAAGGGAATACCTTACGCAAAACCGCCAATCGGTGAATTGCGCTGGTGTCCGCCTCAAGCACCTGAAAGTTGGGCTGGCACTAAATCCTGCACAGAATTTAGCGCGGTATGTGCTCAGGAGTCCTTTCCAGAGGTGATTGATATGAAGCTTATGGACGTCCCGGGGCCACAGAGCGAGGACTGTCTTTACTTAAACGTCTGGTCACACCCAAGCGAAAGCGAAAAGCGGCCGGTCATGTTTTGGATTCACGGGGGCGGTCTGGGGTTCGGCGCTGCGTCCCAACCGATCTACGATGGCCAGCACCTGGCCCGAAAGGGAGTGGTCGTGGTGACGATTAACTATCGTATGGGCGCGCTGGGATTTCTGCATTTAGACACTGTAACCGAGGGCGCGATCCCTGCGACCGGCAACGAGGGCTTTCTAGATCAGATTGCGGCCCTGGAGTGGGTCCGAGACAACATCGCGGGTTTCGGCGGAGACCCAGACAACGTCACGATTTTTGGGGAATCTTCGGGTGGCTGGTCGGTCACAGTGTTGATGGCGATGCCAAAGGCAAAGGGGCTCTTTCACAAGGCGATCGCCCAGAGCGGCGTGGCAAACGCCGCGTTACCTCTAGAGCATGCCGCCGATTTAGGAAAGGAGTTTTTGAGTGACGTCGCTACCGACCCGACCGACGCGGATTCCTTGCGCGCGATACCTGCAGACAAGGTGCTCTCGGCGGGGGCATCCTTTGTCAGAAGCATAGAGGCCCTGCTGTCAGGTGTCGGCGAGGGCAACCGCTACCACCGGGCCGTGATCGACGGGGATACCTTACCTGCCTCGGTTCTCGGTTCGATTGCAGAAGGTTCTTCGAGCGATGTCGTGTTGATGGCCGGTACAACTCGGGATGAGATGGCCGCGCCGGTCCCGCCCGGAGCGACTCCGGAAGAATTGCAAGCCATCGTCAGTCAGGCGGCCTACGGTATCGATTCAAAAGAGATGATCGAGCGTTATCGTGAATCTAGGATGAAGCGCATGGCCAGGATGGGTGACGCGGACATTGCTAGTGCCATCAGCACCGATGCAACGATGCGGATACCCTGTATCCGGCTATTGGAGGCTCAGCAGCGGCATCAACCCTCGTATCATTATATTGTGACCTGGACGACGCCCGCCGGCGACGGTGCTGCTGGCGCCGAGCACGGTATCGAGTTGGGGTTTGTTTTCGGTACTCATGGGATCGATCAGGATCACGCGATCACCTTTGGGGATGGGCCGGCCGCGGCGGGCCTGGCCAATGCTGTCATGGACGCCTGGACAAACTTTGCCAAGACCGGGGATCCCTCTAGCGACACTTTAGGGGCTTGGCCGGCATACGTCGAAAACCGTGCGACGATGATGATCGGCGAGCAAACTTACGTGAAAGAGGCTCCGTATGAGGAAGAGCGTGTCGCCTGGGATGGCTATGATAATTCGGTTCTAGAGCGCCCTCCGTTCGAACCTAAAAACTGAGAAACTCTTAAGTTAGGAGTCATAAAATATTGATATGACGACAAAAAAGGTAAATAACAGAGGGGAAGTTTTAACCCTATTAACTACGCACTAGTAAAAACCACCTCTCAAACCCTTATAAACACTTGGGTTTGAGTCATGTCGACTATTAAATGGGGATTGTCAGAAACGACGAAACCGACGCCGGCAGAGTTCATTCTGATGAGAACCTCGTTTTCCTTTGGTGAAGGGAGACTGGATCCCTCGATCTTTAAGTTTTCCGGTGGCCCAAATTCGTAGCAAACGATTCTTCTGTTATTCATAGTGTCCGTTGTAATTTCTGCTAGTTATTCACTTCCGCCAGCATCAGAAATTCCATGATCTAGCGATCCGGCAATAGGCTTCATTGAGGCTTCGTTAACGCCAGCTAAGTCGTCATGACGAGCGATTTGTCTTCTTTCTAAACGCTCGCGGATTTTAGATTGTCGCTCTTCAGTTAGCGAGTAAGACCATATCCAGGGAAGCGTGACTAGATAGAAGCAGGAAGGTATTACGGTATAGAGCAAGACAATGCCTATCAGGGCCAGGTTGGTGTTGCCTCCCTCGGCCTGAGAGAGTCCGGCCTCCAGGGTCGCGTCAAACCCGAAAAGGCTGATCAGTGTGAGCCCCAGGAAGCTGGCGAACGCGGCGGCTATTTTTTGGGCGGCGCTCCAGGTAGCAAGATAAAAGGCGGTTCGGGGTTCTCCGGATTTGATGGTATCGATGTCTATCGCGTCGGCCGCCATAGAAAAAGCCATCGCGCCTATCGCGCCCGCACAAACTCCCTTGAGGGTCTGAAGTGCGATAAAACCACCACCAGACCAGTCCGGCACAAAGTAAAGCAGGGGCATCAACATAGCGCAACTCACGTACCACACGACGGATACAACAAATGTTTTGTGCTTCCCGATCCGCTTAGATAAATATAGCCAACCCGGCAGGGCCATCATCGCCGAGATCATCATCCCTACCAAGGCTATTTGATAGGACGCCGCGGCTAATAAGACGTACTCACAAAAGAAGAACGAAACGACTGCGTCAACTGTGGTCCCTACAACCGTGCCGGTGAATCCGATCAGGATCCGCACGTACGGTCCGTTTCGCACCATAAACCGAAAACCTTTTTTATATTGTTCAAAGGTGAAGCGCTGTATTGGTGTCTCGGGGATCTTTGGTTCTGGGACAAAAACATTGGCAAGGATCGTGACGATCGGCATGAGCGCGCAGATTCCAATCGCGAGGAAGAACACTTGATCTCTGAGCTCTGTTACCCCGAAGGCCTCTTGCGATATCGCAGGTATTAGGGCCGCAAGCAGGAAACCGAAAAACCTAAAACTCTCTCGGGTTGCGGTGATCCTGGATCGTTCGTGATAATTTCCTGACATTTCGGCGCCCCAGCTGTAGTAGGGTATTTCGACGATCGTAAATGCAAGATACGTCAGAATTACAACGGCGATGAAATAACCCAGACTCACATCGTCGGGCGGCACAAAAAGAAGGTAGGTCGTGGCCATCAACGGTAAGGCACCGAATATCAACCAGGGCTTACGGCGGCCGATTCTCGAACGAGTGTTGTCGGACAGTGTGCCGATGATCGGATCGGTGACCACATCGGAAACACGTGCGACAAGCAGTACGATTCCCATCAGCGCGAGATTGATGCCGAGTTCACCGTACAGCTTAGGCAGATAAGCCGCCAGCGGTAGCGAGACGATAGTTAGCGGGACGACAAAAGAAGAATATAACCCAATTTGAGCGCTGCTCAGCGGCTTAGCTACTGGGTTTTCTGTATCTGAATCGCCCACTATCTCTCCCCTTGAGACTGATCTTCATGATGCCTTATCTGGAGGTCTAATTCCTCTTTTCTGGCGCCGCCTTGGCCTCTGATCGAACGTTCGATCTGTCTGGGTTTTACGATAGCGGTACCTCTTGGGTCGTCAAATAAATGCTGCAAATCATCGGCGGTCGCGCGATCGTGGAAGGCTTTCTTTGATCTCTAAAATACCTCCTCGTTTGTTACAAGGAATGTAATCGATAATCAGCTACTGGGTTGAATTTACAAAACGAAATAGAGCGGGGCAGACATTATGAAATACCACGTACGTTACAAGCGAGTTACAAACCTTCTGATGACGGTTGTAACCTATTGTTTTTATTTGGCTAAATCTTGCCCTACTATTGAGTGGGAGTAGTCTGCTAAACGATTTCGGTTAGCGCTCTTATTGGGAAGATCTCGCCGCTGATTCTCGCGCTGCCTGGTGCTGCCAGAAACAGCGTCAGATCGGCGACGTGCTGCGGGTCTGGTGGGTATTCCAGTAATGGTACCGGTGTGCCATCTTCCTTGGTTTTCGCCGGCAGCCACTGCGCGACTCCCTCGGTTGCTGTTAACCCGGGCGCAATGCAATTGATATTGATGTTGTGCTCGCCCCAACAGGCTGCCATCGACTTGGTCAAGTTGATGACTGCCGCTTTTGCTGCACCGTAGTGGATGAATGCGGGTGAGTTCTTGATGCCTGCAACCGANGAGATNTTGATGATTCGGCCNNCATTTTGNCTGATCATNTGCTGCCCAGCTGCGGCGCTACAGTAAAATACGCTGTTCAAGTTCAGNTCGATGGCTGCGCGCCATTGTTCGGGCCGCAGTTTTTCTGGTGGTTTNACGAACATCGCGCCACCGGCGTTATTNACCAANACATCGAGNCGACCAAACTNCGCAACGGTATCAGCTACNAGCNTCTCGACCTGCTCAGNGTCGGTAACNTCGCAGGNTAAGGCTACACAGGTGTTGCCGTCGTTTTCGATACCGCCCGCTATATTGTCTANCTTNGTCTGATCGCGACCNGCGATAACGACCTTGGCGCCCTGANCAGCGAATGTCTGCGCCATGCAGCTGCCAATACCGCCGGCGCCTCCGGTAATGATCACGACTTGGTCTTTATGTGGCTGTTCCATGGTGTTGTTCCATCTCTATTGGTGGTCAGTTGAGATTGTATTTTCGGTGCCGCACTTATCCTGCAACGGCGGCTACCTCCGTCATAAACTTTTCCATCAACTCTTGCTTGACGCTATCAGCCCCGATCAGCGTTCCCAGAGTAAAATCGGGGATGATCAGTTCCTTAACACCGATCTCTTTTAAGTTGGCGACAATGTCGACCACTTCGTTAACGTTACCGATGATGGTAGGAGAGGCAATATCGGCCTCGCGTATGCGCTTTAGGTATTTTTCGTTATCGCTGAGAAATAAAAGCGCGACGGCAGAGCGCTCAATGTCCTGTGGATCGCGCCCTACGGATTCGCAGTGCTGGTCAAGTACGCTCATTTTGTGGCGCAGAATGTCAACGTCGCCCCAGACATTCCACTCGTCAGCGTATTGGGCGGTTATCTTCAGTGTTCGTTTCTCACCGCCACCGCCGATCATGAGCGGCATCTTTGTCTGCTGCGGCTTGGGTTCTAACGGCGCATCTTGCAGTTGGTAGTACTTACCGCTGAAGGAAAAGTGTTCGTTGCCAAAAAGGCCCTTGATGATTTGGCATGCTTCTTCGAGTCGATCGAGGCGCGAGCCGACGCTGCCGTAATCAAGCCCATAGGCCTCATGTTCATTTTGTTGCCAGCCTGCGCCGAGTCCCAGCACGACACGGCCCTCGGCGAGGTTGTCCAAGGTGGCCACCATGTTCGCCAGCACTGCTGGATGGCGATAGGTGTTGCCCGCAACCAAAGTACCTAAACGTACGCGTGGGACGTCGCGCGCCAGCGCGGCCATGGTGATCCAGCACTCGTGCACCGGTATCAGCGCCTGCTCTTCGGGTAAGAAGTGGTCGGCGAGCCAAATACCGTCCCAGCCCGTCGCTTCGGCGTGTTGGGCTAGGGTTTTGGTTGCCTCGTAATCGCTGCGTGGGTTGGGCCAAAAGCCAAATCGCATGGTTTTTTTGTTGCTCAATTTTGTCCTGCCTGCAAATCGACGTACTGACGGTAGCGCCCGTCTTGTCGTGCCATGAGTTCTTGATGCGTGCCTGATTCTAAGATCTGACCTTCCTCTAAAAAGTAAATACTGTCCGCGTGGGTAATTGTAGAGAGACGGTGTGCAATGATAACCACTAGTTTTTCGGTTGCTGCCTTGTGCAGGGCGTCGACCAAGTAGGCTTCCGTCTCGGGGTCGAGCGCGGATGTCGGTTCGTCAAGGATGAGGATCTTCGATTTTTTCAATAGGCCTCGCGCGATGGATATACGTTGCTTTTGCCCGACGGATAGCTTGCTGGTCACTGTGCCTAAATTGGTTTCGTAGCCGTCAGGTAGCGCCATGATAAAATCGTCTGCGCCTGCAGTTTTGGCCGCTTCGCGCACTTCTGCAATGGACGCAGAGTTGTTGCCGTAGCGGATATTTTCAGCGATGGAGTCGGAGAAAAGCTGGGTCTCCTGAAAGACATAGGCGATTTGCTTTCTCAGGCTAGGAACGGCGATGTCCTTGATGTCGATGCCGTCAATTGAAACGGTACCGCTGGAGGGCTGCAAGAAACTGGGTATCAGGTAGGCGAGGCTGGTCTTGCCTGCACCGGTGGGTCCGACTAAGGCGACGATCTCGCCCAGTTTCGCGGTGAAGTTGATGTCTTTGAGGGCCACTCTGCCATCCGGGTAGGCCATCGCAACGCCGCGCATTTCCACTCCGCGCTCAATCACGGGAATGTTGATGCCGTCGTTAAAGCTCTCACTAGGCAGGTCGAGCAGCCGGAATACTCTTGCTAGTCCCGCGATGAATCCCTGGAGTTCGGTGTACAGAAAGCCGAAAGAGTAGAACACCGCGCTGAGCACGAAGAAGTAGTAGAACAGTACGAAGTAGTCACCTGCGGTAAAGGTACCGTCAATAACGTAGCCGGCAATGACCAAGAAGAACACAATTTGTCCGATCAAAAAGGCCATAGAGCCGGCATGGCCAAACAGCAGTTTGATCAATGCCTCAGCGCGAAATTTTCGGAATGAGTCGTCGCTGGCCTTGGCGAAGCGATCACTCTCGCGCTTATTGCCGCCAAGGCTTTGTACCGCGAGTACATTGGCCATACCCTCTTCGATGTTGCTCGTTGTCTCAGACCCAGCCAACCGGCTAGCTTGGCTTTTATCCCGGGCAATTCGCGCGAAGGGAATGACGAACAAAAACGTGAGCGGTCCCACCAACACGCCGACGGCAATGACCTCAGGTGCGCTGCCGAAACTCGTGAACATGACATAAAGCGTTAGGGCAACCATCAGCAAGCCCCCGTAGAGCCCCAAGGTCAGTGCTTGGTAAATGCCGGATGCGCTGGTGGTGTCGTAGATAACCCGGTAAACGCTGTCGCCGATTCGCTGGTCGTCGAGGGTCGTCATGGGCAGTGATTTGATATGTTCGGCAAGCTCCGAGCGCAGTAGATGGTTCATCGACTGCGAAAGACGCATGTGAACATTAAAATCCAAAATGCCGAGAATGCCGCCCATTTCGCTGCCCGCGGCGTTCGCAGCGTTTTCGGTCTGCGTGGCGGTATCGTGACCCTGCGCGAGTTCGGCAGTTGCGGCACCAAGCGAGCCCGCGGCGGCGCCGGTATAGCGTCCGGTCTCCTTTCTACCCGCACCCCGATTCAGGGTCATACCCATGAAGATAACCATCATGATGCCAACCACTAAAATCCATGACATGACCTCTTGAGCGGTTTTATTAGACAGAAAGAACATCACAGGTTCCATGTAGCTGGGGAAACCCGCACCATCGGCGGCAATGGGCTCGCCTAGAATCACATGATCAACAACGATCTTAAGTGGCCAGGGCAGCAGCAGAATACGAAGCACATGCTCGAAAGTCATAAAACCGAGTTTTGCGAATATGCGTGCTTTGAAGTAGCCAAAATAGGACACCAGCCTTGCAAACACCTGCAGGGTCTGGCGAAAGGTAATTTCCTGTTCGTGTTGTTGGTCTTGAGTCGTGTTATCGCTCATGCGCTTTGCTCGCCGGAGGACCGCTGGGAGAGCCGCGCTTCGGTTTCCACAAAGGCGCGATAGGCGCCACCCTCCAGCGACATGAGCGCCTCATGGGAGCCTTGCTCAATCAGCTTGCCTTGATCGATGTACAAAATCGTATCGGCCTGCTGGATGGTCGAGATGCGGTGAGTGATGAGAAATACCGCACGCTGCTCTGCCCATTCTGTAAGGCGCTGGAGCACCCGGTGCTCGGTAGCGGCATCCAGTGCAGCAGTAGGCTCGTCGAGAATGAGAATGGGCGCACCCTTTACCAATGCTCGGGCGATGGAAAGGCGCTGGCGCTGTCCGGTGGACAGTTTGCCGCCTCGATCACTAAGCACCGTATCAAGGCCATCGGGCAAGCCAGCAATATAGTCCTCGACGCAGGCGACTCTAACGGCTTCCATAAGCTGTTCATCCGGGGCGTCTGGCACCGCGTAGCGAATGTTGTCCCGCAGCGATAGGCCGAACAGTACATTCTCCTGTAGAGCAACCGAGACGCCAGCGCGCAAGCTGTCTAGGTCTAAGTCTTTCAGGTCCACACCGTCAATGGATACCGAGCCTGAGTCGGGATCAAAAAGCCTAGAAATTAAGCTCATCAGACTGGTCTTGCCCGAACCGGTGGGACCGACAATGGCGGTCACTGTTCCAGGGGTTACGCTAAAGCTCACGTCCTGCAAGACCGGTCTTGATGGCTCATAAGCAAAACTGACGCTGTCGAAACGAATTTCCCGGCGCAGTTCACCAAGCGCCTGCGCGCCGGGTTTGGAGGTGACGTCGGGTTCGATGTCCAGAATATCGAAGACGCGATCCAGGCCCATGGCGATATCCTGCGCACGAGTCCAGCGGTCTACCAAGTCGCGAATGGACACGCTGGAGGCTCCCAAATATTCCTGCGCAGATTGATATGCGGAAAGGTTCCAGCGCAGAAAACTCAGGCCGACCAGTGCGACCAAAACACTGGCGTAGGTTTCGCGCTCGCCGAAGGCCCAGATAGCCGTTAAATATTGGCCGTACAGTAGTGCTCCTGCGGCAATGGTGAATGTGACGATACCAATCACGGCGACCAGCGAGCGAACGCGGTAGGAGGCGTTAAAGGCATTGATCGAGTCCGCTTCGAAGCGCTGCTGCTCGAGCGCTTCGGCGCCAAAGGCTTTAATCAGCCGTGTACTTGCGAAAGTCTCTTGCACCCGCGAGGTAAAATTCGAATTGGCTTGCCGACTGGCTAAGGAGTTGACGCGCATGCGCGGGGAGAACCAGCGCGCCCAAATGAGCGTGCCGACGATAATCGACAGCGCCATCAAGCCCAAAATAGGATCCAGCGCGAACAAAAAAACGATGCCGGTGAAGTATGTGATCAGCACCTGTAGCGCCTGCGTTAGCTCACCAATGACCGCGGTGACCTGGGAACTGTCCTGATAAATTCGGTACACCGAGTCACCCACTCGATGGTTGCTGTGATAGCGCATCGATAATTGGTGCCATTGACCGACCAGGGCAACGCGCAAGTCCTGATTCAGCCGCTGCATGATGTATATGTAGTAGTAGGGCAGCGCAAAACCCAGTGGTAGCTGTGCGAACCAGCCGAGTACTAAAAATACGGCGTAAACCCATTTCAGACTGTGTCGTTGGTCTGCGGTGAGTGGCGCCAGCTCTACCGCAGCGTTGCCTTGAGCCCCTGCGGCGGCGGCATCCGTATCAATCGCTGTGCCAGCGAGTTCAGGGGTCGCGATAAGATCGGCGATAAAAGGCGTCAGTGGTTTAGCCTGCAAGATGGATTGGCTGACCACGTCGACGGAGAACAGTGCGATTAATATCAGCAGCAGAGTCGACGCCCATACGCCGACAAAGTAATAAATTAGGTGGCTGCCGAGTCGCACTCTGAGACGCAGCTTGCCTTCGTCAATGCGGTACTGCAGCAACCAGATGCCGGTACTGACGGCGCACATAATGGCGACGTAGACGTTGTCCAGGGTGCCTTCAACTGCGAAGACGGCAAACAAAAATGCCAAGGCGCCGATGATGAAAAGGCTCGTTGATAATCCAGCATAGAATCGTTGTCTGGCGAATAGCAGGCACCAGGTCAGTCCCGCCATGGCAAAAGAAGTCAGCAGTAAAAAATCGTATAGCCAGCTTTCGTTATAGGGCAGTGCGCCGGTGATTGGTCCCAGGGCTGCGGTTAGGGTCGCCAGCGGCGGAATATGATTGAAGCTCCATCGAGCCGAATCGGGGTCGTTTGCAAATTCGCCCGGTGTATCGCTGGCGACGGTTTCAGGGGTATTTGCCGCATCGCGACGTGACAGAGACAGCTCTCGCCAGTAGCCAACCACGTAAGGCTTCAGGAATGGCCAGGTGCGAGCGAAAATCATCGCGATGGCGACGAAGCCCTTTTCTGCCACACCACTGTCTTTTGGATCTTCGTTTACGGGGCCGCTGCCAAGGAACGGCAGCACGTTAGCCCGATTCGAATTGCTCATGCAGGCCCCCCGACGCCTAGCGAACCAGCCTATAAAGTGCAGTTGCAGTGGGTCAACGCTGGGTTTTACTAGTTCACCCATAAAGCACCCAACGGCTTAGTCAACTGGTCGCGGGGAGACGCTTGTCAGGCTGAGCGGCAAAATGGGGGAAATCTGTGGCCCGAGCGTTGCGTTTGCGCCGCTAAAATCCATACGCTGCATCGTGAAATTTCAGGGAGGTTAGAGATGGTACAGATTACGTCAGACTACGCTGAGCGAGTTTATGCAGGCGTGCTTGGCAAGGTGATCGGTGTCTATCTGGGGCGACCGTTTGAAGGTTGGTCCTACGAAATGATTCAGAAACGCCTTGGCGATATCGAGTACTACGTGCACGACAAGCTTGATGTGCCGCTAATCGTCACCGATGACGACATCGCTGGAACCTTTACCTTTATCCGCGCGCTGGAAGATCACGGCACGAATCCCGACATTAGCCCGAAAGACATCGGTGACAGTTGGCTCAACTACCTGATTAAAGACAGAAGCGTGCTATGGTGGGGTGGCCTAGGTCAGTCTACCGAGCATACGGCCTATCTGCGTCTGGCCAATGGCATAGATGCCCCGATGAGCGGGTCGATGGCCATGAACGGGCAGGTGGTGGCGGAACAAATTGGCGCTCAGATATTCATCGACGGCTGGGCCATGGTCGCACCCGGAGATCCAGACCAAGCAGTGAAATTTGCCGAAGCCGCAGCTCGAGTAAGCCACGACGGTGAGGCGGTTTATGGCGCGAAGGTACTGGCAGCCATGGAAGCCATGGCGTTTGTGGAAAAAGATATCCAGAAACTCATCGATATTGGCCTTAGCTATATCCCTGAAAATTCGGTGATCGCAAGAATGATCGCTGACCTGCGGTCGTGGCATGCGAGCGAAACGGACTGGCGCGTCACCCGAGAATTGCTTGCCGCCAACTACGGTTACGACAAATATGGCGGTAACTGCCACATGGTGCCGAATCACGGCTTGATCATTCACTCGCTGCTGCACGGCGACGGTGATTTTTCTGAAACCCTGAAGATCGTGAACACCTGCGGTTGGGACACCGACTGCAACTCCGGCAACGTGGGTTGTCTTATGGGCATACTGGTCGGTGTCGACGGCATCGATGCCAGTGTCGACAAGGGCATTGATTGGCGGGGGCCAGTGGCGGATCGACTCTATTGCCCAACGTCGGACGGTGACCGATGCATCAGCGATTGCGTGCGCGAAGCCACGCAGATCATCAACATGGGTCATACTCTTGGCGGAGCACCGCGTTTTGCACCGAAGCAAGGTGCCCAGTTCCACTTCAGCTTCAAAGGCTCAGTGCAGGGCTTTCAAGTGCAGTCCGGCACAGCCCAGTTGAGCAATCCCGACGGCGATGCCTTGCATATTTCTGGCAAGGCCGGCGCGCGTATCGGCACACCGGTGTTTGCGCCATCCTTGGAAGTTGCTGATTATTTTGAAAAGGCGCATTACAAGCTCATGGCGTCGCCGCGTATATTTCCTGGCCAGCATGTGTCTGCAAGTGTCTCCTCGCCTGATGCGAATTTATACATCGCCTATTACGGTGAAGGTGATGAGACCTGCTATGTCGACGTAGAAAATCCTGACGATCCACTGAACCCCTCAATAAATGTGCCGAAGGTGCCGGGTCCAATTTTTGAGGTCGGCCTGCGCCTCAATAAAGACGTTTCTCTTCAGCTCAATCATGTGGGTTGGCAGGGAAATCCCGAGGTGACCTTTGAACGACCCCAGCACAAAGGTCTGATGTGGAAGCGCGCTTGGGTCGACGCGGTGGACCAACTTGTGGGCTGGAGCGAGATGTTCCGTTTGGTGCAAAACGAAGGCCTCGGCATGATCTCCCAAGGCACGCGCGAATGGACAAACTATGTTGTCAGCGCAGATGTCACACCCCATCTAGTCTCGCGCGCCGGTATTGCGGCGCGGGTTCAAGGGTTAACGCGCTTTTATGCACTCATGGTAACGGTCGACCAGAAGGTGCAGCTGGTCAAAAGCGTGCATGAAGAAAGTGTGCTGGCCGAGGCCGATTTTAACTGGACGCTTGGTGACACCCTAAACATGAGTTTGCGCGTGGATGGCGATGAGCTGGTCGGCGAGATCGACGGCACCGTCGTGCTGACGGCTAAGGATACTTCGCTGGACAGTGGCGCGATTGGTTTGGTCGTAGCAGACGGTCGCACCGCGACGAATAAGGTTGCAGTTGCACCGCTGAGATAGGCACGACAACCCTGAAAATATCAACAGGAGCAGCGAATCGATGTTAGACACTTTGTTCTCTATGAACGGCAAAGTCTGCGTGGTCACGGGAGGCTCGAGCGGCTTGGGGAGCTATATGGCTCGGGGTTTTCTCGAAGCCGGGGCAGAGCGCGTTTACGTTACCGCCCGCTCGGCGGAAACGCTGGAAGCGAAGGCGCAGGAGCTCTCTGCGATAGCATCAGGGGAGTGTATTCCCTTGGTTGGTGACCTATCGACGATAGCCGGCGTCGAAGCCTTAGCGTCGCATTTGGCGGAGCGCGAGCAGCACATTGATGTACTGGTCAACAATGCAGGCTTAGGTACCGGCGGTGCTTTTGACAAAATGAGCGTTGTCGATTGGGATCGAACCATGGACATCAACACGCGCTCGCCGCTGTTTTTGACCCAGGCGCTGCTGGGTTTACTGAAGGCTAGGGCCACGGTAGATGCGCCCTCAAGCGTGATCTTTATCAGTTCTGTGGCGGCAAGCGAGATCTTTGCTCACGTCATGGCTTATTCGACGAGCAAAAAGGCTGTAGAACACTTAACGCCCCAGATCGCACTAGCGCTGGCCGATGATCACATTCGGGTAAACGCCATCGCGCCCGGTCGCTTCTTCTCAGAAATGACTCGGGGTGCGTGGAAGGATCCGGAGGCGGAGTCATATAAAGCGGAGCTGCAGCGGTTGCCAGCGCATCGCTACGGCGATATGCACGATATCGCTGGGGTCGCCATCATGCTCTGCAGTCGGGCCGGTGCTTACTTTACTGGTGAAGTGTTGAATGTCGACGGTGGCCATCGGCTGCGTCGCTAACCAAACTTGGGGTCAGGCTCGGTGGGCATCGGCAAACCGACAGGTGCGCTGTGCTAGGTCAGAAAGGCGACAGTCCTCGTAGCCGCGCACAGCGCTTTGTATTTGATCATTGAAGACGCCCACCCACTTTTCAGGCAGGGCTTTGGCGCCGAGGATCAGCCCGATGACTGAACCCGCGGTGGCTCCGGTGCAGTCGGCATCCCAGCCTCCTAATACCGTGGTGACAATAGTCTGCTCAAAATCACCCTTGCCATGGACGAGACCCATGACGATCAGCGCAGCGTTATTGATGGTATGCACATCGGGGTAGTGGCCAAATTTCTCGTTGACCAGCGACCAGGTGTCTTGCCAGTCATCGTTTGCCTCGGCCCAAGCCATCGTGTTCCTTATCGCCTGGGCCAATCGACAATTTGCTGGAATTTCGGATAGCGCAATGTCAATTAATGCTTTGATGTTGCTGGTAGCAAAGCTCGCGGCAAGCAGCGCTGCCACAAACATGGCGCCGTAGACACCATTCTTGGTATGCGAGATTGAAGCGTCACGAAACGCCATTGCTGCGGCTTTCTCCGGCCAGCCGGGTGCGACATAGCCCCACATGTCGGCACGGATTTGCGCTCCTATCCACTCACGAAAGGGATTGTTGGTCATCGCAGACGAGGGCGGAAGCAAATCGTTGATAAGATTTCGATAGGCAACCCGCTCTGCGGTATAAACCAGATTATAGGGCAGGCGATTTAGCCAGGCGCTGCCTACATCTACCGACGTAAAATCTCTTGCATAGTCTTCCAGAATCGACAGCCCGAGAATGGTGAAGTCCATATCGTCATCACGCGGCATCAGCGTGATGTTACCTCGGGTGCAGTCCATACCGCTGACGTAGAAGTTCTCTGGATGGTCTGGGGGAGCCCCTTTGCCCGCTGGAATGTAGTTGTCCAGAGGCAGCGCATCGTAGTGGCGCAGATACTCATCGATGATTTGCTTAGGCCATTTTTCGACGGGTTTACCCAAGGCGCAGCCCGCCGCCCGGCCTAACCAGGCACCGTATATGCGATCAAATAAATCGATATCTGCGGCAAGCGCGCAGCGTCTTGGCCCATGGGGTCGCGATGCTCTTATGGCGTCTAGATCGGTGGGCTCCTCGAAAGGAAAGGCAGCATCCGGCGTCAGCGCCGCCAATTGTTCAAACAGTGTAAGTAGCAGCGCATCGTTGCCGCCGATTTGAGCCGCCTCGATTTGCGCAACCAGATTAGGCTCGACCACACAGCCCTCCGCGAGGCGTTGTTCCAGCTCAAAACCAATAAGCGCGCTAGGACGTTCCCATGGTTTGCGCATCACTTATCCTTTGTGTTCTGACGATTGCGGGCATTTGCTCACGAGCTGCAGATTCACTGCCAGAAGCGCTCAGATTTCATCCAGGTGCGAACCGGATACAGTTCGCCGGTTAATGCATCAGAGGCCGGGGACGCCAAAAACAGTACGAGGTTCGCAACGTCCTCAGGGTCTGGCGTCAGTTCCAGTCGCGGTATTGCAGTGCCCTCGTCATCCGTGTCCGCTGGTATGATCCCATATTGCTTCATCTCGTCTGTGGCGATGAGGCCCGGCAGAATGCAATTGACGTTGATATTGTGCTTTGCCCATAGGCAGGCGAGGTTGTTGGTTAAACTGATCACGCCCGCCTTGGCGGCAGAATAGTGCAGCTGATACGGATTGCCCTTGCTGCCAGCGGTGGACGAAATGTTAATAATTTTGCCGCCTTGTTGTTTGATCATTTGTTTTCCTACGACTTTGCAGGGCAGAAAAACGCCGGTGAGGTTTTGATCCACGACGTTACGCCATTCATCTAGCTGCGTGTCCTCGGCAGCCGAACTGCGGCCCCACCGTCCAGCGTTATTGACCATGACATCTACCGCGCCAAAGGCGGCGACGGTCTGCTCGATCAGATGGTTGACCTGCTGCTCATCGGTGACGTCAACGTCGATGGCTGCGGCGCTGTAGCCTTGTTCGCGCAGGCCGGCCGCCTCGGCCTCAATTTTGTCGCGACTGCGGCTAGCGACAACCACGTTGGCGCCAGCAGCTGCGATGGTCGCGCACATCTGTCGGCCAAGGCCACCGGCGCCGCCGGTCACAATGACGGTTTTGTCTTGCAGCGAGAAATTTGACATGAGTCGTTCCTTTAGGCGATGCAGCGCGAGGGCTGAATGTTGGATTGATAACTGTTCAATGACGCAAGGCAGCTTACAGTGTGCTACCAAGCGGTGGTATCGAGGCGGCTCAGCATGGGATTCATCACATCATTGAGCAAATGTTGTCGGATCTCGGCATAGTCCTCGCGCTCGATTAGATTATGCAGTTCAGCAGGATCTTCGGCCATATCGTACAGCTCGATCGGTTCGCGGGTCTTCGCATCCGCCGAGAGCTTGTGCTCGTTGGTGCGCACCATGACGAAGGCAGACGGCGGCAGGCCCAGCTCACTTAAGACCGCTTGGCGGTGTGAGGTGGCTGATTCACCGCGCAGCAGCGGCGCGATCGATTGACTGGGGCTGTCTCGTAGTGCCGCAGCCCCGCTGATATCAATCAGCGTTGCGACAATATCCAGATGGTTCACCAGCGCATCGGTGCCGCCTTGACCCTCACCGTTTGGCGGTCGAAACAGACAGGGCACATTGATCGCGCCTTCGTAAAAGACTTTTTTCGCCAGCAGGCCATGATCGCCGAGCATCTCGCCATGATCCGAGGAAAATACAATCCATGTGTTATCCAGCAAGTTTCGGTCCTTGAGTGTTTGCACGATAGAGCCAACACAGTCATCGATGAGGGTGACCTTGCTGTAGTAGTTGGCCTTGAGCAGTTGGTTCTGGGCTGTGCCCATCTTGTGCAGTTTGTTCGGCGCATGTTCGAGCAGCAGCCGCACGTGGGGCGACAGGGGACCCGTGTGTTGGCCACGGGCTGAAACCGGTATGTCATCAGGGTCATACAAACTGCGATATTCCGGCGGCGCATCCCAAGGGTCGTGTGGCCCGCCGAAATTCACCTGTAGATAAAACGGTTTGTCGTCTGGGCATTCTTCTATCCACTGTTGCGCGAGACCGCCAATAAACACATCGAGATGGCACTGTGCTGGCAGCGGTGTCGGTGGCAGTTCCCAGGGAAAGGGTCTCGCTCCGCGCAGGTACATCTCGAAGTATTGGCGATGTGCGTCGAGCAAGCCTCGTGAGGCTAAGTGATCGGTATAGCGCGAATCGGTCAGCAGCGACTCCGACGGCCCAGTTGTTTCTCTGGCGTCGATAAAACCCCAGTCGTGCATTTCCTGCTCGTGATCGCTGGCGTGTCCTTCGCCGTGGCGCCATAGGTGTGTTTTACCGACGATCCCGGTACGGTAGCCGGCGTCACGAATGTTGCGCACATGGCTTTGACCGTGGCGCAGTTCTGGGTTCGCGAATGCCCAGACACCATGCTGATGCACCTGATAGCCGGTCATCATACTGGCGCGCGCGGGCATGCAAACCGGGGAACTCGTGTAGCAGCGGCTAAATACGCTGCCCTGTGCAGCCAATTGGTCTAAGTGCGGCGTTATCGCGACTGGATCACCAGCGTGGCCCATCGTGTCTGCACGCTGCTGATCGCTTAAGATAAATACTATGTTTGGTCTGGGCATGAATCGCTCGCCTCAATCGACGCACTATCCCACAATGCATTTGCAACGGGCAAAAGATTGCTTTTCTGCGCGCGAATAAATAACCCCAGAATCTGCGGCGTTCGAAGAGCGCGAACTGCGAAGGTCGCGTGTCGCCTTATTCTGACTTGCCCGTGTAGAAGCAGTTAAAGCCACGTCGCGGTGTGCCGTTGTGGTTGGGCCCAGACCAATGCACGGTGGTGGACTGAAATAACACCATGTCGCCTGCGTTCATCGATGCCTCAATCAGGTCGGGATGATCCGAAAGGTCATTCGCTTGACTGGGCCTCAGGTATGAAAACTCTGCCTGCCGCCGGTGCGAGCCCCTGAGAAAATGGATGCAGCCGTTATCTCGATTGGTATCGTCTAGGGCGACCCATATGACCCCACCGTAGACCGAATCGATGTGCGGATTGACTTCTTCTGTGGCGGTGTTTTTGGTGAAGAAACTTGCCGTTGCGGGAATTGGCTTAGTGCCGAGGAGCTCCTGTAGTAGCGACACCTGCGGTCCTGCATTGAGCAATTGCGCAAAGAAACCGTCGGCTTTTTCCAGTCCCTTCGTGATGTTTGTATAGTTACGCGAGAATTCCGTGCGCTGGTCGAGGATCTTTTCTGCTCGGCGGCAAATCTCGGCAACAGTCTCTTGAGAGAAAAAGCCGCGGGCGATGGCGAAGCCATCCTCTTCGAATGAATGCGCTAATGCACTGCGTTTCGCTTCCAGCATCGGTGGATCTTGCTTCGCTAAGGTGATTGGCAGGACTCTACATTTCACCGGAAAAACTTTCACATATAGGGGGAGAGTTTCCCCCCAATTTCCAAACCTTGGGCCATGTCTATAACCCTTGGGTGATGTCTATTTGTGCACCGCGACCAGCAAGATAAATTGCCCGATACAGCAAATTTGGGTGACTTTGAAAGTGCTAAGCACAGGTTGGTGTTTGAGAATCGCTTACGATGTCCGCCTGTTGTGCTGAACCAAGGTGGAGGGGTTGTGCTGGAACTGGGCGTACTCGCGGATGATCTGACCGGGGGCATGATGGTGGCAAGTCTCCTCGAAGCTGACGGCATTCGTTGTCCGCTGGTCAGTTCCGTTGAGGCTCTAGCGGCACTTGATCCAAGCACCGCTGACGCAGTGGTTTTGGCACGAAAGATCCGGCTGATCGAGCCGGATTTGGCGATAGCCGAGGCAACCGTCGCCGTCGAAGCCATGCAGAAGCTTGGCATTCAGCGTTTTTACTACAAATACTGTGCCACCTTCGATTGCACCGATCGCGGCAATATCGGCCCCGTGGCGCTTGCCATGCTAAAGGCCAGCGGCGGCTCACAAACCATCTTTTGCCCGGCGTTCCCGCGTCATACGGTGACGGTTTTTCAAGGTCGAATGTTTATCGGCGCCACACCCTTGGCGGACTCGTTTAAGAAACACGACCCGGTAACGCCCATGCTCAATTCTAATCTGGTTGAAGTGCTTGAGCCGCAAACGCCGGAGTCGGTAGGCCTGATTCCGCATGGTGTTCTGGTTCAGGGTACTCAGGCGGTGCAAGCGCTGCTCGCCAAGGAGAATGCGCCGAAGCTCTATATTGCTGATACAGTAGACGATGCCGATCTCGAGCGACTGTGCGAGTTGGTATTGGATTGGCCGTTAACCACTGGCGCAGACGCCTTGCCGGTATTTCTCTCGCGCGCTTGGCGCGGGCGCCAAGGCGTGACGCTTAAACCGTCGCAAAAAAACCTCCTGCCCGGGTCTCCGGGGCGCGAGGTGGTCATCGCTGGCAGTTGCGCTGCACCAACGTTGCGGCAGATCCAACACTTCGGCGAAGCGCACCCGGTGTTTCGCGTGAATCTGCTTGAATCCCAAGACGCCGATGCCTGCGTGCAGCAAATTCTCACCTGGGCAGACGCTCAACCGGCAGACCAGCCCCTGGCGATAGCGACCTCTGACGAGCTTGAAGAGGTGGAAAAGAACCAAGCATCTCTGGGTCGGCAGGGTGCTGCTGCGTTAGCGGATAGCATTCTGGGCGAGGTGGCGCGTGGCCTCTACGCCAAGGGTTTCAGAAAATTCATCGTCGCCGGCGGAGAAACCTCTGGCCAGGTGGTTAACGCCTTGGGCATCGCTAGAGTCGAGGTATCTGTTTTTGACGAACTGGGTGGAGGCTACTGCCATCAAGCGGCACCAGAGCCGGTGTCGCTGGTGCTCAAAGCAGGAGCGCTTGGACAGGCTGATTTCTTTTTCCGAGCGCTAGAGCGAATGCGCCTGGCAGAACAACATTAATTTGAGGGTGTCATGACACAACAACTAGACGAAGCGACATTACGGGCACAGCTCGCTGAGCATTATCAACATCTCGAGGCAATAGGCCTCAACGAATTGTCTTCGGGCAACGTCAGCTGCCGCCTTGGCGACAACATGCTGATATCTCCATCTGGGGCCACGGGCTCCAACATCACGCCGGAGCATGTCGTCGAGGTGACCCTGGATGGTGAGTGGAGCGGCGAGCGCAAGCCTTCCAGCGAGTGGCGCATGCATGCAGCCATTTATAAGGCGACCAAGGCTCAGGCGGTAGTGCACACCCACTCTGACCACTGTGTAGCTCTCGCCTGCCAAGGTCGCGGCTTACCCGGCTTTCATTACTTGGTAGGTTCGTTTGGCGGCAGTGATGTGCCGTGTGTTCCCTATTCGACCTTTGGTACCGAACAGCTCGCTGAAGATGCCGCCGCTGCCTTAGACCGGCGTTCGGCCTGCTTGTTAGGCGCCCACGGCATGATTTGTCGTGGCCGCGATCTCGCCAACGCGGTGTCTCTTGCGCACCGCCTAGAAATCATGTGCCGCCAGTACCTGCTCGCCTGTCAGCTGGGTGAGCCCTATTTGCTGACCAAAGATGAATGGCGGGAGTTTTTTGATCGTGTAAAACAAGTCAGTTACGGGTCGTTCATCTAGGTAGAGAAAAATCTCGGCCATTTGCCGACTAAATGGGTGAATGCCATGGCTGGTAAGTTGCCCGTCAAGATTCATTGCGTACTCTGAGCGCACAGAAAAAGGTGAGCGTAGGCATGATTTCATTTGATGGTTGTCGCGTTGTTGATTTGAGCCCGCGAATCAAGGCTCGCGTGCATCGCGTAGATGGCTCAATCGAGGAAGGCACGACAGACCCCTACGGCAAACCATGGGTGATGCAGGAAGGCCGTTTTCCCGGCGACAACTCGCTATTCACGCTCTATTCGGCGCCAGCAGACGATGCAGTCTGGCATCAGGAACGCATGACCTCACATAACGGCGCCCACGTTCAGGGTGGTAAGGGCCATATCGATCATTGGCCCGGTATGCCTGCAAACATGCAGGGGGTTTGGGAGATGCCGCTGGAAACCTTTGTGGGTCCAGCTTCAGTGGTGAGCCTGGATCATCTCGAGCCACGGGCTGACGAGCATTCTGCGCGCTATCCACTCGGCGAAGGCTACAAATTAACCAGCCAAAGTGGCGATCTGCGGGGTCAGGAGATCTTGCCTGAGCATCTGGCGAGTGTTGAGCAGGGTGACATTTTGTTGATGACGAGCTGTTACGAGGGTCTGCAGCAACCTTGGCTGTCGGCGTCGACGGTGACGTGGCTCATCGAAGATCGACAAATCCGCATGCTCGGTCTGCAGGCGACGGGCGTGCAGTGGCAGTACGCACTGAAGGCAGAAGCACCGGCGAACTCGCCGATTAGAAGAATGCTGCTCGGCGCCAACGTTCCCATCGCACACCCCTTGGTGAACATAGGCACATTGCAGCAGGGGCGAGTTTTTTATTTTGGTATGCCATTACATACGCCAAAAATGGAGGCGAGCTTCATTCGTGCGATGGCGTTAGAAGCGCCCGACGCTTGAGGTAGCTCAAGCATCCGAGTATCTAAATCCCAGTTACCAAATCCCAGGCAAGAAAACGGCAAAATGGCGAGACACCGAATATGACACCAGCGATGTTCGAAAATTTGAGTAAGGGCAAGATCGTTGATTTAACGGTGGAGCTTGTGTCGCGTCTGACGCGACTGGACGGGACGATAGAAGCGGGCACCCGGGACGTTTACAACATGCCTTGGATCGTCGAGGAAACCGTCAACGAGCGTGACGGCACCATCGAACATCTCGTTGGTACCAACAAGGGTACCGTCGCTGAGTGGCCGATTGGCGGCTTGAGTGGACATATGGGCAGTCACATTCAGCTAGGTGTTGGGCATAACGATAACTGGACCGAACTGCCTGACGGCATGCTCGGCATCTGGGACATGCCCTTACAGACCTACTTTGGTGAAGCGGTGGTATGCATGCTTGATCACCTGAAGGGCCAGCCTATTCTGCCGAAGCATCTGGCAAATGTTAAAGAGGGCGATATCGTACTGCTGGGCAGCAAGTGGAGTGGTGAGGACCAACCGTGGATCGAAGGCGATACGGCGTTTTGGCTCGCAGAAGAGAAAAAAATCAAAATGCTCGGGGTTGGCGTACCGGGTATCAGCTGGGAAACCAACACGGATGCGCCGGAGCCCAATAACAGTCCCACTCACCGCGCCATGACTGGCAACAACATTCCAATCGTATATCCCCTGGATAACCTGCAGACGTTGACCCAGGAACGTGTGTTTTTTCTGAGTCTGCCGCTGAACGTCGAATCTATGGAAGGCACCTGGGTCAGGGCCATTGCCATCGAAGACGAGGTTTAGGGCCTGCAGCGTATCCTAGGCGGGTAGGCAATCCGCCTATCTACCCGTGGCCTCGCTACTCCTCATCATCGTGAATGGTCACGATGCCGGAATCACCCTCAACGGTAATGGTTTGACCATGTTTGATGCGCTTGGTGCCGTCACCTACGCCCAATACTGCGGGTATTCCATATTCTCTGGCCACAATGGAGCCGTGGGCAAGAATGCTGCCCACATCAGTAACTAAGCCAACAGCGTTAGCGAACAGCTGAGTCCAGGCCGGCGTGGTCAATGGGCTAACCAAGATGCTGCCGGCGATCATCTTGTCGAACTCAGCGGGGCCTAGAATAACGCTAGCCTTGGCAGTAATCGTGCCTGAACTGACTGGGAAGCCGCGCATGACGTTGCTGTCGTCATCGTTTTTGATTTGTGTCTCTTTGAAGGAGATCGATTGCATGGCGCTGGCTTCTGCGGGCAGTGTGCCCGGCGGGTGATGTAGTTTACGTGCCTCTCGCAGCGTGCAGCGCTCCGCGGCAAGTTTGCCAAGCTCTGGTAAGGATTGATCCGCCTTACGTGCGTCCAGCGCCTGCTCGAGTTCCTTGCTCACCAAGAAATAAGCATGCTCTGCCACGCACAAGGTACCGTTGGCCACCAAGCGTTGCCCAAGCTCATTAACCATGGGTCGCAATATCGACCAGGTGTAGCCAAAGCGAAAGGCGACTTCCTCGCGGATGAAGTTGTATTTCAACGCCAGCCACAGCCGAAAACGAAACTGCCAGTAGCCCAGCCCGCTGAGCAATTCAGAGATTTCGGCGAGTTTTTTCTCCCGGATTGCCGCAGTTTTTTGCGCCTGATTCTTCGGGTCATAGTTCNCATCGCGCACCATGCCCTTGAGNGTTGCGAANAATGCAGAGGGGTCTTCAACTTGGGTCGGCTCTATAAAGTCCATGCTNTAGCCTTGATGNCCATAGGCGGCCAAATAGCTATCGATGGCTGCGACCANATCGACTGCAGCTGCTTCGTTGCGCAGNGCATTGAGCAAAAATTGCGATGGAATGCTTAGCACCAGATAGCTCAGCTGCTCGCTTGCTCTAACCAGNTTTGCGATTGCAAAGAGGTCCGCATTGGCTTGCATGGCCTTGGATTCGATACCGGTTAAGAACTGGCCGCTGATAAAATTATGCTCGGGTAGGGTCTCACGCAGAAAGCACTGCAGCTGATCATCGGTAGATTTCGCAACCCCAAAGGTGTGGCTGGAATCAGCAGACCAATAGCGGCCTTCCTCAATGCCCATCTCGACCACAGCGGACAGTAGTGTCGCGTCGTCGGCTGTCTGCACGTCAAGTGTTCGCCATTTCTCCGCGATACCCTCTAGGCGAGGTAGGGTCTCGTCGTACCATGACTTTAGCTGCTTATCGTTGGCGGTCGTGTTGTTAAAGGCCATGTAGGTTGGATTGTTGCTCTCCGGCAATACGATCGAGCCATCAATCTGATCTTCATCTTGCGTTTCGTACCACGCATCAAAGCTTACTCGATCATCGGCACTCAAGTGTTCTTTGAAAGGTTTGAGGTCGGCAATCGCTGCATCTTTTGCCGCCTCCTTGCTCTTTTTGATCTGCTCAGCAAAGGCACTGTATTCCGCCGCTTCAATTTCTTCTTCCGTGATCGAAAGGGTTTCGCCTTGCTGCTTGCGTTCGTCTGCCTCCTTGATGACCTGCGGGAAATCAAAACGCTGGTAGGCATAGCCATTGACGGTGACGAACATCGGCCCGCCTCCGACCATTAGGCTCTTCGGTCGCGGCGACTCAAGGCCTTTAGTGAGATAGAGCTCCTCAAACAGTGGCGAAATGGGTTCAGGCATGTTCTCGACAATTTGCCGTCGGCTGACAAATCGTGCAGGCGCGGTTGGCTCCCAAACCACTTCTATGGGCTGGGCTCCTAGGTTGGTAATGGGCCTTGATTGCAGTAGGTGCAGCTTGCCGCCGAAAAAAGCCCACTCGATATCCTGGGGCAGCCCTTCATAAAGCGCTTCAATCTGCAGCGCCGTCTCGCAGAGTTCGTTGAGCTGCTCGGGGCTGATAGACGACTTGGAACGATCTTCTTCAGCGACGGATTCCATGCGTACGCCGTTGTCGCCGTCTGCGACGATCTGCTGTTCCTTGGGTCCTAAAAGTTCTTGTTGAACGCTCAAATCTTCGCGATTGATAATGTAGGTGTCTGGCGTCACTTGGCCGCTAACGACGGATTCGCCAAGACCAAAGCTGCCGTTGATAATGATTTCTGCCCGCTCGCCAGAGGCCGGATTGGCAGTGAATAAAATGCCAGACACTTCTGAAGGCACCATTAGCTGCACCACGACGGCCATGGCGACGCTGCCCTGATCGATGCCGTTTTGATGCCGGTAGCTGATGGCTTGGGCAGTCCACAGCGACGCCCAACAATCTTTTACTGCGGCAACAACGGCGTCTTCGCCGCGCACATTCAAAAACGTTTCTTGCTGCCCGGCGAAGGATAGTCCCGGCAGGTCTTCAGCATTGGCAGAAGACCTCACGGCAACTGGTGCATCTTCACCATGTTCTGCCTGTATCTCGTCGTAGGCGGTCTTGATTGCTATGACGATGGCGACGTCGATGCTTGCCTGTTGGATCTTGTCGCCGATAACCGTGGAGCATTGATCGAAGACTGGATAACCCTCCTTGAGCAATGGCCTTGCATCACTAACGATTTCGTTCTGTAGACTATTATCTGCAATAAACGATCGGTAGGCATCGGCGGTGACAATGAAGCCGGCTGGCACGTTGAATCCCTCACGGACCATTTTGGACAGTGACCGGCCCTTACCACCAACCCGTTCGAGGGCGTCTTGGTCTGTCGCGAGGGATGTAGTAAACATAAAGGGAAGTTCCTTAAACAGTGGTATGCGGTGAGGCGCAATTATTGCTGTTACGGTTCCCCCGAGAAACTGTCGCGGTTGGGAAGATCACCCATTTAGGGCCGCGCGAGTGGATTAGTTGCCGGGATTGCCGAGTGACTCAAAAAACAATGGTTTGCATTGAAACCCTGCTGGGTGCGCAAACCGGCAAGAACAGAGAGCGTCCATGACCCGACAATATGCTGAGTTGCACCGGCCACAATTTCACTTCACCGCAGCAAAAAATTGGCTGAATGATCCCAATGGATTAGTTTTCTGCGATGGCGTCTGGCACCTGTTTTTTCAGCACAATGCGCACGCTACGGTGTGGGGCGAGATGACCTGGGGGCATGCGATCAGTTCTGATCTGCTGCACTGGCGGCAGTTGGAGCATGCTCTACATCCCGATGCCATGGGCACCATGTTTTCCGGTTCAGCCGTGGTCGATCACGATAATACTGCCGGATTCGGAGCAGGCACCTTGCTCGCATTTTATACCGCAGCGGGGTCGCAGGTGAGTCCAGCGAAACCCTTTACCCAGTGCCTCGCCTACAGCACCGACGGCGGCTATCAATGGACAAAGTTCGACTACAATCCTGTAGTTGATTGGATTGAAGACGACAACCGCGACCCGAAGGTCATATGGCACGCCGCCGGTCAACAGTGGGTAATGGCGCTGTATCTGGCAGAGGATCGGTATGCGCTATTGGTTTCAAAGAATGCTCAACAGTGGCAGCAAATTCAGGAAGTGGTGCTGGCTAACGATACCGAGTGCCCTGATTTTTTCCCACTGCTTGATGAATCCGGTGTCGAGCGCTGGATTCTTTGGAGTGCCAGCGGACGTTATCTTGTTGGCAGCTTCGATGGCAGGAAGTTCGAGCCCCAGACACCATTGCTGGTCAGTGAAAGCGGCTACAACGGCTACGCGGCCCAGACTTGGAGTAATGCCCCCGACGGTCGATGTGTTCAGATCTCGTGGATGGCAGGGGGGCTCTATCCTGAGATGCCTTTCAATCAACAACTCTCCATCCCGGTTGAGCTCAAACTCAAAGGCTCGGGGGCGAGCGCGGTGCTGACCCGTCAACCAGTGGCCGAACTCGATGTGCTGCGCGGCAAGGCAATAGTCCACGAGAACACTACTATTTGGCCCGGCAAGCCTTTCGTGGCAGATACCCAGGCGAGGCTATTCGATGTGTCTTTCATAGTGTCTACTGGGTCAAGCAAGGCCCTCTATCTAATCGTGCGGGGACAGACCCTAGCATTTGATTGGGCAACCGCGTGTCTGACGCTGGTCAATGGCAGGCCCCACAAGCTTGGACTGGCAGAACAATCGGTACGCCTGCCCATAACGATAGGATCTGCTGCCAAGTTGTCTTGTCGGCTCGTCGTCGACCTGACATCGATCGAAGTGTTCATCAACGATGGCCAGGTATCGGCGTCTTTTTGTTATTTGCCAGACGCTCATACCGACCCGCTGATTTTTTATGGCAGCGGTGATGACCAACGCCTTGAGCGCTTCGCGCTGTTCGAGCTGAAATCGATATTTGAGCAGTAGTCCTATCGCGCTTCAGACGTGGCTGGTGCGGCACAAAGACCAAAAATGGGGGAGCTTTTTCCTCATGCAGTTTCATTCACAAAGCGTGATCAATAAGCTGAATCGATGAAAGTCTTGGTGATTAGCGACATACATGGAAATGCCGAGGCACTGCGGGCTGTGATGCAAGCCGAGCGGGACGCGGACGCGTCGATCTTTCTGGGTGATGCCTTTTTGTCTGGGCCCCAGGCTAATGAGACCCTTGAGCTTTTGTGTGAATTGAACCCGAGTATTGCCATTCGTGGTAATCACGATGACGAGGTGCTCGACCCAAGCATCTTTCGCGGTTGGCCGGCTGAATGGGTGGCACTCAACGAATGGATTTTGGCTGATCTCGATGCCTCGGCGGTGCCCTGCATCGAATCATTTACCGATGCCGGCGCCTACCACTTTGATGGGCTATCGGCTTATCTACATCATGGCGACCTGGGCAGCAGAGATCTGGCTGCGGTACCCGATGCCGAAGACCATGTTTTCGATCTTCTTGGTGGTGGCAGCGACTTAGACCTCGCGCTCTTTGGTCATACCCATGTGCAGTTCACGCACGAGATCGGACACCGAACCTTTATCAACCCAGGCAGCGTAGGTCAGCCGCGCTGCGGAGTGCTGCACGCCTGCTATGGGGTCTTTGAAGACGGCGTCTACGAAGCGCGTCAGGTGCAGTACGATCCAGCACCGTGGTTAGCTGCGTTGGATCGAATCGACGTGCTCAATGATTTTCCCGATTTTAAGTCGTGGTTGTCCGCTGGTCTGCTGACCGGCTACGGCATCGGTAAGCGCGAGCCCTGGACGCGCTACGCCGATCAGGGCTACGCCTAAACAACGCTCACAACCTGGAACGGATCCATAAGAGGGGAGGCATGGTTGACGCAGCGGCGCGTTCCGGTCAAACACAGTCGGTAGAATCGTCCGGGGAGTCTGGCGAGCTCAAAGAAGCGTTCCGGCTGGCCCTCCGCTGTTGGCCCTACTACCGCGCGCAGGCGAAGCACCTGGCCACCTTCGTTCTGATTAACACCATCCTTGGTGCCTGCGTGTTGGGCGCTGGGATTATCGGCAACGATCTGATCGAAAACAAAATCATCATGGGCGAACAACTCGAGCCCATGCAGGCGACCATGTTGCTTCTCGACAGCGAGTACGTCGCCAGTACTGGTATTGATGAAACCACATTAAGCGCCGATCAACGTAAGGAAGTGCGCCAAAGAGTCATTGTGCTAGCAGGCGTTCTAGCCGTGCTACTACTGAGTATCAGTGTTTGCGTGTGGTACTACATGATCTGGATTTTTCAGCGGGTCAATCAGGACTTACGCGTGGAAATGCTGTCACGGGTGGAGCGCTTGTCGCTTCGATTTCACAGCGACTCAAAGACCGGAGACGCGATTTATCGCATCTACCAAGACAGTGCCACCATCGTTAACGTGCTGCTGTACATGGTGATATCCCCGCTTCGGGTGGTGGCATGGGCGAGCTTCGGTATTTTTGTGTTGCTGCTTTTCTCACCTGCTCTCGGTTTCATGGTCATGCTCGCTGGCATTCCTACTTATGCGCTTATGCGCTACTACATTCCGAAAGTGCGCCAGGCGGCGACGCTGTCGAGAGAGTGCAATAGCGAGCTAACGTCGAGGATCCAGGAAACTTTGGCGGCGATTCGAGTCGTTAAGGCAAGTGGTGCAGAAACCCGCTTGATGGAGCGCTTTCAAAACGACTCGCAAAAGGCGCTGGATGCCGCCTTTGATATGCGCAAATACATTGCGTTCTTAACCGTGGGTGTTGCGATGATCGGACTCAGCTTCGTGTTCGTTGCCGATTACTTTATGGCGGTCTGGGCAATGCGTGAGGAGCCCACGTACTTCGGTGGCGGTATCGCCTTGGTGGGTTTCGCGGTATGGAATTTGGGCGCCTTTAAAGCCGCTTCCTTGCGCAGCGAAGAGGCCTCGGCGCAGATTTGGGAACTCGCCTTTTATTGGTGCACGGTGCAAGACCTGGTCGCAGGCCTAAAGCGAGCGTTTTTCCTACTGGATCTGGAACCAGAGGTTGTCGACATTGCCGACCCTCAGCCCTTTCCCCAACCACTGCAGCAGGTGCTTATCGAGAACCTCCGCTTTGGTTATCAGCCGGATCGCCCAATTCTTCGGGGTGCTACGCTGTCTGCCAGTTCCAGCACCGTGACGGCCATTGTCGGCGCTACCGGCTCCGGTAAGTCCACGCTTATGTCGATGCTGTTGCGTCTGTATAACCCAGACGGCGGCGCGGTATTCATCAACGACACCGAGCTGAGCCAGATGTCGACGCAAGACGTCAGAGCCAATATCTCCATCGCCCTGCAGCAGAATATTCTTTTCGCCACCAGTGTCGCTGAGAACATTCGCTATGGCATGCGCGATGTTGATGACGCGCAGGTAGTAGCCGCGGCCAAGGTGGCGTGTGCGGACGAGTTCATTTGCACCCTCGCAGAGGGCTACGACACAGAGCTGGGCGAGCGAGGGGGCAAACTGTCTACCGGCCAGCGGCAGCGAATTTCCATTGCCCGAGCAATCCTGCGCGATACACCCATTCTGATTTTAGACGAACCTACCGCATCTTTAGATGCCGAGACTGAGCGCCAAGTGATGACCAATCTTGCCGCATGGGCCCAGTCTCGCGTGGTATTCATCATCACCCATCGGCTGTCGACCATTCGCAATGCCGATCAAATTGCTTTTCTGGAAGATGGTGTGGTCAAAGAACTTGGCACTCACCAGCAACTGGTAGCGCAGCAGGGTCCCTACGCCGAATTTGTCGCGGCCGAACTTGGCACCGATAAAAAGCAGGTTGCCCATAGTGAGTAGTGATGCAAGGGCGAATAGCGCAGGCACCAGCAGCGCAAAGCGCTACGATGATCGCATTGATGTCGATACCGAGCTCACGTTGACAGATACCTTTGTCCTGATCGGCCGCTCGATTGGACTGCTGGCAAAAGTGAAAAGGCTGTTTGCCTACAAATTTATTTTTGCCACGGTTGCCTTGCTGCCGGCGCTGATTTTGCCGTGGCTGCTGAAGATTGCCGTAGATCAGGTGATCTTGCAGCGGCCCCTTGACCCCAGCGTGCGCTTTCCACCGTTCTTGGATCCGTTTTTGCACATGATTCAGGGCATGGCGCCTAACCAGATCATGATCGCGCTAACGGCTCTGTCTCTGGCGCTTTTGGCGCTCTTTGGTATGCGTGCCATGCCAAGTATTCAAACCGAACGCGGTGGTTTGCCCGAAGGTCATGATGCGGCGACTCAGTCCGAGCAAGCCCTGTCTGCGGGGGGTAGTCAGACCAGTGGTATTTGGGGGCTGCTGGAGACCTTGCTCACAATTCGCATGACCCAAAGACTGGCGAATAGCTTGCGCACCAGCTTGATGGGCCGGTTGACGCGGCTAGAAATGACGACCTTGGACGATCAACGCATTGGCGATTCCGTATACCGCGTCATGTACGACGCGCCCATGCTGCCGGAGATCTGCTACAAGCTCACCGTGGCGCCACTGTTGCTGTTGTTTGGCGCGCTGTTGTCGTTGTGGATGATTAAGTACAGCTACGGCTCGATTGCACCAGAGATCGTTTGGTTGGCTGCGGCACTGATGCCCATGACCCTGTTACTTACAGCGCCATTATCGGGCATCGCTCGCCGCGTCAATCAAGCCAGTCGCGCCGCTGGTGCCTCTACGACCAATCAGATTGAGCAAAGCGTCGATAACATCAGCGCCGTGCAATCATTGGGTGGCTCCCAAGTTGAATCAGAGAATTTTGCGGACAAAAGTAAGGAGTCGTTCAAGCGACATCGCATCACATTCTTAGTCGATCTGGCGGCGGTTGCGCTGTCCTACGCGGCGCTCATTATTGCACTGGGCCTGGCCTTCATACTGACCACAGACAAGATCATCGCCGAGCGTCTATCTCCAGGCGATTACGCGGTGCTGGCGGGTTTCTTTCTGCTACTGGGTACCAATGCACGGCTGGCTGGCAAGTACTGGATTGAGCTGCAGCGCAATGTAGCCGCGGTCCGTCGAGTGTTTTTCTTCATCGACTACACCACAGAGTTGCACGATCAATCGGCCCCTCTGCCGACGATTAAAAAAAGTGTCGAGCTGGAACACGTCGGCTTTACCTATCCTGACGGCACGCAGGTGCTGCGCGACATCAGTCTTTCGTTGCCGCTGGGTGAACTGGTCGCAATTGTGGGCCCAACCGGCGCTGGTAAGACAACGTTGGCCTACATGCTACCGGGCTATATCAAACCTTCACGAGGTAAGATGCGTTTTGACGACATGGATCTCACGGATGTTGGGGTGGATGAAATACGCAAGCAGGTGACCTATGTGTTCCAAGAGCACATGCTGTTGTCCGAGAGCATTCGAGACAATTTACTGCTAGCAAACCCCGAGGCAACCCAAGCACAGATGCTCGAAGCCTGCCGAATCGCCGGCGCCATGGACTTCATCGAGCAGATGCCCGATGGCATCGACAGCATCATTGGTAGGGGTGGCGACACATTGTCAGTGGGGCAGAAACAACGTCTGTCGATTGCCCGAGGCATTGTGCGTGACACACCGGTTTTAGTACTTGATGAGCCAACGGCGGCACTTGACCCAAAAACTGAAAATGCGCTGGTAGAAGCTTTGCGCAATACCGCCAAGGGCCGACTGGTGGTGGTTATCGCACACAGGCTATCGACCATTCGAGAGGCGGATCGCATTATTTTTCTCGAAGACGGTCAAGTGCGCGATGTGGGCAATCATCAAGCTCTCATGGCGCAGCCGACGAGCGCCTATCGAAAATTCGTTGAACTGCAGAACGCATAGGACAAATATGGTTATCGAAGAACCTGCAGACATCAGTGGCATCGTTGAAGAATACGGACTGCAGCGCCATATCGCTGAACTCGACGAAATCGGCCTTACGGTGGTCGACAAGGAGACCCTGCGGGTGTCTGACGCTTGGGTAGATCAGCTTCGGGATGGGATATTACGGGTGGGTGAAAGCCGCGCCGACGCCACCTTTGAGTTGGATAAGAATCCAACCAAGGCGTTTACCGGTCGACCAAGCGAAATTGGCCATATGATTTTCTCCCATCTTGTCTACGAGGATCCTGTGTTCGTCGATGTTTTGACCCATCCGGTAAAAAAGGCGCTGATGACGCATCTGCTCGGTGTTGGGCATCGCGTCGCGGTTAGTGACGGCTGGATTAAGTGGCAGACGCCAGACGACTGGCCGAGTGAAGAGACCACGGGCTTTCACGCAGATCAAAGTGTCGTGCCCGCGCCTTGGAACTGGCAGCTGCCGCATATTGCCAACATGAACTGGACGCTAACGGAATACTCTAGAGAGGATGGGGCATTGGCCTATGTGCCGGGCAGTCACCGATTGGAGCGCCTGCCGGAACTGGGCGAAGCACTACCCCTTGCCATTCCAGTAGATGCGCCGAAGGGCTCCTTGGTGATTTTCAACGGCGCTCTGTGGCATGGCTCATACCGCAAAACTACGCCAGGTTTGCGGGTGACGCTGATTGGTCAACACTGCAGGCCGTACATGCTGCCGTTTCAGGATTTTAAGGGGAGAATTCCCGAGGCGACGATTGCCGCCAACGACGACCCCGCCTATCTACGCAGTCTGCTGCGGGAGGATGAGGATCAAATGCAGGCTGCGCCTAGGTAGGCCAGCGCTGCGTTATGTGCTACTTGCTGTCTGTGGCAGAGCATAACGACTCAAGAATGCCCAAATGACCTCATAGGTCGGCCGCTCGCCGAGCGTGGCTGGCCATTCGTGGGTGCCCGCCAAAAGCTGATAGTGTTCAACCGTGGTACTTTGTTCACACTCGGTGTAGACCGTGTGAACCTCACTGGACGACTTGGCAGTGTCGATAGTCCTGCACCGGTAGCGCGAGCGCCAGAACGCTACAAGACCGGGCACGTCGCGCATGGTGCCGACAGTGGGCCAGTGCTTCCAATCCCACGTGTTTGCGTAGGCGATGATGGGGTCGTCGACGCCATGAATATGCATCAACGGCACATGGCGCTTGGGGTCACAGTCACTTGGTCGAATTGGCATGGAGCCAGCGAAGGATGCGATGGCGGCGAAACGATGGCTCAGATGACAGGCCAGTTCATAGGCAAACATGGAACCTAGGGAGTAGCCCACCGCATACAGCCGGTCAAGGTCAATGACATGGCGCCTGGCGACATCGTCAATGACGTGATTGATGTAGTCGATGTCCTGATAGGTACTGGCTGACGTGTTGAGTTGCCAAGCCCCCTCGTTGTCTTGGACGTATTTGCCCACCGGGACGGCGAGGACGATGCCAAGCTCCTCGGCCAGTGCCTGCCAGGCAAGCTGTTGCGGGAACCGCCAATGACCGGCGTCGCCGCCATTCAGTAAGAACACCAGGGGCTTTGGCGCGTCGGGCGCGCTATAGGGAGCAAACACATAGTATTCGCGATCTGTCGTATCAACCGTAATGTCGACGCGCGGTAGGTGCTGACCGTATTCCCGGGTGACCCAGGCCAGATACCAATGGTAGCCGAGCGTGGCGAGGACGGCGATGCCGAGCAACATAAGGCCTGCAAGTTTGAGTCGTCGCTGCATGTTGGGTACGCGGTGCCGGTGACGGTGGCGGAAAAGGCCAAAGTAGCGCTAGAGCCGAAGCCTAGGACCGAAACGGAGCCCTATACAGCTCAGATGTACTACGCCCCGATGGCCGCCGTCCACACTTCTGGCGACGACAGCCATTTTTCGGTTTCGCTTTCCCGGCGCCCATCCCATCCGCCAGCTACATACAGTGTGCTGTCGACAATGGAGGCGGCGGGAGAGGAAATCGGTTTGGGGAGTTTAGCCACGACCTGCCACTCGCCACCGGCCTGTAGCGTTAGGATATCGCCGCAAAAGCTCTTCTTCTGGCCTGCCGGAGTGTGGTGTCCGCCGATCATCCAGATCGTGTCTGCATGGACAAAGGTCGCACCTTCGGAATGCGAGTGACCATAGGGCAGCGGCGGGCCGGCGCGCCACGTGTCTGTCGTGGGGCTGTAGATATCGACATCGGTTTGATCGAGCTGCTGAGAGTCATGATTGAATTGGCCACCTACTACGTAGATCTCGTCATTGAGCACCGCGACCGAAAGTTGGTTGCGTCCGACGGGTAGGGGGGCGGCTTCGACCCAGTCGGTTTTTTCGCCCTCTCGCCAAGCCGCGAGGTCGAGCACCCAATGATCCGGCGAATCGGTGTCTCGGTCCGCCATCAAGCCGGATATGTAGTGCAGGTTGTCGCCGATACGCGCCAATCCGCCACCGGCTCGTGGGCCGGGCAGGAGTGGCGCGGCTGTGTAGCGATCGAGCTCGATGTTGTAGTGCCAGACTTCAGCAATAATATGATCCTTGCCCGGGTGTACCTTGTCTTTCATGCCACCCGCGAACCAGAAACCTGACTCTCCGGGTACCAGATTGACGTGAGATATGGCGCTGGGTAGGTCCTGCAGCTGCTGCCAAATTTCGGTCTTAGGGTCAAACACATGTAGGCATCTGCTCGACATGATGTAGTTCTCGTAACCACCAAGCACGTAGAGCTGGCCGTCGATGAGAATGCTGGCAGGCTCCCATTTGGCGACGGGCATATCCTGCAGTTGCTGCCAATCGAGTATGTGGATTGCTTTGCTCACGTTCATTCTCCTAGCCAAGATGCCGATAAACGGTCTTTATTGTGTGAGTAGTCGCCGTTCCATGGTGGCGAGTAGGTTATTGCACCGCGATTCCAAGATGGCTTAGCTAAATCACAGTTCCGCGACTTTGTTGTACTCGATGAGCTCAAAGTCAATTTGTGCGCCAAGCCCCGGTTCCTGATGCGCATGCACCATGCCGTTCTTATCCACCTCAATATCTTGCACCAGACCGTGCTTTTGCGCTTCGTCCGGCAGCAGCACTTCAAAATACTCGCAGTTTTTCACTGCCATGATGAGGTGCAGGTTCGCAACGTTGTTCAACGAGTTACCGCCGTGGTGCACCTCGTAATTCATTTGGAACGTTTCGGCTGTGTGTGCAGTCTTCAGGCAAGAGGTAAGGCCGCCCTTGATGGCAACGTCCCCGCGCAGATAGTCCGTGGCGTTGTTCATAATCCACGGCGCATAAGCCTTGGGGCCGGTGTTGGGCATTTCGGTGGCCATAAGCGGTATTCGCAGATCTTGCTTGAGTTTGATGTAGCCATTGATGTCGTCATAGGCTAGTGGGTCTTCATACCAGTAAAAGTCCAATGCCTCGGCGGCTCGCCCTACTCGTAGGGCGTCCGGGTAATCGTATGACCAGGTCGAGTCCAGCATGATTCGGTAGTCATCGCCCACCGCTTTGCGCACCGCCTCACAAATTTTGATGTCCCAGGCGGCGATGGCGGGCGGATGAATTTTGTACGCCCTCCAGCCCGCTTCTTGATAGCGAACGGCTTCTTCTGCATATTCTTCGGTATGCTCAAAAACGGCGGAACTGGCATAGGCGGGCACGCTGCTGCGATAGGAGCCCATCAATTTGTGTATCGGCACGCCGGCCGCCTTCCCTGCCAGATCCCAAAGTGCCACGTCGATTGCGCCGATCACCCGCAGGATTGGGCCCATGGCCCAATTCGTCATGCGCTGAAAGATCTTTTCTCGATCCAGAGGGTCTTGCCCTACCAACATCGGCTTGAATCGTTCAATGATGGTGCTGGCATCGTTGCCTAAAGAGCTAAGGGCATTGCCGAGAAAGGCGTGCCCCTCGATACTCTCGTCAGTGATGATTCTTACGAGTGCCATATGCGTGGAGCTACCTGAGCTCTTCACGTTGAGGGTGTAACGCGTTGGTGGAATATCCTTCCATTCCCAGACAGTAACTTTAATGTCGGTGATTTTCATAAATGCTCCTCTTGTGCGCCTGCTTTAGGCGTGAATCCAACGACTGGGCGTGATCTGCGTCAGTGCGCCAGTGTTTGTGTCGATCTCTTTCTTAATCTCTATTGCCGTTATGCCTGGCTAGGCATGGGACATGCGTCGGCCAGTGACTGGGACCACGCCTGGGTAATAGGAACCTTCAATCTGATCGCCGTCGAGCCGCCCTTCAAAATCGACAGTAAAGTCCCAGTCGCCTTTGTCGATGGCAAAACTGAACTTGAGTTCGCCATTGTTGAGCGAGCTGGCGCTGATGTTGAACGGCCCCAGCTCGTTATCGACCAGATAGATGGTGCCCTCACTGAGTTTGAGTAACTGCGCACCCCAGCCCGTATCCAGTTCCCAGATTCCAGAGGCCTCGCCGGACAGTGTTTCGAACTTGGGCGCTTCCTCGCTGATCGACATTGCTGCGGCGACGGCGACGGTGCGCTTGGCAAGCTGCGACAGCGAGTTGTGATTTTCACCACGCACGGCTGAGATAAGGCGATCGTTAAGCACTTCGGTCCATTTGCTCGGCAGTGCCTTGGCGCCGAATTTCACCCCGAGGATCGATCCCACCGTGGCGGCATTGCAGTCGGTATCCCACCCCGCCAGTGTAGTGACGACGATGCCTTGCTCAAAGTCCGCGAAACCGAAATAGACACCTAAAACGACCAACGCCGCATTATTAATGGTGTGTACACCATGGTAGTGGCCATAGTGCTCGTTAATGTTCTCCCAAACGTTCTGCCAGTTTGGCACGTTCGTGGCAATCTCTTGCTGGCACCAAGCTTGCGTTGCACGGATTGCGGCGGCTAGTCGACTGTCCTTGGGAATCTCGCCTAGCCCCGCATCGACAATGCTTTCCGCATCCGGCGCTTTGAACGCAGCAGCGATCATCGCGGCGACGAACATCTCGCCGTAGACACCATTTTTTGTATGAGAAATGCTGGCGTCCTGAAAGGCCAGTGCGGCGGCCTTCTGCGGTTGTCCCGGCGCGACGTAGCCGAATATGTCGGCACGAATTTGGGCGCCGATCCATTCTCGAAAAGGGTTGCGGAACAGTGCCGAGTGCGGCGGCCAAATGCCTAGCGCGAAATTTCGATAGGCGACCTTCTCGGCAGTATAGGTGAGCCCAAGGGGCATATGCGCGGCCCAGGCATTGGCGATCGTTCGAGGTGAAAGCGCCGCACCCTTGCGCTCTAAAGCCAGTAACCCAAGCACGGTAAAGTCCATGTCATCATCGCGATCCATGCATTGGATGTTGCCGCGGGTGCTAGATTTGAGCGCGTTGGCGATTAACCGTTCGGAAAACGGTATGTAATCGTCCAACGGTAGGGCACCGACATCTGTGAGATAGGTCTCGATCCGCGCTTTTTTCCAGCCCTCCACTGGTTTGCCTAGACAGCAGCCCACGGCCCTGCCGAGCCAGCCGCCATAGATTTGCTCTGCCGCTTGGTCCGCATCTAACGGATCATTTGTCTGCGCACTGCGCTCAGGGCGGGCTTGCTGAATGGCCGGCAAAGTCGACGGTTCGTCGTACGGGAAGGATTCTTCAATCGGCAACGCCATGAGATCGTCATAGAGTGTTCTAAAGGTGGTATTCGGTGCTTCCTCCGCAAAAGCGTTAGCAACTTGCTGCTCGACTACGGCAACATCACAACCTTCTTCGCGGCGCTGCTTAAGCTCTGTCTTTATCAGCGTCTTTTCGAGTGCATGCATAAAGCGGATCCTCTGCGACCAGTCGGGAGAGCAAGGGTTAAGACTAGAAACGCCTACTGGGTGGGTCAACCTGGCGGGCTCCTATATCACCCAAAAACCACGAGCGGTTCGCTGCCGTGCAAAAATGTTGTGTTTACGAGCCATGATGCTGAAAACAGCCCTCTCAAAAATTTTGGGTGGATATTCGTGAAAGAGGCTTGAAACGCTGTATTGCTCAGTTAACTATTGTCTGTCGAAGAGGGGTGATTTTACATGTTTGATATCGACGTCAGCACTTTAGAAACTGTGGGTGAATTTGGCTCCAAGTCTTGGGGCGAGGCTTGCGCTGAGTTCGGGATAAAAATCCTGCAGTCTGCTGATCTTCCTAACGATCTAGTATGGGGCTTCAGTGAAACCTACACCCACGCTCCCCAGCGCCTAGTCGGCGCGGATCGGCCTATAGCCGGTTACTATTTTATGGTGAACAACGGCGTTATTTCTGGTGGCGATGGGGTGCCTGAAGAGTGCCTAGGCTTGCCCGGCTTTCATGCCAAGCTACGTTGGGCCTACTTATGCAATCAATCGCGCACTCTGTATGGCTCTGCCGGGCAGAAGCAGCGAGGTCTCGATGAAGCCGAGCTAGTCGCGCAAATGGAGGCACATCTGGGTTACAAACCCGAAATGGGTGGTGTGCCTTCTCCGGTTTGGCCCAAACCGATTATTGTCGCATTGAGCCACGGCGTAGAGAGCGGCGGTGGCCTGCACAATATTGCCGCCAGCCTGCAAGCACCGTCTCCCGAGTTCGAAGGGTGGCCAACCACAGAACTTGGCGTACCAGATTTTTCTGCCATGACAGAGGCGCAAAAGCTCGATTTTATTGCCCTCTGCGGGCTTGAGCCGGGCTAATTTTGGGTGAAGTTTGGCTCCGCATGTTTCCTGTTATTCGGTTGGCAGCGATGCAGTCCAACAAAAACACCTACGTATTTGATTTAGATGAGTCGGTAACTACCGGTGAAAGATTTGGGGGATAGTCTCTTGGAGAGTAGATATCAAAAGGGGAGCCTTGACAGATTCACGGATCGACTTTGTGCTGACTCCTTGGCCGAACCGCTGGGCAAAGTAGACCGAAAGTTCGTGCATAGCATGCTTAAGGGCATCAGCTTATCTCGCTCGTTGAATCTGACCGAGATCGCGCGAGGCTTGGAAGAAAATATCAGCCTGCATGCGACACATAAGCGCCTATCGAGAAACCTCTATGACGAGGCACTTGTCGAGAATATCTCGGCACGACTGCTTAGGCTGGGCAGCGAACGTGTGGGACCTAACACGCGGCTGATCGTTCATGTGTCGGAACTGCACAAGAAATTTGCGCGCAAAATTGAGTTTTTGCCGACCGCTGAGGAAAACTCTGAAGCGAGTTTCAAAGTGTGCGAAATTATCGCCAGCGAGCCCGAGTCAAAAACCTACTTTCCCTTACTTACCCATGTTTGGTCGCATGAAGTGCCAGGCTTCATCAGCGATGCTGAGGAAGTGTTCAACTCCGTGCGCAAAGTACTCAACGCGACGGCGAATCAAGGCATCGTCTTCGTCGATAATCGCACGGTAACGCAAGCAACCTGTGACATGATCTTTGCTGATCGCACGATCAATTATATGGTCTTGGTTGAGGATCGCAGTATGCCGGTGCTCGTGCGCAACGACTGCTTTTCTCTCGAACAGATGCTGGATCGAGTAGAGACGCGCTATGGCAAAATTCTATACAAGCTCGTCCCTGTGGGCATTCTCGGAGCAGCACAAACCGACTTAGATCTATTTGTGCACGCGGGTTGTTCGGGGGTCAAAATTCCTTCGTCTGGGCGCCCGGTCAACTTCATTGCGTTGCGCACCAAGAGCTCGATACTGGAAGAGCATGCAACGCCCTTTTTAACCACGCAAACGGACCTACGTTCGCGTAAGGCGCTTATGGGGCTAGTGGATTCTTTCTTGTCTATGGGTGACATCCTATCGATGCATTGCGCCCTGAGGGACAGCTTCAACCCGGAGAATTTCCGCGTGCTGAGTTATAAGCGCCTGCAACTGTTGATGACCCTGCTCGAGGCAGTGATTGGCTATGAGGTATCTGTGGCTGGCGATGAAATGCTGATGGACCAAGTGTTTGCACAAAGCCCTCACGACGGTCAGCTGCAGCGCACCTACCTGCTGCCGGAGAATGACGCCCTCGCGCTTCCGCGTTAGCCCTGCACTGTGTCCGAGTCGAATTTGCCCGATGTCAGCCCGCAGATGCGCGAGTATCTTTCGGGTATGAAAAATCAAAGCACGCAGAAGTCCAAGTTCGACAGGAGTGTGGCCGAAGAGCGAGCGGACCTCGATGCCTTTATGTCTCAGCTGCCTATTCCCGAGCGGGTTGTTTTCGAAGATCTCTCGCTCGGCGGTCGGCCCGCCAAAAAAGTGCTGCCAAACGACTCAGCTACGGATCGTGCGGTGCTGTTTTTCCATGGCGGCGGCTATCGAGTGGGTTCCCTAGATGGGTATAAGTCCTTCATGGCATACCTTGCACTCTCGTGCGGGGTAGCGGTGTATGGACTCGACTATCGGCTTTCACCAGAGCATACCTTCCCGGCAGCGTTGGATGATGCGGTTTTTGCCTTTGTCGAACTGAGCCAGAGCGTCGTACCCGAAAATATCATGTTGGTGGGCGACTCTGCGGGTGGCGGTTTGGCGCTAGCGAGTTTGCTCAGGCTGAAAGAAAAAGGCCAGGCTCTCGGTGGGGCGGCAGCGCTGCTATCGGCCTGGCTAGACGGTACGGCGAGTGGCGACAGCTATGGCGAACGGCGGGCCGAGTTCTCCACCGGCATGCGTGGGTATGCTGGCGATTTCCCGCTGGATACGGTGGGTGTGTCGCCGCTATTTGGTGACCATGAGGGCTTGCCGCCGCTCTTGCTGCAGGTGGTGAATACCGAGCCAATGCGCGATGACTCAACTCAGTTGCAGCAACGTGCCAGCGCTGCGGGTGTTGATAGTCGGATCGATGTTTTCGCAAACGGGTTTCACGACTTTCAGATATTCACTGACATTCCTGAGGCGCGCAGAGCCATCAACGCGATAGGGACGTTCTTTGGCGAGGTGATGGCCTAGACCGCTTGCCAAGGGTTCGGGAACAGCCTTGCTCGCTGGCGCCGTTCCAAGCTAGCTGGTTTGCAGCCGCCGATAGGCGGTATCACCGATGTCAGCAGCAACAGACATACCCAACTCGTTGGCTTTGATCATGGCATCGCGTAGCGAATAAGCGGTTACTGGCATCGGCATGTGGTGAGAGTTTTTGTTTTTCAAGGTCGTTTCAATGATGGTGTTTAGGGCCGCTGAATCCTTTGGCGACAATGATAGCTGCGCCATATGTATGGGCAGCCCAATATTGGCGAAGAAGCGGGCGACTGTTTCAGCTTCATCTGAGCCCTCCATTGCGAGCTGAATCAAGGTTCCCATCGCGACCATCTCACCGTGCAAAAATTTATGATGTATCTCATCAATTTGGGTGAAAGCTAGTGCGATGGGGTGAGCCAGAGCAAGTCCTCCGCTTTCAAAGCCAATGCCACTCAGCAGGGTATTTGCCTCCACCACACTTTCAAGCTCCTCATTGCAAACTCCAGCAACCACGGCTCGACTTGCGGCTTGACCATTGTCAAACAATGTCTGCGCACATACCTCTCCGATCGCGTAGGACGCGAGTGTGGGTCGTGCGCCAATTGGGGTGACCGCGCTAGGATTTTTGAAACATACTCTAGCTTCGAACCATGTCGCCATGGCGTCACCAATGCCGGCCACGAAGTAGCGTTCGCCAGCCGCGACGATAACTTCAGTATCCACAATTACCATGGCTGGATTCGAGGGATAAAATTCCACCGAATCGTTTGCTCCGTCGGTGGTATAAATCACGGAGAGTGCTGATGTGGGCGCGTCGTTAGACGCTAGCGTTGGCACGATGACCACGGGAACATTCAGGCGGTAAGCAATGCTTTTTCCTGCATCGACCGGTTTGCCGCCACCGACGGCTATCAGGCAGTCGAGATTCTCGTCAGCCAGCGCCCCGGCATGCTGTTCTACCTCTTCTAGTGAACATTCCCCTGCGAAGACAGCAGCGACACAATCGATGCCGTCGTTTTTGAGTTTTTCCGCAATGCGCTGGCCTTCCGCAGCTTGGCCTCGTTGGGATGCGAGTATTCCTACCCGTTTAACATTGAGCAAAGACACATAACGGTCAATTTGGTTCAACACACCAGGGCCTTGAATGTAGCGCTGGGGCGCGACCATCACTCGCGGCGTGATTTCGTCATGAGCGTTGAAAATTTTTGCTGGAAAATAGGGTTTACTGCTCATGTCATCTGCCTAATGGTTGATCGATGGTGCCTGTCAGCGCGTGTTTGCGGTTCACGTGCGGAGCTTACGTCGGTTCCTGATTTTGAGCGCGTCGCTGCGATAGTTCTCGTTGCTCGTCCTGTGCCCTCTGCCAAATCCTCTGGCTAACCGCGTGGTTGCCAAAAGCGCTGGGTGGCATAAGAAGCTGATGCTGCTCAGCGCTTAAATCTGGATAGTTGTTGGCGTTGTAATAGCAGGGACTCCAGGCCACCGCATGGGGGCAGTACTTGTAGAACAGCGTTCTGCGCTCGCTACCGGGTTTGCCCTCCCATGGCACCGTGCCGTGGGCACAGGCTTCGGTGAAAATGATCGCGTCGCCGGCGGCCGCGGCAACTCGCTGTACGAAGTCCGGAACGTCAGCTTGGGTTTTGCTGTGTCGCCACTCCGCGGGCAGGCCGATATTGGACTTATGGCTACCGGGTACGCAGGCAAAGCCGCCATCGCTTTCTTGCACATCGTCCAGCTCGAACGCTACCGCCACCAAGCCATTAAAAAAGCGACCGTTGCTGTAGCGGTAAAAACATTGCCCACCGTCGCTTGGGCCTACAAGGTCCTCTGGGCCGCCTGCGCCCTGACCGCCTCCGTGTAGATACAGCGTTTTTTCCCGCTCGGGCATCTTACTATCGATCTTGGCGTAGTCGTGATCTAGGCGATAACCCTCGCCGAGTAGTTTGGTCAAGTACGGAGCGATGGTGGGGAGATTGACTAGATCAAGGTAAGAGCCGCCAAGTTCGAGTAAGGATGGCGCTGACCAGGCACCTGCGTCGTCGTCCAAGATAGTTCGATCTGACCCTAGGATTGGACTGAGATTGCTGTTGCGGTGAGTTTCCAGTCGTCGGGATAGATCATCAATTTGATTGGGCTGTAATGCGTTCTTGACGACAATGAAGCCGCGAAGATCAAAAAGATAAGCCTCTTCCTCGGTCATTAAGATTATGCCTCTATAGTCTTCATTTACGCGTCGCTAGTCGCTAAATGCCCTAGGAGGTAAGGCTATTAGCGACCCTTGAATACCGGGTCTCTTTTTTCGCGAAATGCCGCTGCCGCCTCTTTGGCGTCAGCAGTTTGTTTGAGCATGGCTAGGGCCATATTCTCGGTGCGAAATTGGGTCTGCTGATCGGCAGCCTGCTTCAGCGTCGCTTTGTTCGTGCGCACTGACAGCGGTGGCAAGCTGGCAATATGGGACGCCATCTCGGTGGCGGCGCTTAGCAACTGATCATCCGCTATGCGGTGGTTGATCAGGCCGATCTCAAGGGCCTCGGCAGAGTTAATCATCTTTGACGTTAGCACCAATTCCATTGCCTTTGCCGAGCCAACTAATTTAGGCAGCGTATACGTCGAGCCTAGTTCCGCCGATATGCCGAGCTTGGTAAAGGGCAGTTGGAACCGAGCGCTCTCAGCTGCAAGCCGTATATCGCAGAGCAGCGTGAGCGTGCAACCTCCGCCTACGGCAACACCGTTGATTGCCGCAATGATGGGTTTTTCAATATCCACCAGCGCCTGATAAAGACGTTCCGCCAAAGTCGGGCTGTTTGAGGCTTTATGCGCCCGGCTCGCTGAATCCGCGAGATCTGCGCCAGCGGAAAAGCCTCGTCCTGTGCCAGTAATGATGAAAACCCGGGTCGACTCGTCTTGGTCATGCGTATGCAGGACGTCGAATAGCTCGTCGGCCATGGTTAAGGTCAGCGCATTTAACCGTTCCGGTCGGTTCAGCGTAATGGTGGTGACGAAGCCATCGGTGCTGACATTGATCGTGCTAAACGCCATGAGCTTGGCCCCTTTTTCTGGGTTCACTCGGAAACGTTAATTTTTTCGAATCTGGGCGCGCGGCGCTCAACAAAA